>CAYUDW010000070.1:0-16359 GCA_964442595.1 uncultured candidatus Brocadiaceae bacterium
CTCGGCAAGGGCCAGGCCCCGTATGGGCAAGTGCGGGCCAATGAACTTGTATGCCTCGGCGGGCCCATCGCCGACCAGATGTGCCCAGCCGGCGCTCTTCGCCTGGAGGCCGCGCCACCATCTCTCCCGCTCTTCTCCGTACGTCTCAAAGCACAGGAGGGCCTCCTGGACCCTGTTCATCTCCTCCTCATTGGCCAGAACGCAGAAGTCAGGCCAGAAATCGCGTGTCTGGTATATCGCCGCCTGAAAGGCGAACACTTCCTCAGTCAGAAGCTCGGGCTGCGGGTCGTCAACAATGTTCCGGGCGCTCTGGAGCACGTGGTAGCTTATCTGGGAAATGAGACGATGGTCAGGGTGAGAATCATAGGGCCAGTGTATGAAAACAAAGGCGGGATTGATCTCCATGAGGAGCTCTGCCAGCCGGCGCGTGATTTCCGGCCGGTGATCGCTTGACGCCACCGATGCCGGATAGTCCCAAATGATCTTCTCGCAGCCGAGGACCTCTGCCGCTTTCAAAGCTTCATCCCGTATCTTCTCTTTCGCTCCCTTTCCCTTCAGCCTGATGACGTGCCAGTTCCACCCGCCCATGGGATTGACAATGACAACACGGAGCCCCTTGGAGGCGAGCTTGCACGGAAGGATGGGGCACTCTACTTCAATCTCGTCGTGATGTGCGCCAATGAACAAGGCGGTTTTCCGTGTACTCTCTGAACTCATCGTGTGGCCTTCCCACAAGAGTAATCGGCATCACTTTTGCCCTGAACCGATGCGGCAGACTCCGGAATCTGCCTCCTGCCATATCCATGTTCTTGCATCGCCACTGTAAGGGATTCAGTATGTCTATGCCACACTCAACCAC
This sequence comes from uncultured candidatus Brocadiaceae bacterium, assembly GCA_964442595.1. Lineage (GTDB taxonomy): Bacteria > Planctomycetota > Brocadiia > SM23-32 > SM23-32 > DAOVRD01. The sequence goes on from CAYUDW010000070.1 coordinate 860, forward strand.
CTCCGGCAGTATTCTCCTGATGGCGCCATCGCTATGGAAGAAGGCGTAGGCCCCGCGCACTGTTCAGCGGGCCACGCGGCACTTGCCCCTCGACCTCACGAAGAACGTCTCCCCCGACCTCTGCCTGCTCGATATGGCCGCCGCCTTGGCGGTGTTGCCTGATCTGGCGCTAAGCTCGGCGACAGTCAGCCGAACAGGCGCTCCCCCAGTTCCTCGGCTCTGGCCAGAAGGTCCGGCCTGCCAGCCGCGGCATCCCTGGGCCCCAGGTTACCTTCACAGATCATTTCGACCTTGCCGAAATCGCCCATCCAGGCCAGGTAGCTCGCGAGCTTCTCCGCCTCATGATGGTAATCTTCCCTCGGTTTGTCCTCGTACGAGACTATCACAACGCCTGTCCTTCTTCCCTCGAGCTGCGGTCTGAGCTCGTGCGTCTGGGGGTCTCTTGTGAAAGTGCGGCAACGGTCGAAGAAGGTTTTCATCTGCCCGCTGACGCTGTCATAGTAGATCGGGGATGCAAGCACCCAGCCATCGGCCTTGCGGAGTTCTTCCAGGACGGGCGTCAGCTCGTCATTCAGAATGCACTTACCCGTGGGTGAACACGTGTCGCACCCCTGACATCCCCGCAGACCAAGTCCATTCAGATAGACCTCGTCCGTGTCGGCTCCGGCCCCGGCAGCCCCTTTCAGCACCGCCCGCATCAGTGTTGCTGAATTGCCGTTCTTCCTTGCACTCCCGGCGACTCCGATGACCGTACTCATCCGCCTTCTCCTTCGGCTGTGTCAGGAACCCGGTGACCCATCGGACGTTCTGAGCCAGGTGGTCGCTTTCCTCCTGCCACATGCCCACGAGGACCACGTCCGTTGGCTTGATGTGTCTGCAGGCGAATTGGCAGGCGGACCGCACTTCCGCCTCGCTGCCGCACTTGAGGTCTGCGCCGAGCATAGGACCGGCAGTACAGGCGGGCACCGGCGATCCTAAGCCCTTGCCGGACAATGGGATAGGGTGGTGGAGGCGGCGGGAATCGAACCCGCGTCCCAAGGCCCGTCCGTTGAAGCCTCTACGCACATAGCCAACCTATTCGATCTCGCCGGCCCGGCTCCGGTTGGCGGGATCCGAGAACCGGCCAGCCCGTTGTCCCGGGATCACCGGGTTCCCCGCCTGCGACCTGGCTGCGCCACGGCGGGTACACCTGCGTGTTTGTCACCTTACGCGAGCCCACAGGTCAAGCCCGCGCAGGCGGGGCTGCGGTTTACGCAGCCATCGCGTATGCCGGTGTGTGTTCGGCATATTTGGTTTTGCCAGGTGTTTTACGAGGCCGCCTGGCAACCTCGGTGCGCCACTTCAACTTCGGAGGCCTGGTCGAAACCCTTTCGCCCCCCGTTTCCAGCACACATACTATACCCGGTCGGGCCATCCCTGTCAACGCCAGCGGGCGCAAAGGCAGTCCGGTAGGTGACGCAAGCCTTGCCTACATAATCAGATGCGACGACCGCCGGGGGAAGGCGTGTCCGCCGCCGGCACTGTCGAGCCGCTGCGCCTTGGCCCCCCTCGCCACGGCGCCTCGCGCGCGGCCGTCTGTCTTGCATGGGGGAGCGGCTTTCGGTTAGAATCGGTCGATTGAGTGGCGGTGGATCCTGGGTGCGTGTTGAGGGTCCCGTCGGTGTCTCGGCTGTCGCGACCCGGGCGGGTTCGCGTTCGAGGCGCACATTTGCAGGGCGAGCTGCCGCTCGGGGTGAGTGGGCCCGAAATCCGACGGTCAATGGGAGTGCGCGCCAAGGTGAACGCGAGAGAGCTGAAGCGATTCCGCCAGATGCTCATCGAGCTGAAGCGCAAGCTGACGAACAACATCGGCAGTTTGCAGAACGACGCCTTGAAGAGCGCCGGGGAGACGGTGGACGAGCTGTCGGACGTGTCGGCCGAGCACATGGCCGATCGGGGTTCGGAGAACTTCGCGCGCGACCTGATGATCAGAATCCTGCAGGACAGCGACGCCGAGCTGTGCGACATCAACGTGGCGCTGGAGAAGATAGACGCCGGCACGTATGGCCTGTGCGAGGCGTGCTCGAAGAAGATCCCCAAGAAGCGGCTGAGCGCTTTGCCGTTCGCGCGGCTTTGCATTGAGTGCAAGCAGGCCGAGGAGCAGTTGAACTCAGCTCCGTAGCCCTTCGCCTGGGCTCTGGCGAAGTCGGGTCGGGAGGGCGGGCCGTTCGGGTCCGCACCCCGGCGCAGAACGAGATGACTCGGCATCCGATGAGGCCCGTTGAAGTTCCCGCACACATTCATCCAGGGACGGAAGAAGCTGTTCTGGCCCTTTGCCGGCGCGACGGTGCTGCTGGACCAGATCACCAAGCTCTTGTTGGTCCATTCGCCGGATGAGGCGCGCCCCCCGGTCGTCCTGATCCCGCACGTGCTTCAGTTGATCAACCATCCGGGGAACGTGAGGGGCATCTTCGGCCAGGGCCCGCAGAGCCTTGCCTTCTACATAGTGGCTTCCTTGGTTGGGCTGGGCATCGTGGCCTTCTTCCTGGCGACCGCGCCGCCGCACAAGGGCTTCTTGCACGCGGCTTTGGGTCTGTTGGCCGGCGGGGCCGTGGGAAACTTGGTGGATCGGGCCGTTTTCCACGCAGTCCGGGATTTCATCGATCTGCACTGGGGAGAGGCTTTCCACTGGTACACGTTTAACGTGGCTGACGCGGCGATCTGCGTGGGTTTCGGCCTGGTTGTCTATGAGTCCGTGATCCGCCCGGACGGACGCCAGAAGGGGTCGGAAGCGGCCGGGGCGAGTCAGGACGAGGGCTAGGTTGCAGCGCCGGCCAGCCGTTTTCCCGTTGCAAGATGCGTTGGGGTTGGTAGAATCGGTTCGAATCTGGCGGGCGCCCTGTGGGGGCAGGGCGGCTTGCCGGGACTGGATTCTGAGTCGAGCGGAGGACGTCGGTCCTTGCGATGGCCCATCTGATCATGACAAAAGGTGAGCGCGTCGGGATGAAGGTTCCCTTGCAGAAGGTCACCTGCATGGGGCGCGGCCTGGATATGGACGTCAGGCTCGACGAGCTGACCGTTTCAAAACGGCATGCCCGGGTGCTGTGCAATGACAAGGGCGAATACATCATCGAGGACCTGGCCAGCAGCAACGGCTCCTTCGTCAACGGCGTCCAGGTGACGACGAAGAGGCTCAAGGACGGGGATGAGATTCGCGTCGGCAACAACGAGTTCGTTTTCCACGCGGAGAGCGAGGACAGCGCGATAGCGCCACCCGATCGGACGTTGCTGGACATCGGAGAAGACACGAGCAGCACGTCCGTGATCAGCTCTGTGGATATGCTTCAGGACACGCCAAGCGTCCTGGCGGGCAGGGAGACGACGGTAGACGAGTTGATGCGGGCCAACTTCCGGCTCGGCACGGTCTTGGAGATCTTCCAATCCATCGGGACGGGCCTGGACGAGGACGAGCTTCTCAACAAGATTCTGGACAAGCTCTTCGAGGTGTTCCCGGAGACTGCGCGCGGGTTCATCATCCTTCGCGACCCGGAAACGGGCCAGCTCACTCCGCGGGCCTCGCGGATGGAGAAGCACTCCAGGGGCGACGAGGAGAGGCTCGAGATCAGCGAGACCATTCTGGAGCACGTGCTTGACCGCAGGGAGGCGGTCCTGAGCGCAGACGCGATGCATGACGAGCGTTTCGCCAGCAGCCAGAGCATACTGGACTTCCAGATGCGCTCGATGATGTGCGCTCCGCTGATGGACGAGGAGAAGGAGGTGCTGGGTTTCATCTGGCTCGATACCCAGCGGATCGCCAGCAACTACGACCAGGAAGGGCTGAACGTGCTGGCCAGCATTGCCAACCAGGCGGCGTTGACGATCGCGAACGCACGGTTGCACTCGCGTCTGGTCCGGCGAGAGAGGCTGGAGCAGGACCTCAGGAACGCGCGACGCATCCAGAACAGCTTCCTGCCGACCGAGCCCCCGGCCGTTGAGGGCTACGAGTTCGTGGACTGGTACGGCACGGCGCTGGAGGTGGGGGGAGACTTCTACGACTTCATCTCGCTGCCGGAGGGCCGCGTTCTGGTGGCTGTTGGGGACGTGAGCGGCAAGGGCATTACGGCCGCGCTAATGATGGCGAAGATGGCCAGCAACCTGCGGTTCTACGCCGGCGCTCATAACGGCCCCGGTGGGCTGCTCGGCGCCCTTAACCAGGTTGCCCTCAGTTCGGCGACGGACATGTTCATCACGATGCTGATCATGTCCCTGGACTTCAGGAGCAACACCGTCCAGATGTCAAACGCCGGACACTGCTATCCGCTCGTGCGCAGGAGCGACGGACGCGTGGAGCGTCTGGAGGGGGGGAACGGTTTCCCCGTGGGGATCACGCAGGACGCGGAGTTCCCCGAGACCTCGTTCACCGTCCAGCCGGGGGAGATTCTGTGCATCTTCAGTGACGGCATCATCGAGGCCATGGACGAGAACGGGAAGCTGTTCGGCTACAAGAAGTTATCGGACGCCATGGAGCGTGCGGACAACTCCCCCCTGAACATCGTGAAGGACATCCAACGGGCCGTGCGGGAACATGCCGGCGCGGCGCCGCAGAGCGATGACCTCACTCTCGTCTGCTTCGGCCGCGTGGACGGGAGCGAAGAGGGCTGAGCGCGTTCTCCGCCACGTCCGTTCAACTCGTCGCCGGGGGCCTCACCTTCACCCGACGGTCGCTGATCTCCAGCCGGCCTTCCGCGAACAGGTTGATGGCCTCGGGGTAGGCCTCCTTCTCCTTTTCGAACACGCGCGCCGCCAGCGAGTGAACGTCGTCGCCTTCCTCGACCGGCACGACTTTCTGGATGATGACGGGCCCGTGGTCGTATGTGTTATCGGCGAAGTGGACCGTGCAGCCGCTCACCTTGCAGCCATAGTCCAACACGGCCTCGTGCACCCTGTCGCCGTAGAATCCCTTCCCTCCGAAGCCGGGCAGCAGGGCGGGATGGATGTTCATCACCTTGCCTGCGTAGCAGTCCGGTATGAAGTAGAGGCTGAGGAAACCGGCCATGGCGACCAGGTCCACGTCCTCCGCCCGGAGCTCCTCGGTGACGGCTGCGCTGAACTCCGCGGGGCTTCCGAGGTCCCTGGGGCGAACGACGGCGGCAGGGATGTCATGCTGGCGGGCGCGCTCAAGTCCGTAGGCGTCCTTGCGGCTGCTGATGACCTTGACTACGGTCGCGTTGAGCTTGCCCGCTGCGGACAGATCAATGAAGTTCTGGAGGGATCTGCCCCCGCCGCTGATCAACACGCCAAGCCTGACCGTGCGCGCCATAGTGGCCTCCGTGGCTGTCTGCAAAGCTAGAGAGACGTCAGTCTTGTCCGTCGCCGGCGCTTTGTCAAACGAACGGGTGCCTCAGACGCCCCGCCCGGCCGGGGGGCTGCGGCCGGCCGATCTTCTGCTTGAATTCGGACCCGTTTCGGGTACATTGGGAGCGTCTGGGCGACGGTTTATGTGGCCGGCGGGCGCAGGGGGCCAACACGGGCCTGAGGGAACTCAAATGCATCTGATTACCGACGCGGCAGCTACGCTGGGTAGCCGCTTCAGCCTCATCTTCGATCCGCACGATCGGTGCCTGTACCAGAACGCGTACGGCGGGTTCCGGGAGCAGCGACTCGACTTGACGGTCGGAGTCAGGACGCGGGACGGCGAGGTCTGGGCGCTGCCGTTTACGGGCCGGGAACAGTGTTTCCCGTTCGTGGAGCAGTTCGACACGCTTACGAGCATCGAGTACCGGGCCGTTCATCCCGGGCTGTGGATCGAACTGCGGCTTCGGATCAGGGCTCCCTTCTACCCGCAGAACGCGCACATCTCTGTCGCACCTTTCTACTACGTGGACGTGGAGGTCCGTCCCCTGAAGAAGTTCCGTTGGGAGAAGGCGGACTCGCCCTTGCTGCGGGGGGAGCTGGTCCTGGAGCTTCACGGGGCAGGGGTGGAATTCGCGCTCGACGAGGGGGGTTTCCGGTACAGGTTCTCCAGCACGGCAGGGGCGCGGCCGGAAGCCGATCTGCCGGCACTTACGGTGAACGTCGAAAACTGGCTGGAGAGCACCGACGCCACGCCGTTCGGCTCTTCCGGGCTCAGGAAGGCGTTCGACCTTCCGGCGGACGGCATCGGCAAGATGACGGTCCTCTGGTCGAGCTGGACTGCTGAGCCCGTGCTGGAGGTCTTCCAGGAGAGCACGCCCTTCAAGTACGTGGAATTGTTCGGTTCGCGCGAGAAGATGGTGGCGTGGGCGGCCAAGGAGAAAGGGAAGATCGAGCAGTGCTGCGGCTTCATTGATGCGGCCGTCCGCGACTGGAGCCTGAGCAGCAGCGCGTCGAACCTCGCCGCTGTCGCGCTCCACTCGTTCCTGGCCAACACCTGGTGGACTACGCGCAAGGACGGCCGCGATTGGTTCAGCGTGTGGGAGGGCTCGTGCTTCTTCCACTCCACGATTGACGTGGAATACAACGACGGGCTGCTCTACTTCGCCCTGTGGCCCGAGCTGCTGGAAACGCTGCTGGACGAATGGGCCGACTTCGAAGTCGACGGCGCGGAGACGCTCGGTGCGGAAGGCAAGGGGACGTCCTTCCTGTGTCACGACATGGGCTCGGACCACGTGGTCGGCCGGCAGGTCTACCCTCACCACATGCCGGTCGAGGAGAACACGAACTACCTGCTGCTGCTCTCGGCCTGGGCGTTCTTCACGGGCAACATTGAGAAGGCGGCCAAGAAGCTGCCGTTGTGCCGGCGTCTCGCCGAGTTCGTGGTTAAGGCGGATTCGAGCGGCAACGGCGTGCCCGACAGGGGGGTGGCCAACACGATCGATGACGCCAGCCCGGCCGTCCAGTTCGGGAGGGAGCAGGTCTACCTCGCCGTCAAGTCCCAGGCGGCGCTCTGGGCCCTGGCGGAGGTTGAGCAGAAGGCAGGTGCAAAGGACTCGCAGGCCGAGCGGTGGCGCGCCTTCGCCTCCAAGGGCATCAAGAACGTGGAAGAGGAGGCCTGGCTGCTGGACCACTACGCGGTCAACCTGGGCCGGTCGACGGAAGGGCTCGTGGATCCCTGGACCGGACAGCCGCTCGAGCCCGGCGAACTGGCGGGCTGGGACGACTACTCCATCTACACGGCCAACGGGCTGCTCTACCTCTTCCTGGCCGGCATCAAGATGCCCCGGTGGAAGCTGAATCGCTTTGCCGTCGACATCCGGAACGCCAACCGGGCCACCATGACTCCCTACGGCTGCCGCCACTCCAGCAGCGCCGACGCCACCGTCTGGTTCTCCCAGAACATGTGGCGGGACTACGTAGGCGCCTACCTGGAGGTGGACCTGCTGGACAACGTGTCCCGCTACTGGGACTACCAGGTCACCACGGGGGACAACTGGTGCTCTTCCCTCTATTGCGATACGACCGAGAGGAATAACCTGAACTTCTATCCACGGGGGACCACCATCTTCGGCATGCCCATGAGCGCCGCGGGGCTACGGCTGAACCGGCTGGATGGGGAGCTGACGCTCAGGCCGGTGCGTTCCACCATGTCCGTTCCGCTCCTGCCGCTGGCGGATTGGGGACACATGCGCATCCCCGTGCTGACCGTCAGGCGGCGGGAGGACGTGGCGGTGGCCCGCATATCCGAAAAGGACTTGCTGGAGGGGCTGACGCTGACGCTTGTCGGCGCCGAATTGGAGCCGGATTGAGCTGCCGGCCGGCTCAGAAGTCGTTCATGTAAACGTGCGCGAAGACAGCCGCGTCACTCACCATGTGCGCCACCGAGCAGACTTCGTTCGCCTCGTGGGCGGTGCCCGAGGTAGTCATCCAAGCCGCCGCCGGCAGCCCCTGGGCCCGGAACAGAGAGGCGAACGTCATCCCGCCGATTCCCATCGGTTTGGGCTCCACCCCTGTGACTTCTTTTATGGCGGATTCCAGGACCCTGACAACGGTGTCGTCGGGCGAAGTGGCTGGCGCTGCATCGGACCTGTTCCGGATCGTCAGCTCCGTCGTGGTCCCGAACCGGCCGTCCGCTCGCCTGCACTGGGCCTGCACGAAGTCCAGAACCGAGTCGAGGCCGTACGTAGGCAGCACTCGGCAGTCGAAGCAGAAGACGTCCTCGCCCGGTATCGTGTTGACGTTCGGCACGTTTGCCTTGTGCAAGGTGGGCTCAAAGGTGCTGGCAGGCGGCTCGTAGAGGTGGTCCACCTTGTCGAAGTGCAGCTTGAACCCCTCGTCCAGCTGGTTCACGAGCCATGCGGCGGCACGGAACGCGTTGACGCCGACGTCAGGGCGCGATCCGTGTGACTGCTTCCCCACGACGCGGAACTCCAGCCACAGGACGGACTTCTCGGCCACCTCGATCATCGAGCCGTCCTCGTTGCCGCCATCGGGCACGATGATGACGTCCTCGGGCGTGAACATCTCGCCGTGCTCGTGCAGGAGGCCGCCGAGGCCGTACCTGTTGCCTGTTTCCTCGTCGGAAACGAAGGCGAGCCTCACGGTGTGGGCCGGTTCCAGGCCTGCCTCCAGCAGGGCGAGTGCCGCGAAGACCGAGCTGACCAGTGCCTGCTGATCGTCGGCGACGCCGCGGCCGACGATCATGTCCCCGGCTCGCCTGACCGTGAATGGGTCGGACTCCCATCCCTCCCACGATCCGTCGGCGTTCTGCTGACCGGGTGGGACGACGTCCATGTGTGTGCAGACCCACACGCAAGGCTTCTCCCGGCGCCCGGGCAGTTCCGCCACGAGGTTCGGTCGAGTGCCTTCGGACACGCGTTCGTCGGCGAAGTCGTAGTGCGTGATCTGGTCGAGCCCGTGCTCGCATAGCCAGCCTTCCAGGAAGCGCGCCTTCTCCCATTCCCCCTCGCCGCCGTTCTCGGGCGCCATGGCCGGGCGTGACGTCAGCTCGGCCTGCAGCTCGACCATCTGCTCGGCGTGGGCACCGATCCAATCGTTGACCTTCTCAGAGTCCATCGCGTTTTCCTCTGCTGCTCGTTGTGGGCTCTAGACGCCGCTGAACGCGCTGAAGCCGCCGTCGACGGGCACGACCACGCCGTTGACGAATCGCGACGAGTCGCTCAACAGCCACAGCACCGTCCCTACCAGCTCCTGCGGATCGCCGAACCGCCCGGCCGGGGTATGGTCGATTATGGTCTTGCCGCGCGGCGTCAGCTCCCCGGTCGTCTCGTCCGTCAGAAGGAACCTGTTCTGCTCGGTCAAGAAGAAACCGGGCGCGATCGCGTTCACGCGGATCTGCGGACTATAGCGCTGATTCATGTGGACGGCCAGCCACTGCGTGAAGTTGCTCACGGCGCTCTTGGCCGCCGAATAGGCCGGTATCCTGGTCAGCGGGCGAAAGGCGTTCATGCTGGAGACGTTGATTATGTGTCCCCGCCCGTTGTCCGCCATGAGCTTGCCGAGCACCTGGCTGGGTAGGAACGTGCCGAGGAAGTTCAGGTCGAAGACCCACCGTACCGCTTCCTTGGGCAGATCGAAGAAGGACATGTCTTCGCCTGTCGTGGCTTCCGCCTTGTTGCCTCCGGCGCCGTTGATGAGGGCGGTCGGGACGCCCAGTTCCTCCACGATCCTGTCGCAGGCGGCCTGGAGCTGCTCCTTGTCCAGCACGCTGCACGCGCAGGCAAGGGCAGTCCCCCCGTCCGCGCGTATCTCGTCCGCCAGCGCTTCGGCGGCGGGCTGCGCGACGTCCAGGATGGCGACGGCGGCGCCGCCGGCACCCAGGGCCCGCGCCATCGTCCCGCAAAGCACGCCCGCCCCGCCGGTAAGCACGATCACTTCGCCGCTCAGGTCAACTGTCAGCTCGTTTGGTGCCATGTGGATCCTCCGGGTCTTGATCGATGTAGCGACTCAGGACGTGCTGCCACTTGCCCTGAGCTTTGAGGATGAACTCAGCCACTTCCCGCACGGCGCCTTCGCCGCCAGCCCGCTGCGTCACCAGGTCGGCGTGCTCAATGACCTCGGTCGCGGCGTTGGGCACTGCGACGGCCAGGCCCGCCCTGCGCATCACCGGGATGTCGGGCAGGTCGTCGCCTACGTAGGCCACTTCGCCGTCGCCCAGGCCGGCGCGCGCGAGAACGGCCTCGTAGGCCTCGAGCTTAACCTTTGCGCCTTGGACGACCTCCTCGATCCCGAGCACGCGCGCCCGCTCGCGGACGGCTTCGATGTCACGTCCGGTGATGATGGCCGTCCGCACGCCGCACCTCTGCAGGTACTTGATGCCGGTGCCGTCGTGCACGTTGAAGAACACGCCCTCTACGGAGGAGCTGCCGTACAGGGCGCGGCCGTCGGTCAGCACGCCGTCGACGTCCATGATGAGCATCCTGATCCCGCGCGCCTTCTCGACCGCATCCTCAGGCACGGCTTCCTCTCGGCCTTTGTGCGACGGACGGCCCGTTGCCCCTCCGTCCGCGCGGGTTCGTCGAATCACCGCTCTACGTCGAGCCAGTCCTGGACGTCGACGATGCCGACCGGCCTGCCGTCTTCGTCCACCACGGGAACCTGGTCGATTCGGTAGTCACGCAGCAAGCGATAAGCCTCGGCTGCCAGGCTTTCTTCCGTGATGGTCTTGGGCCGGTGTGTCATCACTTCGCTGACCGGCCGGTCCAGCGTATCGGGCCGGCCGTCTTCCATCAACCTTCGGAAGTCACCGTCGGTGAAGAACCCCACCAGCTTCCCTTCGCCGTCGACGAGGCTCACGGCGCCGGGCGATGTGGGACGGCCGGTACCGGTCATGACCTTCAGAGCCTGGCGGACAGTGACGTCAACACGGGCGACGGGGTTCTCGTCGCCCTTCCGCATGACCTCGCTGACCTTTATGAGTCTGCGCCCCAGCTCCCCGCCGGGGTGATAGAAGGCGTAGTCCTCGGGCCGCCAGTTCCGCATCCTGAAGATGGTGAGCGCCAGGGCGTCGCCCATGACCACCATCGCGGTGGTGCTGCAAGAGGGCGCCAGGCCCAGGGAGTCGGCTTCCTCTATCTGGCCGATCTCCAAAACGACCTCGCTGTGCCTGGCGAGGGTCGAATCCCGGCTGCCAGTGATGGCGATGACGGGCACGTTGAGCTTCTTCAGCGCGGGCAGAAGCTGGACGACCTCCGTCTCGCCGCTGTTGCTCAGGGCGAGGACGACGTCCCCGGGCTGGACGCGGCCCAGGTCCCCGTGGCGGGCCTCGACCGCGTGCATCCAGTGCGAAGGAGTCCCCGTGCTGGCCAGCGTGCCCGATATCTTCTGGCCGATGATGCCGGCCTTTCCGACCCCCGTGACGACCACGCGGCCCTGGCAGTTGTAGATCAACTCGACAGCCCGGTCGAACTCCGGGCTCAGCAGCTCTCGCATGGCCCGGAGAGCCCCTATCTCGAGGTCCACAATCTGCCGCGCAGCTTCGAGGTGGTCCATGGGTTCTCGGGGTGCGTCGGGAATGAACGACGGGAAAGCCCCGCGCAGCGGATTATATCCCCGGCAGTTCAACGATTGCAAGCCGGCCTCAGCGCGCGCCTGAGCATCTACTGCTCGACGGCCACCTTGTCCTCGGGGCGGTAGATGTGCTTGATGAAGACGCCGTCGAGGGGCTCCTGGCCCGTATTGATGACGTTGTGGACCTCTCCCGGCTCGAGCCGGAAGGCGTCCCCCGGCGCGATGTCGTACTGCAGATCGTCGGCAATGAAGACGCCGGTGCCGCTGGTGAAGTAGAAGGTCTCCTCGACCTGCTTGTGCAGGTGCGCGCCGAGCTCCTCGCCGGGCAGGAACCGGATCAGCCCCCAGTCGACCCTCGGTCCCCTGAACAGGTATTTCGGCCCGCTCACGGTGTTCCTGTACTCCAGCTCGTTTGCATTCACCTTCTCCATGGTTCGCCTCCTCCGCTCTGGCCCGTGACGGGGCGCTACCGCCGGCTTCCCTGCCCGTCGGGCTGGCGCGCCAGGTGATGCCGAGTGTGACGACCCGCGTGCCGCCGTGCGATACGCCCCCAGCGGCTCTCCCACTCGGGATAGCGCGCCAGGTAGCACCGCAGTGTCCTGAGGCGGTCGGCGGGCGCGACCGCTCGCCGCGACGCCGCCCATTTCACGACCGATCGGTCCAGGCGCAGCAGATTTGCCAGACGCTGCCGCAGCGTGGGCTGCGGGGTTAGCTCCGCCCGGTCAAAATCTATGACGTAGGCTTCCGGCGCGTCAAATGGATTCCGCACGAGCACGTTCTTCAGGTTCAGGTCCGCGTGGAGTATGCCGGCGTCGTGCATGTCTGCAATGGCGCCGGCGATTGCAGCCGCCAGGTCCCGGCTCTGCTGCCGAGAGGGGACGTGGCCCGCGCTGACGGACTCGCAGAGCTCCAGCAGATTCATTGCCTCTGGGATCTTCTCGCTCACGAAATAGCCTTTGACTAGGGGACCCCATGCTCGCTCGACGCGGACGGCCAGGGGCGCACTCGTCGGGACGCCCCTCCGCCGGGCGTAAGCGGCCAGTTGCAGCTCGCGGCGCATTCGGCCGCCTGCGAAGAACAGGGATCCGCGAACGGGACCGAGCGGGCCGCCGTGCACGTACTGGCGGACCACCAGCCCGGGTCCGTCATGCCACTGCGGATGCCAGCTCCACAGGCTGCTCCGGCCGGCCTGGCGCGAACTGCGCCCTCCCAGGGAAGCCAGGATCGAAGGGAGGCGTCGGAGGTCCTCCAGGTCTATCCCTCCGGCGTAGTCCGGGTTGAGGTAGACCGTCACCTTGCCGTGGAAGGTTTCTTCGAGCCGGGGCAGGTCGTCTGCGCCGGGGGCGTGCATTCCTGGCGACTCCCCTGAAATGGCCGGGCGCGACTCAGGGATTCTGCCCTTCTGCGGGCCGGGACGCCAGCGCTTCCGGCTCGGCGACGTCGCGCACGCAACGGAACCCCGTGGCCGCGTCGGCCGACGCGGGATCTAGGGGGTAGCGACTGGCGCACCGGGCGGGGATGGGGACGATCTCCTGCTGGTACCACGCGCCTCCCCGCACGACCTGGTACGAGCCCTGCCCGAGCATTTCGGGCGCCTGGCTGCCCGGATAGGGGGCGAACTCCGTATCGGTCCATTCCTCCACGTTGCCGATCATGTCCAGGCAGCCGTACGGGCTGGCCCACGTGGGATAGGACCCGACGGGCGCGGGGCCAGCACCCTCGGGGCGCATGTGCTGGCAGCGATCTTCGGAGAACACCTCGCCCCATGGGAAAGAGCGCCCGTCCACGCCCCGGGCGGCCTTCTCCCATTCCGCCTCGGTCGGCAGCCTGGCTCCCCGCCAGCGGGCATAGGCGCGAGCCTCGGCCAGGCTGACGTTCACGACGGGCAGGTCGCCTTCCCCTGCCGGGTAGGCGCCCTTCGTCCAATGCGCCGGGGGCGGATTGCCCGTCTCGTCCACGTACTGCTTGTACTGGGCGTTCGTCACCTCGGTCTTGTCGATGAAGAACGCTTTGGTCACCGCGGTGTGCTTGGGCGTTTCGTTCACGAGGCCGTAGACCTCGGCGACCACGGCCATTTCCTCTTCATCCTCTCCCAGGGCGCTCAGGCCATGAGAGCGGATCAGCGAGATGATCTCAGCGGTGTCGCTGCCCATGCGGAACCGGCCCTCGGGCACGTAGAGCATGCCCTCGGGCGGCTCCTTTATCCGTTCGAGAGTCAGACGGGCTCGTTCCTCCCATGCGAGCCCCTCGAACTGGGGCAACAGCTCGCGCAGGACTTCCTCACACTCCGCGACCGCACCGGTGCCATAGGCGTAGATGGCGGACCCGTAAGTCCATTGAGGCAGCTTCTCCAGTGCTACCGCCGCGACAGGCGATTCGGCCCGGGAGAACCTGATGACGCCGCGAAGCGCCCCCAAAGCGTTGGTGAAGTCAAACTGGTCGTAGTAACCCTTTGCCTGCTCCAGTTGTCTGCGACCGGTGTTGTCGTCGAAGAGCACTTCGGTGGCCGATGGCTCAAGGTCCAGCCGGAGGCGCACCGCCTGGACGGACCACTGGCTGGCAGGATAGCGCCGCAGGAGCTCCGCGTACTGCTGCCCGGCCTTGCCTTCGTCTCCTGCTCGGTGGCCTTCGGCGAACAGGAGGAACAGCGTCTCCGCGTCCAGATCGGCGGCCTTGATGGCGACCTCGTGCCCCGGATAGGCCTCGGCGAGTCGGACGAGCTGCTCTCGGGCCTCCCGGAACCGGCCGTCATCCAGCTTCTCGCGCACGGCATCGAGGTAGAGCCCCGGCATTGCCCGCTCGGCCCGCGTTGCCTCGTCCGTGCCGGGGAACTGCTTGATGATGGCCGTCATCGCGCCGATGGCTTCGTCCAGTTGCCGTTTGTCCTTCCAGGTGACGAACGCCTGGCTGAGCAGAAGGTGCGGCCTGCGTTGCTTCAGCAGGGCGGCTTCCTTCGTGCCTGGATGGTCGCTGGCCACCTGCCCGTAGACCTCCAGGGCGGGCACATACTGCCCGCGCGCCGTCAGGTCTTCGGCCAGATCCACCAGGGCGGACGGCATGTTGCGAACGGCCACCGCACCGAAGTTCGAGCCCTCCGGCGCCACCTCGATCGCCTTCTTGTACTTATCGACCGCACCCTCAGGGTCTCCGGCCTCCCCCAGGGCGCGGGCCCACTCCGTGTAGATGCGAGCCAACTGCTCGAGGCTCCTCGCCTCAATGCCTGTGCCGGCGTACTTCTGCCGGAGCTCGCTGAACAGCGCCTCGCCGAGCTCGTAATCGCCGCGCCGGCTGAGGCGCTGCCAGTCGGCCATGGCGGTCTGGAATGCTTGATCCGCACCGCGCTCTCTGCCCGCAGGTGCGGCGATGCCCTCCGCTGGGGCTGGGGCTGCCTCCTTCGGCGGTTCGGACTTCGGCTCCAGCGGACGGGCCGCCTCTTCTACGGGCCGGGCGGCCCCCGGGCGGCCGGCCGGCATCCGTCCCAGCGCGAATCCCAGTGCACCGACGGCTGCGATGATGCCCGTCAAAGTGATGACGCGCGCCGCGGCAAGGACGGGGCCGCCCGCACGCGCCCGCCTGGGCTCGGGCAGCTCGTACTCGCGGGCGAACGCGGAGTCCGTCCCGTGCGGCATGACGTCCACGTGCCCCGTCTTTATGCACTCGGAGCAGCGGACAACGTCGTCGATGGCGCGTTGCATGCTGCCGTAGCGCCGCGCGGGGTCCTTCTCCAGCATCCGCGCGATTACGCGCGCCACCTCGTGCGGAACCCGCTCGTGCACCTTGTCTGCCGGCGTGGGCCTGTGCTGGCAGTTGGCGAACAGGTAACCGACCACGTGGTCGGAGGGAAACGGCTCGCGCCCCGTGAACAGCTCGTAGGCAATGACCCCCAGCGCGAACACGTCCGCCTGCGCACTCACTGCCTGGCCCTTGATCACTTCGGGGGCCATGTACTTGGGCGTGCCAAGCAGCTCCCCCGGCAGTGACACGATGCTGTCGTCGGCGGACACGCCCAGGTCGAAGAGGGTGACCTTGACCAGTTGACGCCCCTTCTGGTCGGACGTCACGATGATGTCGGACGG
>CAYUDW010000071.1:0-10989 GCA_964442595.1 uncultured candidatus Brocadiaceae bacterium
CGCCACGGCGAGGAGGGCAGGGCGGTCCTTCTGGTCGAGGTCCGCCCGGACGGGTCGGTCGGCAAGGTTGAAGTGGTCAAGTCCAGCGGCCATCGGCGGCTGGATCGGGCCGCCCTCAGAGCACTGCAGAGGGCGACTTTCATCCCGGCAAGGCAGGGCGGCAGGCCCGTGGCCTCGCAGCAGCGGATCGCGTTCGTGTTCCGGCTGGCAGGCATTGAGACGCCTTGACCGTCTTCGCTGAGCGCTGACCATCCCACGGAGGATGACTTGCGGGGCAATCCGGCCAAACCGCTTGTGGTGCTGGCTGCGTTTTTGATCGGGCTGGGGCTCTCCCTCTGGCTCGGCAGACTGCCCACCCACGTGGCCGGCCGCGCGGGCGAATTCGGCGGGCAGCAGCCGGAATCCGTGCATCGATACGCCCGTTTGGCCTGCATGTCGCCGGCGGCGGTGGAGATCACGTTCGCGCTCGGCGCGGGCGACCGCGTCGTAGGCGTGAGCCAGCACACGAAGTGGCCGCCGGAGGCCCTGGACAGGCCCGAGTGCGGAGCTTTCATCAACCCCAGCTTCGAGCGTATCCTCGCGCTGCGCGCCGACCTCATCATCACCCAGGGCAGGGCCGAGGACCTGACGGAGTTCGGCGACGCCAACGGGATCGACGTCATCTCGCTGGCTCTGACCGACCTGGAGTCCATCTTCGCGGAGACGCGGCGCCTGGGTCGCCTGCTGGAGGCGGAGGCCGAGGCAGATCTGGTGTGCGCCAGGATGCGCGCGCCACTGGCCAAGGTAGCCGTGCGCGTGCAGGACCTACCGCCGGTGCGCGTCCTGCTGGTCGTCGGCCGAGAGCCCGGCGCACTGAACGACATCTACTCCGTCGCCAGTGGCACGTTCCTCCATGACCTGATCGAGCTGGCGGGCGGGGTGAACCTGGCTGCGGACCTGCCGTCGCGCTACGCGATCATCAGCAAGGAAGCCCTCATCGAAAGGGCGCCGGAGGTGATCGTTGAACTCCACGGAGAGGGGGCTGACGAAGCCGCCCGCCAGGAGGCGCTGAAGCTGTGGCAGGGCCTCCCCACGGTGCCGGCCGTCCGACGGGGGAGGGTGTACGTCATCGAGGCGACCTATGCCATGATCCCCGGGCCGCGCGTGGTGCAGCTCGCCGAAACGCTGGCTGAACTTCTGCACGGGGGCGAAGCGCAATGACCGGCGAACTGCTCTCAGTGCGCGATTGCTCCTTCCGCTACAGGGAGGGGGACTTCCGCCTGCGCAAGGTGCGGCTGGACGTGCGCCCCGGCGAGGTGCTGGGCATCATCGGCCCCAACGGCTCCGGCAAGAGCACGCTCCTGCGGCTGATGAGCGGGTTCCTGGAACCGCACGAGGGGGAGGTGGTCCTGGCTGGCAGGCCGCTGCGTTCCCTCAGCCGGCGGCTGCTGGCGCGCGAGATCGCGTTCCTGCCACAGGAGCCGGAGACTGCCTTCGGCTTCAGCGTCCGGGAAGTCGTGGCCATGGGGCGGTACCCTTACCTTGCCGCGTTCGGCTTCCTGCGAGAGCAGGACGTGGAGGTCATCGAGCGCTCGATGCATGAGACCGAAACGGACCGGTTCGGCGCGCGTGCCTTCCCGACCCTGTCCGGGGGAGAGAAGCAACGCGTGCTGATCGCCAGCATTCTGGCGCAGGAACCGTCCGCCATGTTGCTTGACGAGCCGACGGCCGCGCTGGACATCCACCACCGCTCGGAGGTGCTCGGCCTGCTCCGCGCCCTGGCCGGAAAGGAGATTGCCGTCGTCATCGTGACCCACGATCTGAACGCGGCGAGCCAGTTCTGCGACCGTCTGATTCTGCTATCCGAGGGCGGAGTCGCCCGGGCTGGCGGCCCGACGGAGGTGATGGACCCGGAGCTGCTCTCGCAGGTTTACGGGGTGCACGTGCGCGTGGTGGAGAACCCCGTCACGCGAGCGCCGATGGCCGTCGTGCTGGGGAAGGAGGGGCATGATAGGGCCTAGGGGATACCTGACGACGCGCCGCTTCTGGACGCTGACGGTGCTGGCGTGCGCGCTCTGGCTCGTGGTCGGGGCGCTGTGTCTGTCATGGGGCCAGGTGCGGCTGCCGGCGCGAGAAGTGCTGGCCGTGCTGACCGGCGGTCAGGCGTCCGAGCTGACTGCAAACATAGTGCTCATGCAGAGGCTGCCGCGCGTGCTGCTGGGCCTCCTGGCGGGTGGGGGGCTGGCCGTTGCGGGCGCCATTTTCCAGGCCATGCTGCGCAATCCCCTGGCCACGCCGCACACGCTGGGCGTCTCGGCCGGCGGCTCGCTCGGAGCCGTGCTGGCCATCTCGCTGGGCTGGAGTGCTCCGGGGCACTGGCCCGTGGGCACCGTCCAGCTCTTCGCCCTGGGCGGCGCGCTGATCAACATCAGCATCATCTACCTGCTGGCCCGCCGCAAGGACATGCTCTCGCCCCTCAAGCTCCTGCTCGCCGGCGTCACGCTTGGCCTCATCTCGTCGGCCATGATCATGTTCGTGCGGTTCATTTCCGACCCGCAGAAACTGGTCATGGTGGACCGATGGCTGATGGGCGGCCTGGAGGTGCAGGGATACCGGAGCGTGGCGTCCGTGCTGCCGCTCTTGGTGCCGGCACTGGCGCTGCTCGTCATGCAGGCCAACGCGATGAACCAGCTCAGCCTGGGCGAGGAGATGGCCGTCGGCAGGGGCGTGAACGTCAGGGCCGTGCAGATGGAATCATTCCTGGGCGGGTCGATTCTGACGGCCGCCGTCGTGTCCGTGGCGGGTCCGATCGGCTTCGTCGGTCTGATCGTGCCGCACGTGCTTCGAACGCTCTTCGGGCCGGATCACCGGGTGCTGCTCGTGCTCTCCTTCTTCGGCGGGGGCGCTTTCCTGGCAGCGGCGGACACGGTGGCTCGTTCCGCGTTCGCGCCGTCCGAGCTTCCGGTGGGCGTCCTGACGGCGATGATGGGCGGCCCGTTTTTCCTGCTGCTGCTGGTGACACAGATGCGGCGGCAATAGGCCCGGCGTTTGACACGCGCGCGCCTCTCGTTAGACTTGGTTTGGGGATCCAGAAGCCGGACGTGACGTTATGAAGCTGCTGATAGCCACTGCGAACCCGAAGAAGCGCAAGGAGTTGGAAGAGCTGCTGGCCGGCCTGGGGGTAGAGGTGCTCACGTTGCGCGACTTCCCGGACGCGCCCTCCGTGCCTGAAGAGGGCGAGACGCTGGACGAGAACGCGGCGGCCAAGGCCAGAGAGACGGCCCGCGCGTGCGGCCTGCACGCGGTGGCGGACGACTCCGGCCTCTTCGTGGCGGCCCTGGACGGGGGGCCGGGCGTCCGCAGCGCCCGCTACGCCGGCCCCGATCCCACTAGCGAGAAGCTCTGCCGGAAGCTGCTCGGGGAGACGGAAGGAGTGGGCGAGGGCGACAGGCAGGCCCACTTCCTCTGCTGCATCGCGATGGCCGACCCGGACGGCGGCATCGTCCTGACGGCCTCGGGCCGCGTCGACGGCACGATCACACGCGAAATGCGGGGGAGCGGCGGTTTCGGGTACGATCCGGTCTTCTACTACGAGCCTGCCGGCCGGACGTTCGCCCAGATGGCGCCCGAGGACAAGAACGCCGTCAGCCACCGTGGCCGGGCCATGCGCCAGTTCCGCCGCAGGTTCCTCAGGTGGCTGGCCCAGCGCCAGAGCTGATCCTGGCACCGGTTGGGTCACGTGTGGCAGCACCTCCGGGTCGCCTGGTTGCTTCGGTCACGCGCGAGCGGTATAGTGCGCCGACTGCCCTGCCACCTTGCTCCGGGGAGTGGATACATAGCGATGAAGAAAGCCATCATGCTGCTGCCGTCGCGGAGCCGGGGCCGCATCTACGCGCCCGAGCAGATCGATAGGATTTGCGGGTTGGTCGACCTGACCGACTGCGCCGAGCTGGTAGGGGACCAGGGGGCGCTGCGCCCCATCCTTGCCGACACCGAGATAATCGTGACCGGCTGGGGCATGATGACGTTGGACGGCGAGTTCCTGGATGCTGCGCCGCGACTGCGGGCCGTCCTCTATGGCGCAGGCTCGGTGCGCTACTTCGTCACGGACGAGTTCTGGGACAGGGACATCCTGCTGACCAGCGCGTGGGCGTCGAACGCTGTCCCAGTCATCGAGTACACTGTGGCCGCCATCGTCTTCGGCATGAAAAAGTGCCTTCAGGCGGCGGCACTGACCCGCGAGGAGAAGGCGTTCCGGCAACCGGCAGGCATCAAGGGCGTCTATGGCATCAAGGTGGGCATCATCGGGGCCGGCATGGTCGGTGCGGGCGTCCTGGAAATGCTGAAGAACTACGAGGTGGAGACGTACTGCCACGATCCGCATCTCTCCCCCGAACGGGCGCGGGAGCTCGGCACCACGCCGATGGAGTTGGCCGAGATCTTCAGAACCTGCGACGTCGTCAGCCTGCATGCGGCCAACATCCCCGCCACAAAACACATGATAAGGGGCGATCATTTCCGCAGCATGAAGGACGGGGCCGTCTTCATCAACACGGCGCGCGGCCGCATCATCAAGGAAGACGAGATGGTCGAGGTGCTTCGCGAGGGCAGGATCTTCGCTTTCATTGACGTGACCGACCCGGAGCCGCCGGCCGCGGAAAGCCCGCTCTACACGCTGCCGAACGTCTTCCTGACGCCGCACCTGGCAGGGCCGCAGGGATGGGAGGTCCATCGGAACGCGGAGTACGTCATTGAGGAGCTGCGGCGGTACCTCGAGGGGCGCGAGCCCCGGTATCCGGTCACCAGGGACATGATGGAGTGGATGGCCTAGACCCGGCCGCTCGGAGCGGCGGGCCGACGCCCGCAAGTCAACGGAAGGAACGGGAGCAATGAATCGAGCTTGCTGGGTTGTTCTGCTGGCGGCTTTGGTGCTGACAGCGGCGGCACAGGCGGCCACCGAACGAGTGACGCCGCTGGTCGTCGATCCGCGTGGCTCAGTACGTGGCAGCAGCTACGTGCACGTCCAGGACGGGACGACAGTGGAAACGGCGCGCGGGGGGCTGCCGATCGTGGAATGGGAGGGGAAGCGCGCCGTCAAGCTGCACGCGACGCATAGCCCCGAGGGGTCCTTCCACGTGGGCATAGCCATGCCCGGGTGGACGAAGTTCTACCTGTTCGACTATGGTCCGGACGGCGCCCTGGAGTTCGACGTCACCGGCAGCATGGCCGGCAAGCTGGAGATCGGCATCGTCGACGTGGATAAGGACCGCGCGGGCCCGGACCAGGCCGTCGGCGCGATGGTCGACCTGCTGCGCTACGTGACGCCCGGCGCCGAGTGGCAACACGTGGCGGTCCCGCTCCGGGATTTCGTCTCGGCTGCCCCGGACATCGACCTGGACAACATGGAGAAGATCGTCTTCAACGGTTCGGCGTCCGGCGGCGAGACGACGCTCTACCTGGCGAACGTCCTCTTCCGCACCACGGCTCCGGAGAGGGTCTACCGACCGATCAAGGTGGACCAGGTGGGCTATCCGCGCGATTGGCGCAAAGTGGCAAAGGTCACGGCTCCGGCCGTGCTGAAAGGCGAGGTGCCGTTCCTCGTCAGGAACGTTGACTCCGGCGAGGCGGCATACAACAGCGCCCTTTCCCTGGTGCCCGTGGCCGGCCCGGACGCGCCGCGCGACCAGAGCAGCGGCGACATCGTCTACAACGCGGACTTCTCTGATCTGAGGACACCGGGCACTTACGTCGTGGAGGTGATTGGGCCCGGCATGTCGGTTCCATTCCGGATCGCCGAGGACGTCTACGACCGGCTCTTCTATGACGTGGCCCGGTTCTGGTTCTTCCAGCGTTGCGGGATGGAGCTCAAGCCGGAGCACGCCGGCCCGTACGCGCACCGCGCCTGTCACGCCGCCAACGAGGCAATCCGCGACAAGGAGGGCAGGACCCGCGACTGCCGCGGCGGGTGGCACGACGCCGGGGACATGAACTGCTACACGCCGTGGACCATCCAGCCCATCTTCATGCTGCTGAGCCTGCACCGGCATAATGCGACCAAGTTCACGGACGGCCAGCTCAACCTGCCCGAGAGCGGCAACGGTGTCCCCGACCTGCTCGACGAGATCAAGTACGAGCTGGACTGGGTGCGCAAGATGCTGATCCGGGAGGGTCCCAGGGCGGGACAGGTCTACGGCCGGGTCCACGAGGGGCTGGCGCAGCAGCCCGAGGGCGTCGACTTCTATGACACGCCCCACGGCCTGAGCGATACGTCGGACGAGGCCGCGTGCGCCCTCGTCGCCGACCTGGCCCATGCCTACATGGTCTACAAGGAAGTGCCGCAGGAGCGCGACTTCGCCGAGGCCTGCCTCGATGACGCCCTTCTATCCTGGGATTACCTGAACTCTGCGAGCGGAGTCGACGGGAAGCACCTGTTCACGGCCGCTGTCCTGCTGTTCGAGGCCACGGGGCGGGAGGACGCACACGCTGTGGTCAAGCGCCTGGCGCCCAGCATTCTCGATACGTGGATGGGGCACATCAACTACGGCGTCTTCGACGGAGGGCTGGCGACCTACTGCCTGAGCGAGCGACCCGAAGTGGACGAAGCGCTTCAGGCCACGCTGCGCGACTACTACAAGACCTACGCCGACGCCGTGGTGGCCGCCGCACGGTCCAAGGCCTACAACACGCCGATGATCGAGGGCGTTGTTTTCAGCTGGGGCTCGAACGGCCACTGCATCGCCAAGAGCGGAGCGCACCTGCTCATGGTGAACCGGTTCGCTCCGGACGAAGCCTACGTCGAGACGGCGCGTGACACGCTGCACTGGCTGCTGGGCAGGAACGCCGTCACGCAGTGCATGGTGACCGGCTACGGGACGCCCCCGCTGGGTCCGATCTATCATTCGATGTTCGGACCGCTGGGTCCCGGGCTGGCCATGCCGCCGGGCTACCTGCCGGGAGGGCCGACCCATTCCAATTGCCCGGGGATCTCCGTCTATCCGGCCAAAGCGTGGCGCGCCGACTACACGAGCTGGCAGCTGACCGAGCCGTCGCTCACTTACCAGGGCTCGTTTACGTACCTGGTCGGCTCCCTGGCGGCCCTGGGCGGTGGGTAGAAGGGGGGGAGAAGGCCGGCGTAGCCCTATTGCGGCACGGCCACGCGTTCATGGTCATCCCGGATCATCCAGGACAGGCGCTGTCGCGGGTCGCAGGTGGCTGCTCCCTCAGTCCCCGGCCTCGCCTGCATCGCCGAGCGTGACGTCGAAGGGAATGCCCAGCTTCTCATACAGTCTGGCCCGGCTCTTCTGGTCTCCCTGCTGTATCCTCTTCGCGATGGCCAGGGCGTCCTCGATCCGGTCGGCGGGGATCACCGTGACGCCGTCGCCGTCTGCGACGACCAGGTCGTCGGGCCGCACGTAGACGCCGCCGCACTCGACGGGCTGGCCGTATGCATCCACCTCCACGCGCCCGGGGATGATGCCCCGTGAGAAGCCGTGGCAATAGACGGGCACCTTCTGCTTGATCAGTTCGTCTGTGTCGCGCACGCCGTTGTTGGTCACGATCCCCACGGCGCCCCGTGCCAGCCACGTCATTGAGTTCATCGAGCCGACGTAGCCCGTGTCTTTGGTGTTCGTGCCATCGATGACGAGCACGTCGCCGGCCGCTATCTCATGGGCCCACTTCGGCTCCTCGCCGTACCACCGGCCCTCCTGCTTCTGGAAGTCCTCCACACCGTGCGCGACGATCGTGCGGGTGGAGGGAACGTAGCGGAGCGTGAACGCGAAGCCGACTATGCAATGAGAGAACTGCTCCACGTCGCGCCACAAAGGGCGGATCTCCGGGGCCATCAGCCCGCGGTCGAACAGCCCCAGCGTGTCCATCGCGTCATGCCAGTCCGTGACCCGGATGCCCTTGCACCTCTCGAGCATCTCGGCGCGCTCGTCTGCATTCATCCTCGGAGAGTCCTTTCTATTCATCCGGCCGCGTCGGCCGAAGCCCCGTGCCGCCTGCCCCCGGCGGGCAGGCAGCGGATTCTAGCACGGTCCCTTCAGGGAGTCAAAACAGGATGGTCTAGCCCTCGGGGACGACGCGTTCCGGCGAGGGCATGCGCAAGAAAAACAACCACCCGGCGAAGGCCAGCACGCCGCAGCCCAGAAAGGCGTGGGGAAAGCCCGTGACGTCAATGTCTATCCCAAGGCCCAGCAGGGGCGGAATCACCGCGTTCGCAAGACCCAGGAACGTGAAGGAGACCGCAGAGTAGCTGGGCCGGCGATGCGGGCCCGCGAACCGGAACACCGCGGGCAGCATCACCACCATGCGCACTCCGTACGCAAAGCCCAACAGGCTCCAGGCCGCACAGATGACGGCCGGACGAGCCGACACAACCGACAGGGCCGCGGCTGCCATCACGAACAGCGGAAACACGCGGAACGGGGCAATCGTGCCCCTCCGGTCGCTCAGCACCCCGCCCACAAGCGACCCAACGGCCATCGAGCCGAAGTAGAACATGGTGAAGGTGCCCACGATGCCGTCCTGGACGCCGGGATAGGTCAGGGCATACCTGGTCAGGAAGGTCAGCAGGACCATGACGGGCAGCGTCGCCAGCAGAGAGGCCACCATGAAGAGCCGGAAGTCGCGCCGCCGGAACATGATCTGCCACAGGTCGCTCAGGTAGGCACGCCAGGGGGTCCGCCTCTGGTTCGGCAGACCCTCGGTGCGTTCCTCTCTGACGAGCGCGACGAAGAGCAACGAGAGCCCGTAGAAGATCAGCGCCAGAAAGAGCAGAATGCGGTAGCGCTCCGGGGCCGGCCGCGCGTTCATAATCTGCTGAATCAGTTTGCCCAGCCCGACGCCCAGCACGGCGGGAACGGCGCGCCGTACGCCCAGCAACGTCCCCCACCACCTCTCCGGCACTGTCTTGGCGTACCAGTCCGTCCAGACGGGCACGATCAGGCCGGAGCCCAGGCCGTTGGCGGCCAGCGCGACGAAGAACAGGGGCAAGGTGAAGGCGGCGTCCCACCGAAGGTAGAGCGAGAGCAGAAAGCCCAGCCAGCCCACCCGCTGGAGCACAGCGCACAGGAGGACGGTTGGCTTCTTGTAGGCCAGTCCCTCCACCTTCTTGGCGTAGAGTATCTGCGGCAGGAACAGGCCAAGGCCGCGGACCAGCGCCACCAGCCCGACCAGGATGGCCAGGTCGCTCAAGTCCTGGATCAGCTTCGGGATCACCTGCTCCACGCTGAACGAGATCAAGGCAGCGAAGAAGAACACGCCGTCGAGCAGGTGACAGATGGCGTTCCACCGGGACCGGGACCCAAGCACTGCCGACTCCCCAGCAAAAAAACCGCTCTGTCCGCGCCTTCCGGCTATCAGGACAGAGCTTGCGCCGCCGTGCAAACCATAGGAAGCATTGCTTCCACGGACATTATACCTTGCGGCTTCAAAGGGGGCAAAGGGGCGGCCCGTTGAGACGGCCGCCCATCTAGGGGATGACGTCCATCTGCGCCCCGGCGCGCCGCATCAAGTCGACGAACGTGGGGAAGGTTACCGACACGGCCTCGGCCGTCGTCACGGTGGTTTGGCCCTCGGCCACCAGCCCTGCGACGGCCAGAGCCATGACGACACGATGATCGCCGTGGCCGTCCGTCTTCGCCCCCCGCAGCCGGCCGCTTGAGAGTATCAGGCCGTCCGGCAGCTCCTCCACCTGCCCCCCTAGCTTGCGCAACTCACGGGACATGACGGCCAGGCGGTCGGTCTCCTTTGCCCGGGCCTGGGGGACGTTCAGCAGCCGCGTCTCGCCTTGCGCCACGCAGCCGGCCACGGCCATGGCCGGCAGGGCGTCAGGCGTCGCGTTCAAATCGAACGTGCCGCCGTGCAGCTCCGGCGGTCCCTCGAACCGAATGCCGTCCTCTGCAACCGCGTAGCTGCACCCCATCAGCTCGAGCATGCTGACGACGGCCCTGTCGCCCTGGGAATCCTCCATGTCCAGCCCGGACAGGAGGAGGCGCGAGCCCGTGATAGCCGCAGCGACCAGGAAGAACGTTGCGCTGGAGAAATCCCCGGGCACGGCTGCCTCGAAGCCTGCGTAGCGCTGCCCGCCGGGTATCTCGAACCGGCTGAAGTCCTCATTGCGGGCGCACTCGATGCCCAGCCTGTCGATCCAGCCCAGGGTCATCTCGACGTACGGCCGCTCGTTGAGCAGGGGTACCTCGATAACGGTGTCTTCCCTGGCAAGGGGGCAGCCGATGAGCAAGCTGGACAGGTACTGGCTGGTGGGGCACTCGATGGCGACCCGGCCTCCGCGCAGGCCGCCGCCGACTACCAGCGGCGCGCAGCCGCTTCCGTCGACCGAGCGGGCCGTGGCTCCGAGCGAGCGCAACGCGGCAAGCAGTGGACCGGCCGAACGGCGTCGTATCTGCTCATCCCCAGTAAACCGGCTCGTGCCGTCGGCCAGTGCGGCCGCCGTCATGGCCAGGAAGAGCGTCGTACCGGAGTTGCCCACGTCGACCGTGTCCGCTGCGGCGCGCGGCGCCCCCGCCGTGCCGTCAATCTGCCACGCGTCGGCCTGGGTGGTGTCAACCGCCGCTCCCAGCGCGCGGCAGACGCGCACGCAGCTCTCGGTGTCGCTGGACTTGAGGGGCTGGCGGAGGAGCGAGCGCCCCTCGGCCAGGCTGGCGACGATCAGGCCGCGGATCGTGTGCGACTTGCTGCCGGGGATCTGGACTGACCCCGACAGCGCACCGGGTCGGGCTCTCAGTTCCATGGGTCTGGCGGCTTCAAGACGGCGCGGAGTGTGCTTATCGGGCACCAAGTGGCCCGTTCACGCGTGCGACCCGATTATAAAGGGGCGCGCTGCGGGGCCGCAATGGGAAGGTCGGTTTGCAATGAGGCCGGATCATCCGCCATAATCAGATTGAGCGCCGTGTGGCCCGGCGTTGTGCGGGAGCGACATGAGGAATCGCATCGCGCTGACAGTGGACGTCGAACCCGACTGGGGCGTCAGAGGCACTCGGGCCT
>CAYUDW010000071.1:11089-16324 GCA_964442595.1 uncultured candidatus Brocadiaceae bacterium
CGCCTGCACAGCCTGCCGTGTCCCTTCGCGCGGGACTCGGCCTACGAATTCCCCACGTCGGCCATGGGAGGCGGCTTGCTGCCGTTGTCCCTGACGTGGCTGCGACTGCTTGCGCCGGTCGGGCGGAGCCTTCTGCCGCCTTCGGCGTCACTGATCTACCTGCACCTGCATGAGTTCCTGCCGGCGGAGACGGCGTCGTGCCTTCCGCTGCCGCTGCGTCGCATCCTGACGCGGAACTGCGGAGAGCCGGCCTGGAGGATACTCGAGGAAACGGTGGAGCGGCTGGACGCCGAGTTTACCACGTGTCGTGAGATACTGGACGCGTTCTGCTCGGGTGAGACGGAGCGAGGGACGAATGCGGATGGCTGAGCCGGACCCCATCGTGATAGCCGGCGCGGGCGTGGCGGGATTGTCGGCCGCTTACCGCCTGCAGGGGCATGCGAATGTGCCCTTTGTGGTCTACGAGAGGGCTCCCTACGTGGGGGGGTACTCGCGGACGATCCAGCATGGAGATTTCCGGTTCGACCTCGGCGGCCATCGCTTCTACACCAAGAAGCCCCACGTCCAGCGGGTCGTGGAGGAAGTCGTGGGGGACGACCTGCTTGTAGTCGACCGGTTGAGCCGGATCCTCTTCAACGGCCGTTTCGTCGACTATCCGCTCACGCCTCTCAGCACCTTGACGGGGCTGGGGCCTGGCGGCGCCGTAAAGGCCGTGCTGGACTACGCTGTGATGAAGGGCCGCAAGCTTGTCTCGGAAGATGGGCCGGAGGAAACCTTCGAGCAATGGGCGCTGTCCCGGTTCGGACGTTACCTCTACGATGTTTATTTTCGGGTCTACACGGAGAAGACGTGGGGGGTTCCCTGCACGGAGCTGTCGGCCGACTTCGCGCACCAGCGCATCAAGGGGCTGTCCTTCAGGGAGGCCGTCAGGGATGCGGTGCTCAAGAAGGGGGGCCCGGACACGCTGGTGCGGCGCTTCCTCTATCCGCGCTACGGTTTCGGCCAGATACCCGATGGCATGGCGGATGCCGTTACGCCGCCCAGTGCCGTCCTCACGGAACATGCCATCGTGGAAGTGGAGCATGACGGTGGCAGGATCTGTGCGGTGAAGGCCAGACGGCCGGCCGGCGAGGTTGTGCGGCGGACGTGCTGCGAGTTCATCAGTTCCATTCCGGTTGACGAACTTGTCGGCTTGTTGCGCCCGGCCCCGCCCGCCCCTGTCCTGGAGGCGGCACAGGGGCTGGTCTACCGGAGCGTGGTCATCCTTTTCCTGACGCTGGACGTCGAGCAGGTCAGTCCGGATCACTGGATTTACGTACCGTCCCCGGAGATCGGGTTCTGCAGGCTTCACGAGCCCAAGAACTGGAGCAAGGAGATGGCGCCGTCCGACAAGACCGGGCTGGTGCTGGAGTACTTCTGCCAGGAGGGAGATGCCTACTGGAGCCGGGACGTCCCGGCGCTGGCCACGGAGGCCACCCGCCATCTAACTGAGATCGGGCTGATCGAGCCCGACTGGCTCATTGACCAGGCCGTTGTCCGTTTGCGCAAGGCGTACCCCGTCTATCGCGTGGGCTACGCCGAACGCGTCAACGTGATCACGGAATACCTGCGGCGCTTCTGCAACCTATACAACGTCGGGCGCAGTGCTTCGTTCCTGTACACCAGCTCCGACCACTACATCGACATGGGGCTGAAGGCGGCCGAGAACGTCCTCGGGCATGACCACGACCTGGACGCCATAGGGCGCGAGCAGGCCTACGCAGAGACATGGGACGAAGGCGAGCGATGAACCTGAGGGGCTTCTGCCGGCTATGGGCCAAGCGGGGGTGGCGGTCGTTGCTGCTGCTGATCTTCGCGTTGGGCACCCTCTTCGTGGTTGTTTCAGGCGTGAGGAGGGCGCTGTACGGCTCCTCGGAGTTCACAGCGTTCCGGCGCATAGTCCAGGTCAGCCTTGTCCAGAATAGGAATCACTACGAGCACATCGAGCACCTGCGCGCGTATCCGCCCTTCTTCGCGATCTTCTGGACGCCATTCGGCTTCCTTCCCGCGGGTCTGGTACCGGACTCGGACAGCCCCACTGAAGGCATCACGTCAGGCCAGGGCATCCAGCTCGGCCTCAGCGCCGCCGTGCTACTGGTTCTGATGGTTGCGATGACCGTGTGGTCGGTTCGGTGGGTCATCGCAGCCTGCCATCAAGCCGAGCAGAAGGAGCCCCGTTCGTGCGCCCCGGCGCTGCTATGGGTGTTGACCGGCGGCCTGATGCTCAACGGGGCTATCCGCTGCGAGACGGACATGTTCATCGTCGCCATGGTGACGGGTG
Organism: uncultured candidatus Brocadiaceae bacterium; assembly: GCA_964442595.1. Taxonomy (GTDB): domain Bacteria; phylum Planctomycetota; class Brocadiia; order SM23-32; family SM23-32; genus DAOVRD01. The sequence continues at coordinate 13,410 of CAYUDW010000071.1, forward strand.
CGATGTACCTCATGCTGGCGCGGGACCGGCAGTGGGAAGGAGGCGCGCTGCTGGGCCTGGCGGCGGCGCTCAAGCTCACGCCCGGTCTTTTCGGCCTTTACCTGCTCTGCCGGCGCAAATGGCGCGCGCTGGGGGGCATGCTGGTCGCGGGCGCAGTCTGCACCATCGTGCTGCCCGCCCTCGTCTGGGGAGTGGATGGCAGCATCCAGCGCCACCGTTCGTGGCTGACCAAGGTTCTGATCCCCTACGCGCGGGAAGGCCCGGAGTCGTTTATCGGCCGGCCGTACCGCCGCCTGAACCAGTCCCCCAAAGCCGCGCTGGTTCGGACCCTCACCCGCTACAACGCGGGTAAGGCCGACCAGCCGCGCTACTTCAACGTGGCCGACCTGCCGATGTCCACGGTCAGGAAGATCGCGCTCGCTTTCAAGCTTCCGGTGCTGGGGCTGCTGGCCCTGGCCTGGGCGCTGCCGGCGATGGCATGCAAACGGGAGCTGGAGGCCCTCTTGTTCGCCCTCGTGCCGCTGGGCATGCTGTTGCTGTCCGACGTCTCTCACGGCAGCCATCTGTCGATGGTCGTGGTTCCCTTTGGAGCCCTCGTCGCGTTCTGCTTCGCGCATGCAGGCGAGAAGATAGGGACCCGCGTTTCCTGGGGGGTGCTCATGTCCTTTCTGCTGGTGAACCTGATCGCCGTGAGTCGGCTCAAAGAGATGTCAGTGGCCACGCTGGGCCTGCTGGTTCTCTTCGGCGTGACGGCCTACCTGGCCTTCCGGCAGAGAGCGCGGGAGCGCGTGGAGGCGCTCCTTCCGACCGGCTGACGCGGCTTGCGGGTCGGCGCGTTTTCAACCGCTCCAGAGGGCCACGTTCTTCAGCAGCTCTTCGGCGGCTTCGCGGCTCTGGCAGTGCGTGTCGAGCAGCAGTCCCTCATGCGGCAGGTGCGAGAGAAGGAGCTGCACCTCGTCCGGCTCGCACGCGATGTAAAGGAGCTTGCCGGCCTCCAGGATGCGCCTGCACAGGTCCACCCATTCGCGCATGGGCGGCGCCCCTGCTCCAGGCACCCACTGTATGCCGTTCAGCTTCGGCAGGGCCAACAGCGAATCGAGGTGCCTGATCGCGCCGGGGCCGTCCAGGTGGTAGATAGTGCGATCCACCCACGCGGTCTGTTCCCTCAAGGGAGGCAGGAACAGCTCGTCGAACATCTCGGCAGATATCATGCACGAGAAATCGCACTGGAGGTCGATGGAAGGGGTCAGCGACCAGATGCCCATCCAGTAGATGCTGCCCTCGACGTACTGATGGATGATGCCGACGCAGGCTTCGTAGTAGCGGAACCAGGCGAAGTTGATCTTGTCGAGTGCGGGCCTGAGCGGTCCCGGGTTGTCCATTAGGTCGAACAGCAGTCCTTCAGTGCTGCGCAGGCGGGCGAGTATCTCGCCGGGGCCGTTCAGATCGGGCAGCCCGACGTAGTATCGGCCCGGTGCGCGCTCGGCGGCCGCTTTCAGGAGTTCGGCGGAGGTCTGCCACCACTTGTTGGCCGGGTTGAACTCGAGCGCGGGGGCGCTCTCCCAGTCGTCGATGATGGGCTCGGCCCAGGCCGTCTGCGTGTCCAGAAACCTGTACGGGCAGCCAAGGTATGCCGCCAGTATCGCGACCATGCCGATTGCTGCGGGGAAGACCAGCGGCAGGGCCTCGCCACCCCAGAACGTGGCGTCCACGTACGCTTCTAGCCGGGGGATCACCAGCTCGGGGTCGGTCCGCCATCTCATCGGGTCCTGCGGGGCCGATTCGGAGTGGCTTGGGGGCATGAGCGGCGCAACCACTTTGATGGGGACGCGGTCGAGGACCTCGCCGCGCCACCAGGCGTCCACGCGTTCTTTGGCTTCTTCGGCGTCCGGTTTGCACTCCAGTTCCATCTGTATGCCTCTGGTTGCGGATCGGGTCGGCGCGACCGGAAGAACTTAGCAGCTTCGTCCGGGGAAGGCAACGGCATCGGTTGAAGCTTCGGCCCGGGCGTGGCATGATGGAGGGTTCGCGGCGACTACGCCGTCCGGTTCCTCTCATTCTTACCGAAGGCTTGAGCGAGCCCAATGAGAACCTACGTTGATTGCGTTCCGTGCTTCGCCCGGCAGGCGCTGGACGCCGTGCGCATGGCTACGGACGATCCTGCGCTTCAGGCCCGCGTGATGCGGCGCGTGCTGACGCAGTGCGCGGAGTTCAGTTTCGAGCTGCCGCCGCCCGTCATGGGCGCTCAGATACACAGGATCGTCCGTGAAGAAACGGGCGAGCCAGACCCGTACCTGGAGCGCAAGCAGGCTGCCAATCAGTTGGGTCTGGAAATCCTCGCCGCGCTGCGAGATCGAGTGGATCGGGCCGACGACCCCTTCGGCGCAGCCGTCAGGTTGGCCATCGCCGCCAACGTCATCGACCTGGGCGCGAAGTCCGGCGAGGAATTGAGCGAGGCGGTTGTGCGCGCCGAACTGGGCGGCGCGCTCGATAAGGAACTCCCTGGCGGAGCGGTGGACGTTCTGCGAGGGAGCACGGCCCGCGCCCATTCAGTTCTCTATCTGGCAGACAATGCCGGTGAGATTGCCTTCGACCGACTGCTGATCGAGCACCTGCCTGCCGGGACCGTCACGGTTGCCGTGCGGGGCGCGCCGGTCATTAACGACGCAACACTTGAGGACGCCGAAGCCGTCGGCCTGCCTGACGTCGCGCGGGTGATAACGAACGGTGGAGCCGTCCCGGGGACGTTGCTCGACGAGTGCGACGAGGTGCTGCGACGCTGCTTTGCGGAGGCGGACGTGGTCATCTCGAAAGGGCAGGGCAACTACGAGACGCTCAGCGATGAGAAGCGGCCCAACCTGTTCTTCCTGCTGCGGGTGAAGTGCCCCGTGCTCGCGCGCGACCTCGAATGCTCG
>CAYUDW010000072.1:0-16290 GCA_964442595.1 uncultured candidatus Brocadiaceae bacterium
CCGCCTCACGCGGATGGCTTGCCGACGAACTCCGGCATCAGATCGTGGCCTTGCTCGATGACGATGTCCGTGGAACGCGCGTGCGCTTCGGTGAACGGCAGCCCGGAGCTGGCATCCACCCCGGCGCCCCACATGAGGAAGGGCACGCTGTCGTGCTTGTGTCTGCCGTCCTCGACGGACGTAACGTGATCGGGCATGACGAGCAACCGCAGTCCCTGCTCGGCGCACTGGGCCATGATCGGTCCGACGATCTCGCGGTCGATCTGCTCCAGGGCCCTGATCTTGCCCTTCAAGTCGCCATCGTGCGAGGCTTCATCGGGCGCCTCGATGTGGACCAGTATCAGATCGTGTTTCCGCAGGCCGTCAATGGCGTAGCGGCCCTTTGCCGCGTAGTCCGTGTCCACGTAACCAGTTGCGCCCGGGACATCTATGACCTCCCAGCCGATCAGGCGGCCAATCCCCCGAACGAGGTTGACGGCGCTGACGACACCTCCCGCCAGGCCAAACCGGGACCGGAAGCTTTCCAGGGACGGCTTCTGTCCCTGGCCCCAGAGCCAGACCATGTTGGCGGGGTTCCGACCGAGGTCCACGCGAACCTGGTTGACTTCGTGCGAGCCGACAACGTCGCGCGAGCGTTCCATCAGATCGATGAGCAGCTCCGCGTTCTCGCCGCGAGGGAAGTTCTCCCTGAGCAATTGCCCCACGACGTCGTGAGGCGGCACCGTCTCGACCGCCAGGGCCAGCGGGCCGCGGTACATCATGATGTGGCGGTAGCCGGTGCCCGCGTAGAAGGAGATCTCATTGCTGCCGAGCCCGTCGTTCAGGGCTTCGATCAGCACGCCGGCCTCTTCGCTGGATATGTGGCCGGCGGTGAAGTCCTCCAGAGTCTCGTCTCCGGCCGTGACAAAGTTGCAGCGCACGGCCCAGTCGCGCGGTCCCATCTGGATGCCCATGTCGGCCGCTTCCAGCGGACCCCGGCCGGTGTAGTTCTCGACCGGGTCGTATCCGACCGCGCTCATGATGGCGACCGAACTGCCGGGCGTCATGCGCCGCGGCACGTGGCACGTCAGGCCCAGCAGGCCCTCCCGGGCGGCCCGATCCATATTGGGCGTCCGTGCCGCTTCCAGCGGCGTCTTCTCGCCGAGCTTCGCCACGGGATAGTCGGCCGCGCCGTCGGGAACAATGACGCAGTACTTCATCCTCCCCTCCCCGGCGGCCAGTGCGCCGCGCCGCCCGTACGCGCTTTCACACGTCCTCTACCCTGAGCATCCGCGTCCGGTCGCCGCGGACCACGTCCACCGCGTTGATCCGCTCCAGCGCCTTCTTGAGCGATGCCTCCCGCGCCGGGTGCGTCATGAAGACGACGGGCACGAACTTCTCTCCCGGCGAAGCCAACTCCTGCTGGCGCACCGAAGCGATGCTGATGTCCTCCTCGCCCAGAATGCCCGCCACCTTAGCCAGCACCCCCGGACGGTCCCGGCAATCGAGCCGAAAGTAGTAGCGCGTCTCCACGTGGCCCATCGGCACCAGGCTCGCGTCCGGCACGTCGCCGAACTGGCTGAGAGCGGCGAACTGCATCCCGTAGACGCCGAGCGCAACTCGCACGATGTCGGCCAGGACGGCGCTCGTGGTGGGCAGCCGGCCCGCTCCCTGCCCGGTCAGCACGATCTCTCCGGCCAGGCTCCCGTGGATGCATATCGCATTGTAGACGCCGCCCATGCGGGCCAGCGGATGGCCCTTGCGGAGCAGCGCCGGCTGGACGCGCAACTCCAACCGTCCCTCATGCCTGATGCCGACGGCCAGCAGCTTCAGCGTGTAGCCCAGCGCTTGCGCATACTGGACGTCCCGCAGCTCAACGCCTGCGATGCCTTCGCACGGGATGTCCTGGAGCTTCACGTTGAGGCCGAAGGCCAGCCGGGCCAGCACCGCCAGCTTGTGGGCCGAGTCGATCCCCTCGACGTCCAGGCGCGGGTCCGCCTCCGCGTAGCCCTTCTCCTGGGCCTCCTTCAGGGCCCGGGCGTAGGGCATGCCCGACTCCAGCATGCGGGTCAACACGTAGTTGCACGTGCCATTGACGATGCCATAGATGCTCTCGATGCGGTCGCCAACCAGGCCGTCCCGGACCGCGGCTATGACCGGAATGCCGCCGCCCACACTGCCCTCGAAAGCGATGCAGCGCCCGTGCCGCCGGGCCAGACGGTAAAGGCTATCCCCATGCTCGGCCAGCAACGCCTTGTTCGCGGTCACAACGTCCTTGCCGGCCCTCAGGGCGCTTTCCACCACCTGCCTGGCAGCGATCGTGCCGCCGAAGAGCTCGACCACGACGCCCACTTCGGGGTCCCTCAGCGGCTCGTCCAGGTCGTCCGTCAGGATAACGTGCTCAGGCAGAGGCAGGGACCGCCGAATCTCGTCGAGCCTCGCGTCGACGATGTACTTCAGCGCTATTCCGTCGCCCGCGCGGTCGGCCGCCGCCCCACGCGAAACCAGAGCTTCGGCCACGCCCGCACCGACGGTGCCGCACCCGTAGAGAGCCACTTTGCACTGCACGGTCCGCATGTCCTGAAGTTGGGATGGGAACCGACAATCCGGTTTCCGGCAAGACACGCAAGTATAAGCCTGCCCGACGGAAGTGTCAATTGCGTGTGAAGCGCCCTCGGGATGGCTCGCCTGCCACGGCATCATGAACCGTCGGCGAATGCCCTGTAGTCCATTTCGGCGAACGGGTCGTCCAGCCCCTCGCAGGTCTGAAGCCGGCGGGGATCGATCCGGTCCCCTTCGACCTGCGTCATCAGGTCCTCGAAGCGGCCGACCAGGTCGCTGAACCGACGTGTTGCGTAGTCCCTCGCCGCGCCGGCGCTGATCAAGAAAGGCCAGTCGCTGCTCTGGGCCAGCAGGAGTTCCCGCCCGCACTGGTTGAGGGCCCGTCGCATCAGCCCATCGGCCGAGGGATGCTGCGCAGCAGCCCGCGCCATCCGACTCTCAGCGGACCGCAGGGGACCATACATCCAGTCGTTGGACCCGTTCACCCAGGACTCGAAGTAGCCGCCATAGCCCCAGGTCGAGGTCGCGGGGCTCCCCTCCTGGCGGGCCGCATCATCGCCGTTCAGGTAATCGGCCGGAGTGAGACAAATCAGATCTTCGTGTTGGGAGACCAACCGGAAGACGCGCTCGATGAACTGGAGGCCCTCCAACCACCAGTGGCCGAACAGCTCCGCATCATAGGGCGCAACAATGGCGGGCCTGATGCCGGTCGCCCGGCGCACGCGGCTAACCTGATCGAGCCGCTGCCGAACGAAGTGCGCCGCGTGCTCGGCTGCCCGTGCGCTGCCGGCCTGCGGGTCGTAGGGCTCCTTCCCTTCCAGCGGAACGTCGCCGGTCACGCGGTGATACTTGAACCCCAGGTGCCGCCGGACCCCGTTGGCGTGCAGATAAGGGCGCACGTAGTCGAGTTCGGCGTCGAACCCGAGGTCGCGGTGGAACTCCCGGTAGTCGGGGTCTCCGGGATAGCCTTCGTCGGCGCTCCAGACCTGCCTGGACGTCTCGACGTCCCTGCCGAACGCGAAGGGGCCGGCCGGCGTCGCCAGCGGCGCGAACACGCCCAGGGCCGGGCGCGGGTCCGCCAACAGCACCCCATGTGTGTCAACGAAGAAGTAATGGAGCCCGGCACCCGCCAGAAGCTCGTCGACGCCCGGCTCGCACGCGCACTCGGGCAACCAGAACCCTGACGGGCGCGCGCCGAAGTGCTTCCGGAAGTTGCGCAGACCGAGGGACACCTGAGCGCGGCGGCTCTCCTCCATGCCAAGCAAAGGCAGCAGCGCGTGCGTCGCAGCCGAGCCGATCAGCTCGATGCGGCCACGCTCCGCCAAGCCCCCGAAGGACCGAAGCAGCTCCAGGCCACAGTGGTCCTCGTAAGTCCGAAGAACGTCCCGGTACCGGTCCCGGTACATGCCCGCCGCAGCACTGAACGGGCCGCTCCGGGTGCGCCCGACCTCTTTGTGGGCCAGCTCGATACGCTTCCGAAGATACCTGACACACCGCTGCCGCAGCAGGCTGTTGGACAGCATCTCGCACAGGGTCGGGCTGAAAGAAAGCGTCAGTCGCGCCGGGACGCCGTCCCTTTCCAGCCGCTCCAGCATCTGGAGCAATGGGACGTAAGTTTCGGCGACCGCCTCGAAGAGCCAGTCCTCCTCGAGGAAGTCATCGTGCTCCGGATGGCGCACGTAGGGCAGGTGGCAATGCAGGACCAGTATGAGGAAGCCCTCAGGCATGTCGGCGACCGGGCGGTTGGCGCGTGTGCGGTTCTTCCGGCGGCTTCGGTCCGGACGAGCCGAGGAACAGCGCGGTTGAATCATAGTCCAGGCCCGGCACCTGGCGATCAGACGCCGGCCGGAGCGCGTCGCCGAACCGGGGCGCGAACGCTCCGACGCCTCGCGCCGGGGCCGGCCTGTCCGGAGGAATCCGCACCCGCCCCGTGCGGCAGATGACGCGCACCCCCTCGCGCCCTTGCACGGCCAGCTCGAACTCGTAAGTGCGCCCCGGCTCGACGCTCATGTAATAGTTTCCCGCGCGGGGGTCGACGTCGACCTCCCGGACCGTGCCGTCGGCGACGTCACGCGCCCGCAAAAACCATCGCACATCCGTACGGTCAGGCGCGTCGGCGGCCACCCGCCAATGCAGGAACACGGTGTGCGGATCGCGAGCCAGAGCTCCGATCTCGTCCCTGATGCTATGCGGCATTGCGGATACTGGACCCTCGCGTTTGCCCCAGCCTCTGAGGGAGATCGGCAGGAAGCTCAAGAGGTCGGGAAGGGCATGGCCTTCGGTATGACCACCACGCCGCCGTCGCTGACCGCGAAGTGTCGGTGGTCCCACGCCTGATCAACGCCGATCCTGGCGCCGTCCGGTATCACGTTGGACTTATCTACGATGGCCTTCTTGATCACGGCATTGCGTCCGACGGATGTCCCTTCCATGATGAGCGACCGCTCCAGGCGGCTTCCCCCGCCGATGCGGACACCCGGTCCAACGATCGACTCGGTCACGTCCGCACCGCGAATCACGGCTCCCCGGCAGATCAAGGAATTGTGGAGCCGCGACTCCAGCGCATCCGGCGCGGCGCCCGCTGTCCAAACCGCAGCCGGCGGATTACTGAAGGAACGCCCGCGGATGGGCCACTCGTCGCCGTAGAGATCCAGAGGCGAGTCCGGGCTGAGCAGGTCCATGTGGGTTTCCCAGTAAACGTCCAGCGTGCCGATGTCGCGCCAGTAGCCGCCGGGGAAGGGATAGGCAAAGACGCGATCGCCCGCCTCGATCATCGCGGGCAGGACGTCTCTGGCGAAGTCGTGCGTGCCGGGGCGCTTGGCGTCCTCGATGACGCGCCGGACAAGCTTCTCCGTCTGGAAGGCGTAGATGCCCATGGAGCACAGGCAGGCGTCATCTCTGCCGCTAATGGGTTCTGGCTCCGCCGGTTTCTCCTCGAAGCGAACGGCCTGCCGGTCCGGATCAACGCTGATGACTCCCAGCCGCCCGGCGGCCTCCGCCAGGGAGCGTTCGATGCAAGCCACCGTGAGGTCCGCCCCGCGCTCCACGTGCTGGGCCAACATCAGGGAATAATCCATGTGGTAGACGTGGTCGCCGCTGAGGACCAACACGTGGTCTGGCCGCAGGCGCTCCAGAGCGTAGATGTTCTGGTAGATGGCGTGGGCGGTCCCCAGGTACCAGTCGCCGCTCATCCTGAGCTGGGGAGGCCTGGTCTCGATCCATTCACCCAGCTCAGGATTCAGGATGTTCCAGCCCAGTCTGATGTGACGATCCAGCGAATCGCTCTTGTACTGGGTAAGCACGGAGACCTTGCGCAGGCCGCTGTTGAGGCAGTTGCTCAGCGCGAAGTCAATGATGCGGTACGTGCCCGCGAAGGGGACGGCGGGCTTGGCACGGTCCTTGGTCAAGGGGTAAAGCCTCTCCCCCTGCCCGCCGGCCAGGACCATCACGAGTGTCCCTTTGAGTATGTCCGTGATGCTTCGGTATGCCATATCCTGGAGTGCCCTTTCGCGGTTGCATCCGCCGTCTTCCCTATCCCGCCCGGCCGGCGGCGGGGAGAGCCGAGCCAGGCCCGGCACTTCAGCTCACACCTGCTGCTCCACCTTTCTGAAGGGCCTGCTCGACGGCATCGATCAAGGGGCCGACGTCGGCCGACTTGAGAACGTAAGCGTCCGCCGCCCAGCTCATGAAGTTGTCCTGGTACTCGCTGTAGCCCGTGTTAATGATCACCGGTATGTTTCTGTCGTGGCCAAGTATCTTGCACATCGATTCGAGGCCGTCCATCTTCTCCGGCAAGTTGATGTCCATGATAACCACGTCCGGGCTCACGTCGCTGGCCAGTTGCACGGCCATTTTCCCGTCGGCCGCGCAGACCACCTCGTAGCCTCGCTCTTGGAACTCCTGTCGGTAGAGCAGACGGACGTTCTCTTCGTCTTCTACGAGCAGGATTCTAGCCACTGCGGATCTCCTTTCCCCCTATAGCTGGTTCACAGAGGCTCCGGTTCGGATGATGGCTCCGGCCCGCCGCCCTCCGCCGCCAGACTGACGGCAAAGGTGGTGCCGGTCCCGAGTTCCGTCTGCACGTCGATGTGGCCTCCGTGCTGCCTCACGATGCGCTGTGAGACAGACAGGCCGAGCCCGATCCCGGCGATCTTCGTGGAGAAGAACGGGCTGTAAATCTTGTCCAGAACATCCTCGTCCATGCCGGCTCCGGTGTCGGCAAACACAATCTGGACGTGGCCGTCTGCCGCTCCCGTGGAGACCGAGAGCGTCCCCTCCCCTTTGCTCTCCATCGCCTCCGCGGCGTTCTTGATGAAGTTGATGACGACCTGCTTGATCATCTCCGCATCGGCCGCCACCTGCGGCAATCGCTCGGCGAGGGACAACTTCAGGGAGACGTTGTTCTCGCCCAGATAGCTCCTGAACTGCTCAGTTGTCTGGCGGACGATATCGTTGATGTCGGTCGGCCGTTTGCTGGGCCGCAGCGGCCGCGTGTAATCCAGAACGTTCGCCAGGGTCCTCTCGAGCCGCAGCGTCTCCTCGTAAATGGTCGTCGCGTTGCGGCGCGTCTTGGGGTCGTCAGCGTGCTGGCGGGCGATGGAGGAGGCGAAGCCGCCGATCACCGTGAGGGGATTGCGGATTTCGTGCGCCAGATGGCTGGCCATACGCCCCACGCTGGCCATCCGCTCGGCCTCGATCAGGCGGTCCCGTGTGCGCCGGAGCTCTCTGAGCTGGGTCTGGATCCTCTCATAGGCGCGCGCATTGGCTATCGCCAGGGAGGCCTGGCGACAGAACATCTCCATCAGCTTCACCCGCTCCCCGTCTATCGCTGCGCGCGAGTACTTGTTGTCGGCCAGCATCACGCCCAGAGGCTCATCCTGAACGGTGAGAGGCACGCAGATGAACTCATCCAGCTCCAAACGGTCGACCACTTCTGAGCGCCCGGCCTGCCGCGAGCCCGCGCCCCTCACGTGCAGCGGCGTCCGCGCCGTCATGGCGCGGACGATGGCGTCCTGGCGCCCAGACAGCGGTATGCTCAAAGCCTGCACGCGCTCGCTCAGGCTTCTGTCGCTAGCGGCAGGTGAGACGGTGTCCAGCAGCTCGTCGATCGTTTGGTCCTTCTCGGCCAGGTCGTCCCAAATGCGCACCGCATCGTCCGCTGATATGGGTCCGACCGCCATTCTGCCCTCGAGAGCCTTGCCTTCGTCGTCCAGGAGAAACACGAACGCGCGGTTGAATCCTATGGCATGCCCGGCCGTCACGCAGGTCAGGACCAGGTGGAGAACGCGTTCGAGGTCCAGAGACGTCTCTATCTTCTCGGCCAGCTTGTTTATGAGGCGCATCTCTTCCGTCTGCCGCCGCTGTTCGGTCACGTCCAGCGTCAGCAACAGCACTCTGGCGTCTCCGTAAGTGACGGGCGTGAACACGTGCTGATAGCAGTGCCACATGCCGGACTCGTCGGTCTGCTCGCTCACGCGCGTCTTGGGCTCCTGGCTCTCTATTGCCTGGGTGGCCGGGCTGGGGGCGGCGCACCCGATCGCAGCGAGGACCTCGTGACAGCCACGGCCAAATGCGCCGGAGTCGAAGCCGAACCACTCCATCATGGTGCTGTTGGCCCAACGCAGGTTCATGTCGCCGTCGATCAGCGCCAGGCCCGCGCCCATAGCGTCCACCACGAGGCTGAGCGTGTCCCTTTCGCGCCGCACCTGCTCTTCGGCCCGCTTCTGCTCCGTGATGTCCACCAGGTAGGCGGTGAAGCCGATGGGCACGCCCTGCTCGTCGAACAGGGGCACGCGCGTCTCGCGGACAGTGCGGGTGCGACCGTCCCTGCGCGTCACCAAGCGCTCGGCCGTCGTGTGTCCGGTACGGAGGCATTCTGCAAGGACGCTGGACAGGTCGTACGGCTCCGCCGCGAAGTCAGCGGGCGTTTTCCGCCCCAGCACTTCCCGCTCATCGTAGCCCAGCATTGCCTCGCAACTGGGGCTCCAATGGGTGTAGACCCCACGCGTGTCCGTGCTGGTTATCCCGACGGCGGTGCTCCGGATGATGTTGGCAAGCTGCTCGTGAGCGCGCTCGATCTCGTAGCGGTCGTGCCGGCGCTGCAGGAGCATGCGCGCGTTCTGCAGGGCAACGCCGATGTGCGGAGCCACGTGCTCAAGGGCGGCTATCTCGCTCTCCGGGAAGTCGTGCTCCCTTTCGGACAGCAAGTGCATAAGCCCGAGCACCTGATCCCCCCTCTTGACGGGCACGGCCAGTTCGCTGCGTGCCCTGTACTCTTCCTCGAAGGCGACGACGCGCCTGGAGTCCTCCTGAAGGTCGAAGGCGCGGATCGTCTCGCCCGTCTGAGCGCAGAGCCCGATGAAGCCCTGGCCGATCTTCTGGCGGTACTCGCCGGGCCGGTAGCCCCGTTCGCGACCGGCTTCGGCCACGAGCACGCACTCGCCGGCCTCCTCGTCCACGGCGAACAGCGACACGTCGAAGTAGTCCCGGAAGGCACGCAACGCTTCCACCGCGCCTTCCAGCAGTGCTTTCCGCGTGGGAAGCTCCAGCAGCGAACGCCCGATCCGCGCGATGACCTCCGCCTCGCTGATCGCCTTACGCGAACGCTCCAATCTGCCGGTGCGGTCCAGCGCCAGGGCCAGCACGCCGGACAGGTCGCGAAGCCTGCGGCTGTCGGTTCGGTCGAATGCGCCGGGCTGAGCGCCGTAAAGCAGCAACACGCCCTGGACTTCGCCTCGCGAGGCCAGGGGACAGCACGCCAGACTGCTCACCCCCTTCTCCAGCAACTCGGCGTCGTTCACTATGCGCTCGTCGAGGTGCACGTCGGGGCAGATGAACTCGTCCCTGCGGCGCCTGACGCTGTCCAGCAGGGACACCACGCCGCCTGTCTCGATCTCTCGCTCGGTCAGGTACTGGGCCTGCTCGCTGACCACAGGGACGGGCAGCTCCTTCCCTTCGGCCAGTTCCCTGACCTCCTCATCGGCCCCGCCCAAGCGCACCCGGAAGCCGGACAGGTCCCAAATGCCCCGCAGTTTGCCGAGGGCGAGCCGGCAGACTTCCTCGGGGGTCTGCGCGTCGGCCACGGCGCCCTCGATGTCCCAGGCCGCAAAGATCTCCTGCAATCGCTCCTGCGCCGTCTTCTGGTCTGCCTCGCTGGTCAGTTCGTAGAGCTCCGCGCTGCGGCGCAGGATGGCCTCGACCACGTCGTCCACCTGACGTGAGGTGCGGAACGCCCTCAGCTCGTCGTCCAACGCCTCAAAGATGACCTGCTTGCAGACGCTCTTCAACTCCAGCAGCCCGTAGGCGATGTCGGCCAGGCGCGCGTCGTGCTGGCGCCCCTCGAGCACCAGATGGTAGAAGGACGCGATGTCGGCCTCGGGGTGCTTGCCCTCGACGCGCGAGACGACCATGTCGTAGAACTCCCGGGCGTCGGCCCGGAAGAGCCTGTTGCCCACAAGGCCGGGGAAGCCCTTCTCGTCTGCCAGCAGGCGGACCTTCCCCATCCATCTCTCGATGGCCTCGTCTTGGTGCGCCCGCAGGATCTCGACCGCGCCGGGCCGTTCCTCTGCGATTTGCGTCTTCTGGCTCACGTCTTCTCCTCGAACGCCTATATCGCCGCCCGCTGAGTCAGCTTCTGGCGGGCCCTCTCATAGACCTCCAGGTACTGCCGCGCGCTGCGCTCCCACGACCAATCCTGCGCCATGGCGTTCAGCATGAGCCGCCGCCACGCGTCGCGATTCTTGTAGAGCTCGACCGCACGTCGGACGGCGCGCGTCAGCGCCTCGGCGCTGTACTGCCGGAACGTGAAGCCCGTCGCCTCGCCCGACTCCAGCCGCTCGGGCCTGTAGTCCGTCACGGTGTCCGCCAGACCGCCAGTCTCCCGCACGATGGGCACGGTGCCGTACATGAGGCTATAGAGCTGGTTCAGGCCGCAGGGCTCGAAACGGCTGGGCATCAGGAACATGTCGCTGCCGGCCTCGATCTGGTGGGCCGCGGCCTCGTCGTAGGCCAGCAGCAAGCCGAAGGACCGCTGATGCTGCGCCTGCAACTCCCTCAGAAACGCGTGGTACTCGGTCGCGCCCCTGCCCAGCGCCACGAACTGGATGTCTTCTTCCAGCAGCTCCGGCAGCGCCTCGCGCAGCAGGTCCAGGCCTTTCTGGTCCACCAGGCGGCAGATCATTCCGATCAGCGGCCCGCCCGCTTCCTGCCTCAAGCCGAATCGCTCCTGAAGCTTACGCTTGCACTCCGACTTGCCCGACAGGTCTTCGGGCGAGTAGTTCGCCGGGATCAAGGTGTCGGTAGCCGGATTCCAGACTTCCGTGTCGATTCCGTTGACGATCCCGTAGAGGTCGGCAGAACGTTCCCGCAGAACGCCGTCCATGCCGCACCCGTGCTCTTCCGTCTGGATCTCTTCGCTGTATCTCTGGCTGACGGTGGTCAGAACATCGGCACCCACCAGCCCCGCCTTCAGGAACGAGAGGTTCCCGTAGTACTCGAGCATCTTCCAGGTGAAAAGGCTCCACGGCAGGCCGGCCAGATTCATGTCCCAGTGCCAGAAGATGCCCTGGTAGGCGATGTTGTGGATCGTGAAGACGGTGGCAGACTCCGCGAAGTCCGCGTCGTAGACGTACTTGACGTACACGGGGACGAGCCCGGTCGGCCAGTCGTGGCAGTGGAAGATGTCCGGCTTCAGGCCCAGCACATTGCACATCTCCAGCGCGCCGCGGGACAGGAAGACAAACCGCTCGCTGTTGTCCTGGTAGTCGCTGTGATCGGAGCGCTTGGTGTAGTAGCCGTCCCGGTCGTAGTAGCGGTCGTTCTGGAGGAAGAACGCCTCCACGGCCGTCCCCGGCACCCTGGCGCGCCACGTGGTTCCGGGCACTTCCGCGTCCCCGAGGGGCACCAGGAAATCGCCGTCCTGCACCCGCTCCAGGGGAGACCCAATGCGTTCCGCCGTCTCCCGCACGCCTTGGTAAAGCGGGCTGATGACGCACACGGTCTCGCCCAGCTCGGCCAGGGCCGCAGGCAACGAACCGAGCACGTCCGCCAGGCCACCTTCCTTCGAGAAAGGCGCAACTTCCGAAGCTACCATCGCGATCTGCATCGGCCTTTATCCTCGATGTTGTCTCTCAGGGAGCTCCTGCTCAGCAGGCCGCTAATCCCCGGCGCGCTCCCGGACCGACGCCGAGCCGATCTTCTCCTCGACCTTCCGCTGCGGCACGTCCCGGAGGAACTCGGCGGCGCGCTCGGGCTCCATCGGGTTAATGTAGAACCCGGTGCCCCATTCGAATCCCGCCACGCGCGTGACGCGCGGCATCAGCTCAATGTGCCAGTGGAAACATCTGACTTCGGCGCCGCCCACGGGCGCAGTGTGAATGGCGTAATTGTAGGGGGGATCCTTGAGGCATACTTCCAGCCGGGCCAGGGCCTCCTGGAGCGCGCCCGCCAGGTCCGCGGCTCCCACGTCGCTCAGATCCATGAAATGAAGGGAGTGCTCCTTGGGCATGACCCACATCTCGAACGGGAAGCGCGCGGCGAACGGACTCAGCACGACGAAGTGCTCCGTCTCCAGCACCACGCGCTCACGCTCCTGCAATTCCTGCTCCAGGATCTCGCAGAACAGGCACCGTCCGTGGCTGCCGTAGGACTCCTCGCAGCACCGCATCTCCTCATGCACGCGTTTGGGCATGACTGGAACGGCGATCAGTTGCGAGTGCGTGTGCTCGATGCTGGCGCCGGCCACCTCGCCCACGTTCTTGAAGATGAGGACGTAGCTGAGCCTCTCGTCGGCGCTGAGTGCGTGCGCACGCTGGCGATACATCCTCAGGACCAGCTCGAAATCGCGCGTGGCCATCTCCGTGGGCGACATGAAGTGGCGGGGCGTTTCGATGATGACCTCGTGCGCGCCGAACCCCCCCACGCTCTCGTAGAGGCCCCTTCGCTCCGCTCCGAATGCGCTGTCAGGGCGTAGCGCGGGGAACTTGTTGGGCACCACTCGGACCTGCCAGCCGGGGCTGTCCGGCGCGGTGCCATCCGCCCGAGTGGCCGTTATCTCCGGGGGCGTACGATCCTCGTTGCCCTCACAGAACGGGCAGAACTCGGTGCTCCGTTCCCCCCGGCTCACGTGGAAGTCATGGGGCCTGGCCGCCCGCTCCGTGGCAATAATCACCCATCCGTTCGTAACCGGGTCTCGCCGAACCTCTGCCATCCGGCCAGGTCTCCCTGTGAAGTCGTTACCTGGTCAATTATAATGCGCCGCCACGCCTCACACAATGGATACTTCCTGCGGGCGGGAGCTGCCGCCATGGCCGACGCATTCCAGATCACCGACGTGCATGCGCACCTGGACGCCAGGCAGTTCGCTGCGGACCTCTCAGAGGTAATGGATCGAGCCGCGCAGGCCGGCGTGTCCAAGATCGTCACGAACGCCACGGACCTGGAGTCGTCCCGCCGCTGCGTTGAGCTGGCCCGGCGCATGCCGCACCGGGTCTACGCCACCGTCGGCGTGCATCCCAACGATTGGTTCCGTTCCAAGCCCGACGACATGCGGCAACTGGAGCGGCTGGTCGGCCAGCCCGAAGTCGTGGCGATAGGCGAGACGGGCCTGGACCTGCACCGCAAGACGACGCAGCTCGAGCAACAGCTCGACGCATTCCGCCAACACATCCGCCTGGCCCTGTGGATGGACAAGCCCCTGATCGTCCACGCCCATAAGTCGGACGAAGAGGTGCTTCGCGTCCTGGCAGAGTCCGATGCCCGACTGTCCGGCCTGCGGCACTGCTTCGACCGCGCGCCGCAGATCGCCGAGCGGTACGTGGAGCTCGGTTTCTACATCTCCTTCGGGGGGCTCGTGACGCGCTCCGGGTTCAAGAAGGTGAAGCACGCCGCGCGCACGGTGCCGGACGAGAGGCTGCTGGTCGAGACCGACTCCCCCTACCAGGCTCCCGCTTCGCACGCCGGCGCGCGCAACGAGCCCTCCTTCATAGTCGATACGGTCAGAGCCCTCGCCGAGCTGCGCGGCACTACTCCCGAGGAAATCGCCGCCATCACGGCCGAGAACGCGGCAAGGCTCCTTTTCCGGAACGAGTGAGGTATGGCACCCAAGACGCGATCGAACGCGGCGGCCATTCTGCTGGCGCTCCTTGCATCGGTGGCGCTGCCCGCCCTGGGAGCGGAGTCCATGATAGCGAACGGAGGCTTTGAAGGGCTCTACCAAGAGGTGAACATAGGAGACGGCCGCACAACGCAGATCACGGGCCGAATCGCCGAAGGCTGGAAGGACAATTCCAGCTGGGCGCAGGTCGTCGTGGAGTACGAGGAGGGGAGCTTCGGCCCGCACGGCGGCTCGAGGTGCCAGCGCATCACCGTCCGGCGCATGGCCAGCGGCGCCGTCCAGTTGACGGGGGCCGCCGTCGCCCTGGAGGAAGGGCAGGCCTACCGTGCGCGGGTGTTCGCGCGCTCGCCGGATGCGGTTCCGCTGCGCCTTCAGATCCGCCAACCCGGCGCGCCGTACAGGGAGTACGCCGGCATGACCTTCCATCCCGGGGCGGAATGGACGGCCTGTGAGCTCACCTTCACCTCCCCCGTGAGCCGCCCTGCCTTGTTCATGCTGATCCCGGGCGACCTCGGGACGGTGGACCTCGACGACGCTCTGCTCGAACCGACAGCGGCGGTCTCAACCGCCGCTCCCAGGAAAGGCAACTTGCTCGTCACGGGCCGTATGGTCGGAGCCATCGCCAACGGCTGGGCCCCGTCCAACGCGCCGCCGGAAGCCTTCCGCTACGTGGCACCTGCGCCCGGGCAGCCGGACCCGCACGTCATCATCCCGGGCAGCGACGAGGCGCAGGTCTCCCTCTACTCCCCTCCCGTGGTCGTCAACTGCGGCCGAACACATACGCTCAGCCTGGACATGCGGAGCGATCCCCCCGGCGTGAAGGTCTGGCTCACCGTGCACGACGCGCGCCACGGCCACACCGGCATGCACCAGGCCCTGGAAGTAACGAGCGAGTGGGAGCGCTACACGCTGTCCGGGCAACTGCCGTTCGTCGAAGCCGCCGCGTTCACCGTCCGCATATGCCCGCTGTCCAGTGCGGAGCTTCACGTGAGGAACGTCCAGCTCGTCGAGGGCGAGGACCCGACGGAGTTCCGGCCCGCCGTGCCCGTGGAGGTGGCCGTGGTGCCGGAGGCGCCCAACGGGCTGATCTTCGACGACGAGGCCGCCGAGCTGAGGGTGATCGGCGCGGGACAGATCCCGGATGGCGCTCGCCTCGCCCTGTCGGTGCATGACGTCTACGGCGCCGTGACGACCTTGCCGGCCCTTGCGCTTGAGCCCGGCAAGCGGTTCGAACGGCCCACGACGCTCGACCTGGCGCCACCCGGCCGGCGCGGCATGTTCCGCATCGAGGCCCGGGTCCTCAGCCGCGAAGGCGACCTCCTGAGCAACGTCGGTCAGGGCCTCTTCGCCCGCGTGCCCAGGCCACGCCACCCGGACCGACTGATGCCGGACTCGCCCTTCGGCGTCCACATTCCGCTGGACGAATCCTACACCCGGCTGGCGCAGAACCTTGGCTTCAAATGGTGCCGGATACATGACGCCAGCACCATCACGAAGTGGCCGACGGCCGAACCGGAGCAGGGACGTTTCCAGTTCTTCGACGACCGCGTGGAGCTCGCCCGCTCGCGGGGGCTGATGGTGCTCGGCATGCTGGACGGCGCGCCGCCCTGGGCATCCGGCGCACCTGAAGAGGCAGGCGGCTACCATCGCCGCTATTTCGTGCCGAAAGACCTGGATGCATGGCGGCACTACGTGCACACCGTCGTCGGCCACTACCGGGGCCTCATCGACCACTGGGAGGTCTGGAACGAACCGTGGGCCAGCGGCTTCTTCCGCAAGATTCAGGGCGGCCAGCCGGTGCCGGGGACGCCCGAAGACTATGTTCCCCTACTGAAGGTCGCCTACGCGGCGGCCAAAGAGGCCAATCCGGACTGCGTCATCCTGGGCGTGGACTCCAACCCTCCCGATTGGACCAGAGATTGCCTGGCGCTGGGCGCAGCGGGGCACTTCGACGTGTTCTCGCTCCACCAGTACACGCAGCGCACGCCCGGAGGGGAAAACGGCCCGCTGGCGTCGTTCCTCGGCGTCCACCGGGCCTTGCTGGGGGAGCACGGGCTGGGCGACGTGGAGGTCTGGCACACGGAGGGCGGCCCCGACACGGCGGACGCTACCTTCTACCGCGACCTGGACCCCCTGGCCACTTCGGACGGCCGATGGGAAGCGATCTGGCACGCGCGCTACTACCTGTCCGCCATGGCTGTGGGGGCCCGCAAGTTCTTCTTCTACACGCTGCATGCCTATCCCCGCCTGGGCCAGCACACCTGGGTGCGGCTGGAGCCGGGACGCTACCTCCAGCCCTGGGCCGTCGCACAGGCCAACCTGGCCCACCTGGTGCAGGGGACGCGGCTCGTCCGGCAGGTTCAGACGCAGGACGGCCTGTGCTGTCTCGTCTTCGAGGGCGACGGACGGAGGGTGGCGGCGCTGTTCGCCAACGCCGAATCCGTGCCGGCCCCCGATCTGGTAGGGATGGCCGTCCTCGACCTCTACGGCAACCCGACCAGTATGGACGAGATCGGCCGGTCGCCCGTCTACGTGACGGGAGAGGACGTCGAACGGATCCTGAGCTGGCTCGCAGCCCGCTAACGGGCCAGGAAATGCGGGGCCCCGTGCCGTTCTCGTCCTCGTCGTCGTCCTCG
>CAYUDW010000073.1:0-16251 GCA_964442595.1 uncultured candidatus Brocadiaceae bacterium
GGCATCTGCTGCACGGCCAACGAGATTCTGATGCGCCACGGCATCCCCGTGGCCGGCAACTTCCTCCAGCAGGAACTGGCGCTGGCGACGGGGGCCGTCGACGCCATGATCGTGGACGTGCAGTGCATCATGCCTGCCATTGCGGACTTCAGGAACCGGTTCCCCACAAGGCTCATCTCCACCTCCAAGAAGGCTGCCTTCGAGGGGGTCAAGCACATCGAGTTCGAGGAAGAGCGCGCCCTCTCCTGTGCAAAGCAGATCCTGATGGAGGGCATCGAGGCATTCAAGGAGCGTGACCCCGCTCAGGCGCATATTCCGGAGGAGACCGAAGAGGCGATAGCCGGCTACACCGTGGAGAGCATCTTCTCGACGCTCGGCGGGACCTACCGGGCGCTGTTTCGCCCGCTGAACAAGGGCATCATGGACGGTCGCATCCGAGGCGTGGCGGGCGTGGTGGGCTGCAACAATGTGAAGATCATCCACGATTGGGGCCACGTGGAGATGGTCAAGGAGCTGATCCGAAACGACGTGCTCGTGGTGCAGACGGGCTGCTCGGCCATCGCCTGCGCCAAGGCGGGCCTGATGCGGCCGGAGGCCGCCTCCCAGGCCGGCAGGGGACTGAGGGAGATCTGCGAGGCAGTGGGCATCGCACCCGTGCTGCACGTCGGTTCATGCGTGGACAACAGCCGCATACTGCTGGCCTGCGTGGAGATGGTCAAGGAAGGCGGCCTGGGGGAGGACATATCCGACTTGCCCGTGGCCGGCGCCGCTCCCGAGTGGATGAGCGAGAAGGCCGTCTCCATCGCCACCTACGTGGCCGCCAGCGGCATCTTCACCGTCCTGGCGGAACCGTTCCCGATCATGGGCAGCAAGCAGGTCGTGGACTACTTGACCAAGGGAATGGAAGACGACTTCGGCGGCATGTTGGCGTTCGAGAAGGACCCGGTGAAGGCCGCCCGCCTGATGATCGATCACATCAACAAGAAACGCGCGGCCCTGGGCCTGGCGGAGATGATGTACGAAACGAAGGGCAGCGCGACCGGAGCGGCGCGCAAGGAGCCCGTGCCGGCAAGCTGAGCTGCGCACCCGTCTTGCCCCTCCAGAACAGGAAGACCGACAAGATGGCTCAAAGGGCTCCGACGAAGACTGTCATCGTTGACCTGCGGCGCTGCCTGGCCTGCCGCAGTTGCGAGCTGGCCTGTGCGAAGGCGCACGCGGGCTACGAGGACATCGTGGCGGCGGTGCTCTCGGGCGCAAGGCTGGTGCCGCGAGTGCACGTCGTCGCCGCCGAAGGCTACGCCGTGCCGGTGCAGTGCCAGCACTGCGAGGACGCGCCATGCGCGGCCGTCTGCCCGTCGGGTGCGCTGGCCCGGGACCCAGAGGACGGTTCGATCCACGCGGACCCGGCCAAATGCATCGGGTGCAAGGCATGCATCATTGTCTGTCCGTTCGGGGCCGCGCACTACGACCGGCACGGCCGGGCCGTGATCCGTTGCGACCTGTGCCAGGATATCGTTGAGGAGGGCCAGGAGCCGAGCTGTGTGGCGGCCTGCCCCACCCACGCGCGACGCGTCGTTGACGTCGAGGAGCTGAGCAGACAGAGGCAGAAGGAAGCGGCCCGGCGGACCGTCGCCGTCCTCCAGGCCGAGCAGTAGAACGCTGATGAGAGGCTCTGACGCAAGGGAAGCTCATGCCTGCAGTTGAGCCGGATGTCGCGACGACCAAGGTGGCCGACTCCGTGGCAACCCACGGCGAGCGACGCAGTAGCCTTATCCCCGTGTTGCAGGATCTGCAGGAGGAGTTCGACTACCTGCCTCGCGAGTCGTTGGAGTCCCTTGCTGAGCGGCTGCGGCTCCCCCTGTCGGAAGTGCTGAGAGTGGCGACGTTCTATGCCGCCCTCAGCCTGGAGCCGCGAGGCGAACACTTGATCACGGTCTGCACGGGCACAGCCTGTCACGTGCGCGGCGCTGCCACTATTCTGGAACGGCTCGAGGATGCCCTTGGCATCGAGGCGGGCCGCACCACGCCGGACCAGCGGTTCACGTTGCAGACGGTGAACTGCCTGGGCGCCTGCGCGCTGGGCCCCCTTATCTCGGTTGATGGGAAGTACTACGGCAAACTGAACGCTTCGCGACTTGCCGCGGTGATGGAGGAGATCGGTGTCGGTCGCAACCGTGCAGAAGATTAGCTCGCCCGCTGCGTTGCGGGACTTGGCCGAATCGCTCAGGCGCTCCGTCGAGGGCAAGCTGGTCGTGGATGTGTGCCTGGGCACGGGCTGCAGGGCCAGCGGGTCGGCCGACGTCTACGAATCCCTCAAGGAAGCCGTGCAGGCCAACGGCATGGCGGGCGAGGTCCTGGTCAGGCCCACGGGGTGCCACGGATTCTGCGAGCTCGGCCCGGTCGTGCTTCTTCAGCCGTCAGGTGTCTTCTACCACGGCGTTAAGCCGGATGACGCAGCCGACGTGCTCGGGAGCCTGGCCCCCGGCGGCCAGCCTGTCGAGCGGCTCCTTTACGACACCGGGACCGAGAAGATAGCCTTCGAGCGGGACGTCCCGTTCTACAAGAAGCAGCAGCGCATTGCCCTGAGGCTCAACGGGCGGATAGACCCGACCCGCGTTGAGGATTACATCCGCGAGGGCGGCTATCAGTGCCTGGCCAAGGTGCTATCCCAGTATACGCCCGAAAGGGTGATTGAGGAGATAACCGCCAGCGGCTTGCGAGGCAGGGGCGGCGGCGGCTTCCCGACGGGCCGCAAGTGGACCTCCTGCCGCCAGGCGCACGGGGACATCAAGTACGTCATCTGCAACGGCGACGAAGGGGACCCCGGCGCGTTCATGGACCGCTCCATCATGGAGGCCAATCCCCATGCGGTTCTGGAGGGCATGGCCATCGGGTCGTACGCGATAGGGGCGCACCAGGGATTCATCTACGTTCGGGCGGAGTATCCGCTGGCCGTCCGGACGTTGCGCGCCGCGATCGGTCAGGCGCGACAGGCAGGCTTGCTGGGGGAGGACATCCTGGGCAGCGGCTATTCGTTTGACATCGAGATCGTGCGTGGCGGGGGAGCCTTCGTCTGCGGCGAGTCCACGGCGCTGATGGCCTCCATCGAGGGGCACGTCGGCGAGCCGCGCGCCAAGCACATCCACACCGTCGAAAGCGGCCTCTGGGACAGGCCCACCACGCTCAACAACGTCGAGACGTGGGCCAACGTCCCCGTCATCATCGAACGCGGCGCCGACTGGTTCGCCTCGATCGGGTCGGCGGGGTCGAAGGGCACCAAGGTCTTCAGCCTGGTGGGCAAGGTCAAGAACACCGGCCTCGTCGAAGTGCCGATGGGCATTACGCTGCGCGAGATCATCTACGACATCGGCGGCGGAATCCCCGGTGATAAGGAGTTCAAAGCCGTCCAGACCGGCGGCCCCAGCGGCGGCTGCATCCCCGCCGATCACCTCGACCTGGAGGTCGACTTCGACCGCCTCAGCGAAGTCGGCTCCATGATGGGCTCCGGCGGCATGATCGTCATGGACGAAGATAGCTGCATGGTGGACGTGGCCCGCTACTTCCTGAACTTCCTGCGCGAGGAATCCTGCGGCAAGTGCACCCCCTGCCGCGAGGGAAACCAGCGCATGTTTGAGATCCTGGACAAGATATGTAAGGGAGAAGCGGGGGAAGGGGACCTCGAACTGCTCGAAGACATCGCTGACGTTGTCAAGACCACTTCGCTTTGCGCCCTCGGCAAGTCGGCGCCTAATCCCGTGCTGTCCACCATACGTTACTTCCGCGACGAGTACGAGGCACACATTCGGGACAAGCGCTGCCCCGCCGGAGTCTGCAAGGCCCTGGTCACTTACTCCATCGATCCGGAAGCCTGCATCTGCTGCGGGCGCTGTGCGACGGACTGCCCCGTCGAATGCATATCCGGCAAGCGGGGTAAGCCGCCCGCCAAGGCCACCGAGAAGGACGTGGCTGAGGGCAAAGCCGGCGAGCCGTTCCAGATCGACGCCCAGGTCTGCATTAAGTGCGGCTCATGCTACGAAGTGTGTCCCGTGGGCGCGGTCCAGAGGACATAGATGCCGACCGTGCACTTCACCATTGACGGCAAGAAGGTCAGTTGCGAACGAGACAGCATGTTGCTGGACGTGGCGCTGGCCAACGGGTTCGAGATTCCGGCCCTGTGCCATCACGAGGCGCAGCCTCCTTACGGCGCTTGCAGGCTCTGCCTGGTGGAGATCACGCAGGGCCGTTGGAACTGGATCGAGGCCTCGTGTACGTACCCGGTCCGCGACGAAGGCATAGAGGTCAGGACCAACAGCGAGAAGGTGCAGCGCTACCGGCGGCTGAACATGGAGATGCTGCTGGCCCGGTGCCCCGAGTCCGAAAAGGTCCGGCAGATGGCCCGGCAGTTGGGCCTGGAGCGGACCCGGCTGCCCGAAGACGGGGATACCGAGTGTGTGTTGTGCGGGCTTTGCGTCAACATCTGCAGGGACGTGGTGGGAGTCGGCGCGATCAGCTTCGTCGGCAGAGGGTCGGAGCGCCGGGTGGACACGCCGTTCGGCGAGCCCTCGGAAGCGTGCATCGGCTGCGGCGCGTGCGCCGAAGTGTGCCCCACGGGCTACGTGGCCGTCGTCGACGACGTGGAATGCATGACCCGCGAGATACGCCCCTTCCACACGGAGCACAGGCTGGTCGCCTGTCCCGAGTGTGGCCGGGGGTTCGTGACGGAGAGGCAACTGGCGCGTCTGAAGGAGCAGCTCGGCCCCAGGTCGGACGTCCTGCAGGGCTGTCCCGCATGCCGGGGCCGCAGGCAGGCCGCCGAGCTGCGCAGAGCTTACCTGACAATGAAGAGCGGGACGTAGGAGGATACGGATGTCACGAGAAGTCTTCAGTGCTGTAATACGTGGCGCACATCAGTTCGTCAAGGAAGCGGAGGAGGCCTGGAAGAGGGCGGTGGATGAGCATGGCGAGTCGACCGCCATAGGTTTCCCCGAGACGGCTTTTGCGCTGCCGATGGTTTTCGCCTTGACGGGGCAGAAGGTGGAGAAGCTGGCCGACTGCGAGCCGGTCCTCAAGCACTGCCGCGAGGACCTGCTTAAGGAAGTGCCGGCGGATCGTGTCTGGCTCCCCTACCTGGGGCACGGCCTGGACGCCGGCGCGGCCAGCATGTTCGCTCAGGAAATCCTGTGCGCACTCGACTACCTGAACGGCTACGAGTGGGCGGACGGCTACCACGGATTCCTGACGGACACCAGCATGCGCGAGGTGGGCATCCAACTGGTGGACGGACGGATGCCTGGCTTCGCTGCCATCCTGGGTCCGGCCCCGGACAACGAGACGGCCGTCAAGATCGTCCGCGAACTGCAGAAGCGCAACATCCTGATCTTTCCCGTCGCCAACCGCGACGGCCGTACCATGAAGCAGCAGTTGGACGCGGAGGGCATCCAGACCGGCTGGGACACCTACATCGTGCCTACTGGCCCGCGCACGCGCGACGGCATCCTGGTGCTGAACTGGGCGGTTCGCAGCGCGCTGACCTTCGGCGGCCTCAAGCCCGGCCGCTTCCAGCAGATACTCCAGTATCAGCGCGACCGCGTCTTCGCCTTCGGCATCACGTTCGGCCACATCCCTGACGACTGGTACGCCACCGGCGCAGGCGCCATCCTGATGGGCTTCCCCGTGGTCAGCGACAGCGAGGATACGCCCGAGGTCCGACCCACCGGCGTCACTACGTACGAAGCCCTTGTGCGCGAGACGGACTACGATGAGCTGGTTCCCACCTGCATTGAGATCCGTGGGGTCAAGGTCAAGGTTGAGGAGATAGACATTCCCGTGGCGTTTGCGGCGGCCTTCGAGGGTGAGCGTGTCCGACGGGACGACATGCAGATCGAGTTCGGCGGCAGGAACGCCCACTGCGTCGAATACCTCCGCATGGTCGACATGGAGGACATCACCGACGGTACCATCGAGATCGTCGGGGACGACATCGACGACGTCGAGCCGGGAACGACGATGGACCTGGGCATAGAAGTACTGGTGGCAGGCCGCGAGATGCAGGAGGACTTCGAGGGCATTCTCGAGCGCCAGATCCACCTCTACGTGAACCATGCCACCGGAGTGATGCACATCGGGCAACGCCACCTGGCCTGGATCAGGATCAGCAAGTCCACCTACGAGCAGGGCTTCAGGCTGGTGCATTTCGGCAACATACTGCACGCGAAGCTGCACGACGAGTACGGCAAGATCGCCGACAAGGTGGCCGTGCGGCTTATTAGGGACGAGGCCGAGTTGGAGAAACTGAGGGCGGCCGCGCACGCCGCCTATGAGGCGCGCGACGCAAGGCTGAAGGGCCTCAAGGACGAGGAGGTGGACCTGTTCTACTCCTGCACGCTCTGCCAGACCTTCGCGCCGAACCACGTCTGCGTCGTCAGCCCCGAACGGCCTGGCCTCTGCGGCGCGTACTCCTGGCTCGACTGCAAGGCCGCCTTCCAGATCAGCCCCCAGGGATGCAACCAGCCCATCCAGAAGGGCAGGACCATCAGCGCGGAGATGGGCGAGTGGGAGTCGGTCAACCAGTTCGTCTACGATCACTCCAACCGCAGCGTCGAGCACTACTGCCAGTACTCCCTGATGCATCATCCCATGACGTCCTGCGGCTGTTTCGAGTGCATCATCTGCATCGTCCCGGAGGCGAACGGCGTTCTGGTGGTCAACCGCGAGCACGGCGGCATGTCGCCGATAGGGATGACGTTCAGCACGCTGGCCGGCCAGGTCGGAGGCGGCGTACAGACTCCCGGCTTCCTGGGCATTGGCCGCTTGTACTTGCTCAGCGAGAAGTTCATCAGCTACGAGGGTGGCTTCAAGCGCATCGTCTGGCTGCCCAAAGAGCTTAAGGACGATATGCAGGAGCAGCTCCAAGCGCGTGCGGAAGAGCTTGGCATGCCGGACTTCGTGGATAAGATCGCCGACGAGACAATCGCCACCGACGGGAAGGCCCTCGTTGAGTTCCTGCAGAAGGTCGGGCATCCTGCGCTCGAGATGGAGTCCCTTTTCGACATTCCCGGTTCGCGACGCGACTGAGACGGGGTCGGCCGGGCCCGCCGTCCGTCGTGTCCCCAGTTAATGCTCGGCATGTGACTGGCGTCATTCGGCGTGGCGGCCCGGAAGCGTCCGGGACGGCTCGGAGCCTGCGATCTGTCACACGACTTCCGTTTGACTCAAGAGGAGCCAAGGCATGGCCGTGACCGGACTGGACATCTATAGGCTCTTGCCTCAGACGAACTGCGGCGACTGTGGCGTCCCCACGTGTCTGGCGTTCGCGATGAAGGTGGCCGCCAAGCAGGCCGCCCTCGAGGAATGCCCGCACGTGACGGAGGAGTCGCAGGAGGCCCTGGGCGCCGCCAGCCAGCCGCCGCAGAAGCTCGTGACGGTCGGCGCCGGGGATTCGGCCCTAAAGGTCGGCAACGAGACGGTCATGTTCCGCCACGAGGAGAAGTTCCACCATCCGTGCGGCGTGGCGGTGCTGGTCAACGACACGGACGATCTGTCCGCCAAGGCGGAGGCCATCCGTGCCCTTTCCTTCGAGCGCATCGGCCAGGTCATTACCGTGGACGTGGCGGCCGTCAACTGCGCCTCCGGGGACGGGGCGAAGCTGAAGGAAGCCGCCCAGAAGCTTAATGACGGATTGGGTCTGCCCATGGTCCTGATTGCGGGCTCCGCCGATCAGATTGCGCCGGCCGCGGAAGCCGTCAAGGACGCTCGCCCCTTGCTGTGGGAGCGGGGCGGTCCGTCCGACGGGCTGATCGATCTGGCCGCGCGCACCGGCCTGCCGCTGGTGGTCGAGGGCGACCTGGACAAGTGCGACGCCGACGCTCAGAGGGCCAAGGAGGCCGGCATCGATGAGATGGTGCTCTGCCCCGGCCAGGCCGGCCCGCTGGAGACGCTCCAGTTCATGACCATGGCGCGGCGTGCCGCCGTCAAGCGCACCTATCGTCCGCTGGGGTTTCCCGTGCTCGCCCGGGCCTGGTCCGAGGACCCGCTGCAGCAATCCCTGGAAGGGATGCACTACGTCCTCAAGTACGCCGGCATCGTCGTGCTGAGCGTGGACAGCCCTGAATTCGTTCTCCCTGTGCTCGTCTCGCGCCAGAGCGTCTACATCGACCCGCAGGTGCCGGTCCAGGTCGAGGCGAAGGTGCACGAAGTCAACGAACCCACGGACACGTCGCCTCTGCTGATCACGACGAACTTCTCCCTTACCTACTACAGCGTCCTGGGCGAGGTGGAGGCGAGCCGCGTGCCCGCACGCATCCTCACGGTGGACACCGAGGGGACGAGCGTCCTGACCGCCTGGGCGGCGGACAAGTTCGGCGCCGAGCAGATCAAGGCAGCCATAGACAAGTCGGGCGTCTTCGACCAGCTTGCCGAAGGCTACCGCAAGCCCGTCATCCCGGGGCTGGTGGCCGTCATCAGCGGCGAACTGTCCGAGGAGATCGAGCAGAAAGTCATCGTTGGGCCGAAGGAGGCGAGCGGGTTATCCCGGTTCCTCAACAGCGAGTGGCCCCAGTTAGTGGGGAAGTGACCCCATGCCTGTGGTGAGTTTCCAGCCGGCGGGCGTCAGCGTCGAAGTGGAAGCAGGCACGAGTCTGCTCGACGCGGCCAGGCAGGCGGGAATCCCCATCCGGAATGACTGCGGCGGTCAGGGCGTCTGCGGTCGCTGCGTCGTTCAGGTGAGGGGGGGCGACGTGGAGCGCCGAGCCGCCCATCGTACGCCGCCGCAGGGCCTGGACCTGGCCTGCCGGACGCTGGTCGGCCAGTCGGACGTGCAGGTGTTCCTGCCTCCCGAGAGCCAGGCGGCCGAGACCGAGGCCACCGTCCTCGAGTCTGAGCCTTTCCCCGCGGACTATCCCCCCGAGGGCGCCCTGGTCGAACGGGTCCGGCTCCAGATCGATCCGCCCTCGCTCGAAGACAACGTGGCCGACAGTGAACGGTTGCTTCGGCACCTGCGCAGATGGCGGGAGGCCCCGTACCACGTCCCGCTCGAGGTCCTGAGGGATCTGCCCGGGCGCCTCCGCCAGGTAGACTGGCAACCTGAGGTGACCGTCTCGGTCGAGCCCTGGGGCGCCAGGGTCCTGCACGTGGGGGCCGCGGCGGGAAGGCTGGGCGGCATGGTGGCCGTGGACATCGGCACCACCGCCATCAAGGCGCGTTTGCTGGCTCCGGGGGCCCGATGGATCGCCTCCTGCTACAACTCGCAGACGATGTTCGGGCCGGACGTTATCTCGCGCATCATCTACTGCCAGCAAGACGAGCCGGAAGGTTGCGATCGACTGCGGGAGACGGTGGTCGACGACGTGAATCGTCTCATAGACGCCCTTCTGGAGGCGAGCCGCTGGCGCCGCGACGACGTGTGCGCCCTGGTGGTCAGCGGCAACACCACGATGATGCACCTCTTCCTCGGGCTCTACCCGGCGTGGATCAGGCGGGAGCCTTACGTGGGGTGCGCCTACCTGCCCCCGCCCGTGCGGCCCGCCGACGCAGGCGTGCGCATCAACCCGGCCGGACGGGTCTACTGCCTGCCTTCGGTGAGCGCGTTCGTCGGATCGGACATCACCGCCGGCGTCCTGGCGACGGGACTGGCGGAAAAGGCGGAGCCGTGCGCCTTGATAGACCTGGGCACCAACGGCGAGATCGTCGTGGGCTCCCGTGAGTTCCTGATCTGCTGCAGCGCTTCGGCGGGGCCGGCCTTTGAAGGCGCCGGCAGTGCGTCGGGCACGCGGGCCAGGCCGGGAGCCATCGATTCGGTCTGGAGCGAGCAGGGCGTGAGATGGCGGACGATAGGCGACAGGCCCCCCGTCGGTATTTGCGGCACGGGTTACATCGATCTGCTCGCCACGCTGCTGGCAGAGGGCGTGATGGATAAGACGGGCCGCTTCATCGCGGGAGCGCCCGGCGTAGTTGAGGAAGAAGGCCAGTACTGCTACGTTCTGGTGCCGGCGGAACGCTCCGCCGCGGGGACGGACGTCGTCCTGACCCAGGCCGACGTGGACAACCTGGTGCGCGCCAAGGGCGCCATCTACGCCGCCGGCAGCGTCGTGCTGCAGAGCCTGGGCATGGAATGGGGCGACCTGGCAAGCATAATGCTGGCCGGAGGGTTCGGCGAACGGCTGAACAAGGACAACGCGGTCGCCATCGGCCTGCTGCCCGACGTGCCTCGCGAACGGATCGAGTTCGTCGGCAACACGTCGCTGAAGGGCGCCGTCATGGTGGCCGAGCACGCGGACCACTACTGGAAGGTCCGAGACATCGCTTCCAGTATGACCTACTTCGAGCTTTCGACACACCCCGGCTTCATGGATCAGTTCGTGTCCGCCTGTTTCCTGCCCCACACGGACACGGAGAAGTTCCCGTCGGTTGCCGGCGAGCCCCGGCAGCCCGACCCCGGGCACGACCACATGGAGAAACAGGAGGAAGTGTAGAATGCCGATACCGGACGTTAGGGACAAGCTCAGCGGCGCTATGAACGAGGTGACCATAGGCGCCACCAGCGAAGAAGGCGGCTCGCGCTCGCGCACGGTGACTGTGGGCGGCGAGACGAGCTTCCCCATGCTGGCCTTCGAAGGCCAGTACCCCCATCCGCCGGCCTTCGCATTGCAGATCACCTCGGCCGGCGTCGACGACTGGCACCCGGAAGTTAAGAAACACGTGGCCGACGTGGCCGGAGACCTGGGGAAGTGGGCGGCCAAGTGCGAGGAATGGGGGGCGGACCTGGTCTGCCTGGACCTGTCCGCTGCCCTGCCGGACCGCGGAGGGCGAAGCGCCCAGGAGTGCGCCGACGACGTCAAGCGCGTGCTCGGCGCCACGGGCCTGCCGTTGATGGTCTGGGGCACGGACGACGATGACGTGGACAACAACGTCCTGCCCAAGTGCACGCAGGTCGCCGTAGGGGAGAACTGCCTGTTCGGGACGGCCAAGGAGGATAACTATCGCACGCTGGCCGCAAGCTGCCTGGCCGATAATCACAAGATCATCGCGGAGGCCCCGTCCGACATCAACCTGTCCAAGCAGCTTCACATCCTGCTCCGGGACGTGGGCGTAGACCTGAATGACATCGTCATGCATCCCACGTGCGGGGCGCTCGGGTTCGGCCTCGTTTACATCTACACCACCATCGAACGGGGGCGAATAGCGGCCCTAAGCGGTGACGTGCTGATGCAGCAGCCGGTCGTGGTGAATCTCGGCAAGGAGGTGGGGCGGGTCAAGGAGGCCGTTGCTCCGGACGAGGACTTCCCGGAGTGGGGCCGCCGCGAAGTCAGGGCGCCCTTGTGGGAATCCGCAACGGCCCTCGCCTACATCGAATCCGGCGCCGAACTGCTCATCCTGCGCAACCCCGAGGCCCTCGAGCAGGCCAAGGCCGCTGTGGAGGCGATGTGGCCGAAAGCGAGCCAGTCCTCATGACGCCCGAGCCTGGAAAGGAGTGCACGGATGTTCGTCATCGGTGAACGAATCAACGGGATGTTTACGGCCGTGAAACGCGCGGTTGAGTCCCGGGACAAGGGGCCCATCCAGGATCTGGTGCGGCGCCAGTTGGCGGCGGGCGCGGACGCTCTGGACGTCAACGTGGGTCCCACAAAGGGCAAGGCCGTGGACAACATGCTGTGGCTGATCGAAGCCGTCCAGGAGGTCACCGACGCCCCGATCTGCGTCGACACGCCGAAGTTCGACGTCATGACCGCGGCGCTGGAAGCGGCCGAGAACCCGACCATCGTCAACTCCAGCAAGGCCAGCGCTGACGAGCTGGAGAAGTACGTGCCCCTGGCCGTCCAGACCGGCTCCCAACTGGTGGCCTTGACCATCGACGAGACGGGCGTGCCCAGCGACGTGGACGGCCGCGTGGCCATGGGCGCCAACATCGTCACCAAGGCGATGGAGCACGGGCTGGCGATGACGGACCTCTACATCGACCCGGTCATCCTGCCCGTCAACGTGGCCCCCAAGCAGCCGGCGGCCGTGCTGGGCGCCATCAGCCAGCTCCGGCTCTTCTCCGATCCTCCGCCGAACTTCATCATCGGCCTGTCCAACGTGAGCCAGAACTGCAAGGAGCGTTCATTGCTCAACAGCGCCTACGTCGCCATGTGCATCGGCGTGGGGCTGAACGCCGCCATCATGGACGCGCTGGACAAGGACCTGATGAATGCCGCCATCACGGCCGAGGTGCTGCTGGAGAAGCAGCTATACTGCGACGACTACATCGCTGCCTACTTGAGCAGCAAGTGAGAACTGCCGTTATGCCCGGTCCAGGAAGGCGGGGGATGCAGCTCCCGAAGCAGGACCATTACGAGATCGCCCGCGACGCTGCGCTGAGCCGGCTTCAGCGTGGGATGGAGCGCGACCGGCTCGGCGTGCTCGGCGCGCGGCTTGCGGAGGACGGGGCCATCGTGGATCTGCAGGCGCTCTGCTGGCAGCTCAGGGTGCGGACGCAACCGTTCTCGATGCATCTGCTGCCGGGCGGACAGGAGGTGTCGCTGCCGTGGCAGATACTTGCGCTCGACTACCTGGCCGCCGAAACGCCCATCGCCCCCACGGGGTTCGTCTCGTTTGCGGACCTGGTGGCAGGGCGCAGCTATCTGCCGGCTTTCCAGTCGCGGGTGACGGACAGGCTTTCTCACACCGTGGGCAGGGATGGGGCCGCGTTCCGGGACGCTGTGGAGCGCCTGGGTGCGACGCCGGTCGAAGGCGACCCGGTTCGCTGTATTCTCCGGTTCTTCCCGCTGGTTGAGTTTCAGGTGGTGCGCTACGAGGGGGACGAGGAGTTCGCACCCTCGTGCAACGTGCTCTTTTCGGATAACGTTCTCAGCATCCTCAGTCTTGAGGACGGCATAGTGGCGGCCGAGCGTATGGTGGCCGCGCTCGAGGGCAAGACCCCCGCCGCTCGGAAGGGGAGTTGAGAGGCGATGAAGAGGCTTTACATTGCAGCCACCGAGCAGCACGCCGGTAAGACGACCGTCTGCGTGGGTCTCTACAGGATGGCCCAGGAGCGGGGCTACAGGACGGGCTTCATCAAGCCCGTCGGCCAGCGTTACGTGATGGAGGCGGACGAGCAGGTCGACGAGGATGCTGTTCTCTTCAAGCACGGCCTGGGCGCCACCGGCGCCGTCAAGGACCTCAACCCGATCACGATCCCGCGCGGCTTGACGCGGGAGTACATCTTCAACCGCGACCCCGAGTCCGTCCACGTCCCTATCCTGGAGGCGGTTGCCAGGCTGGAAGACGCCCACGATCTGCTCATCATCGAGGGGACGGGCCATGCGGGTGTCGGCTCGGTGATCGACTCCTCCAACGCCCAGGTGGCCAGGCTTCTTGACTCCCAGTGCGTCATCGTGAGCGGCGGCGGCATCGGCCGCTGCATCGACGAGCTATGCCTGAACCGCGCGCTCTTCGATCGCCACGGCGTTCCCATCGTCGGAGCCGTCATCAACAAGGTGTTCGAGGAGAAGTACGACTACGTCAGCGCCGCCGTCCGGCAAGGGCTGTCCAACAACGGCATCAACTGCCTGGGCGTCATCCCGTACCGCAAGGAGCTGACCTACCCGACCATGCGGCAGATCCAGGTCGAGTACGGCCTGGAGGTGCTCTGCGGCGGCACCCACCTGGACAACAAGGTGCGCGATATCATTGTGGCTGCGATGACGCCGCAGAACATGATCAACTACCTGCGGCCGGGCAGCCTCGTCGTCGTGCCCGGTGATCGGGTGGACAACATCATCGCCTCCATCAATGCGCACCTTATGACGCAGCAGGAAGGCGCCCGTCGCATCGCCGGGCTCCTGCTGACGGGCGGCTTCGTGCCTCACCTGAGCATCGTCAACATCCTGTGGGAAGTGGACGTGCCCGTGCTCTTGACCGACGACGACACTGCCACAGCCGCCTTCGAAGTGCGCAGCCTCGTGGCCAAGATGACGCCGCGCGACTTCGACAAGATGGCACTGGCCGCAAGCATCATAGAGCAGCACGTTGACGTGGACTCCATGTTCCGGGCCGTGGGACTGGCCTCCGGCCCCGAGGCGGCACGGGCGGACCAGGGGTAGTGAACGGTGGCGAAGATCCTTTACGTGGATGCCGACCAGGGCCGCGTTGAGATCGTCAGGGAGCTTCTCGTCCAGAAGGGCCACGCCGTCACGGTGGTGAACTGCGCCGAACGCGCCATGCTGCGGGTGGAGCGCGAGAGCGATTACGACGCCGTCGTGCTGCACCTGATACTGCCGGGAATCGACGGTGCCGAGCTGTGCCGCTGGCTGAAGCAGTGGAGCTCCTTGCCCGGAGCCCGGCGGGTGGTCTTCTCCGGCCCGGAGGTGCGGCTCAGGCTGAACCTGTCGGAGGAGCTGCCGGGATGGCTCCCGGCCGACGTCTACGTGGCGGGAGTGGAGGAGCCCGACCAGCTCATCAGTGCCGTCGAACGGATCTTGCATGGTAGTTGACGAAGCCCGGCGCGGCCAGCGGCCGTCGGCTCTTGCACGCTGCGCGGGTTGCTGGTCTTTGCTCTAGCTTTGCCTGTGCGAAAGGAGGATGTCCTTGTTAAGTGACCTGGAGATTGCCCAACAGGCGAAACTGCGGAAGATCGAGGAAGTCGCTGCGGGGATTGGAATCGAGCGGGACGAACTGGAGCTCCACGGCGACTACAAGGCGAAGGTCAAGCTGGAGGCACTCGACCGCCTGGCCGGCCGGCCCGATGGCAAGTACATCGACGTGACAGCCATCACCCCTACGCCCCTGGGCGAGGGCAAGACGGTCACCACCGTCGGCCTGACGCAGGCTCTGTGCAAGATCGGCAAGAATGCCTTCGTCTGCATCCGTCAGCCGTCGCTCGGGCCCGTGTTCGGGATCAAGGGCGGCGCGGCCGGCGGCGGCTACAGCCAACTGGTCCCCATGGAAGACTTCAACCTCCACCTGACCGGCGATACCCACGCCGTCAGCATCGCCCATAACCTGGCCGCCGCCTTCCTGGACAACGCCCTCAAGCGCAAGAACCGGCTCAACATAGCCCCCGACACGATCTGCTGGAACCGCGTCGTCGACTTGAACGACCGCTGGGCCCTCGAGCAGGTCGTCATCGGCCTGGCCGACGGCTTCGTCCGCAAGAGCGGCTTCGACATCAGCGTGGCCAGCGAGCTGATGGCCGTGCTCGGACTGGCCAACAGCCTGAAGGACCTGCGCGAGCGCGTCGGCCGCTGCGTCGTCGGATACACCTACGACGGCCAGCCCGTCACCACCGAGGACCTCAAGTGCGCCGGCGCCATGACCGTCCTGCTTAAGGACGCGCTCAAGCCCAACCTGATGCAGACGTTGGAGGGCGGCCCGGCCTTCGTCCACGCCGGCCCGTTCGCCAACATCGCCCACGGCAACAGCAGCATCCTGGCCGACAAGATCGCCCTGAAGCTGGCCGACTACGTCGTGACCGAGAGCGGCTTCGGCGCCGACATCGGCATGGAGAAGTTCATGGACATCAAGTGCCGCACCAGCGGCCTGAAGCCCAACGCCGTCGTCCTCGTCGCCACCGTGCGCGCGCTCAAGATGCACAGCGGCGGCTTCCGCGTCCGCCCCGGCAGACCGCTGCCGGACAAGATGCTTCAGGAGAACCCGGAGGCCGTCACGCGCGGCTGCGCGAACCTGGAAAAACACATCGAGAACGTGGGCCTGTTCGGCGTGCCGTCGGTCGTCTGCATCAACCGGTTCACGGATGACAAAGAATCGGAGATCGAGGCCGTGCGGGAGAGGGCGCTGGCGGCCGGCGCGGAGACCGTCGTCACCAGCGACGTCTGGGCCAAGGGCGGCGAAGGCGGCACCGACCTGGCCGAGGCCGTCGCAGCAGCCTGCGAGAAAAAGACCGACTTCAAGCTGCTCTACCCCGACGACGCCTCCATCCAGGAGAAGATCGAGACCATCGCCACCAAGGTCTACGGCGCGGACGGCGTGGAGTTCGCCCCGCTGGCGCGCAGCAAGATTCGCCGGTTCACGAAGCTGGGCTACGGCAAGCTGCCCATCTGCATGGCCAAGACGCATCTGTCCCTTTCGCACGATCCGAACCTGAAGGGCTTCCCGACGGGCTACATGCTGCCGGTGCGGGACATCCGCCCGTCGCTCGGGGCCGGGTTCCTTTACCCGCTCTGCGGCGACATGCGCACCATCCCCGGCCTGCCCACTACGCCGGCCGGCGAGAAGGTGGACATCGACGAGGAAGGCAAGATCGTCGGCCTGTTCTAG
>CAYUDW010000074.1:0-5354 GCA_964442595.1 uncultured candidatus Brocadiaceae bacterium
CGTCGAGCTCATAGGACTCGACCACGGCCACTTCGCCGCGGACGTGCTTCCAGACCGGCCCATAGTGGTGAGCCGAAGCCGTGCCGCCCACTATCACTAGGTCGACCATTCAGGTCCTCTGCTCCTTCCGCGGGGGCAGCCCAACGCGCTCTGAAGTCACTTCCTGCCCTTGCCAGACGGCTGGGTGCACTCGACATCGGGTACGAGCCGCGCGCGGCCCAGCCATGACAGATTCCCGCTCGATTCCAGCCTGGAGGATCCCAGGACCAGGAGGGGCTCGGCTACGTTCACGATGGCTTTCGGCCCGCGCGTGTGCTCGACGACGTGCACCTCGACCGAGTACCTCCCGGGCCGTAACGCCAGACGGTCCAGATGCAGCGAAACCCTGTTGATTCCTTCCTCAAGACGCAGCACTTCGCCCTCGGCCTCTTGACTCCAGACACCGGCCACCAGGCTCCCGTCCACGGGCGAATGGATCAGCACGCCGGTCTTCATGTCGGGCAGGGGCTGCCTTGCGTCTATGTCCACGACAAACGTCGCGGGTTCGCCGGCGATGCATTGCGACGTGCGGGTCCCCGGCGCCATCTCCCACGCGACGTCCGTCACGGCGAATCGTGGGTCCTGTCTGCTGTGCTGAAGCTTCCCGCCGTCTTCCGCCTCGGGGGTGCTGCCCAGGTACTCCGCGATCACCGTGGCGCTCTCGCCAGAGGCCCGGACCAGCCCTCGCTCCAGCAAGAGCGACCTTGGACAGAGCTTCCCCACGGCCCCCATGCTATGGCTGACGAAGAGGATGGTCCTGCCTTGCTCGGTTATGCTATCCATCTGGCCGAGGCACTTGCGCTGGAACTGGGCGTCGCCGACGGCCAGCACCTCGTCGATGAGCAGGATCTCCGACTCCAGGAAGGCGGCCACGGCGAAGCCCAGCCTGACGCGCATGCCGCTCGAGTAGCGCTTGACGGGCGTGTCAACGAACTGCTCCACGCCGGCGAAGTCCACGATCTCGTCGAACCGCCGGTCGATCTCCCGCTTTTTCATGCCCAGGACGGCGCCGCTCAGGTAGACGTTCTCCCGGCCCGTCAGCTCCTGGTGGAATCCGGTGCCGACTTCGAGCAGGCTGGCCACCCGGCCGCGCAGCCTGGCCGAACCCTCGGTCGGGTCGGTGATCTGCGAGAGCACCTTCAGCAGCGTGGTCTTGCCCGCGCCGTTCCTGCCGATGATGCCCAGCACCTCCCCGGGCTGGACCTCAAACGATACGTCGCTCAGGGCCCAGATGGAATCCTCCTCCCGGTACGAAGAGCGTCCGAAGCTCCTGAGCCTGCGCAACGGCGCCGCAGCCAAGTCCACCAGCGCCTCTCGGAACGTCTGCCGCCGCTCGCGCGCACCGATGCGGTAGCGCTTGGACAGGCCCTCAACCGTAATCGCTGCTGTCACTGTGGCCCTCGCTCAGGCGTTTCGGAACAATGCCATCGCATCCTCGCAAGACGGCGCGTCAGACTATGTCGGCGAAGTGCCTTTCCATGCGTTTGAAGTACGCCGCGCCCGCCACGAACAGCGCCACGGCAACCGACAGGGAAACGGCCAGGTTCCCCCAGGCAAACGGCTTGCCCAGGATGGCGGAGCGATAGGCGTCCACTATACCGGCCATCGGATTCAGGCAGAGCACCCACTGCCACTTGTGCGGCACGATCGTCACGGGGTAGATGACGGGCGTCAGAAACATCCATATCTGTACGACGAACGCGATGGTGTAGCGGAAATCCCTGTAAGCCACGTTCAGCGCGCTGATCAGCATGCCAGGCCCCAGGGAGGCGAAGATGGTGGCGACGATCAGCGGGCCGACCATGAGTATGGCCGGCGTGAGTGTGAGGCCATGCTCGGCGGCCGAGTACGCCATCAGGCCCGCCAGGATGATGAAGGAGACGGCGAAGTCCACCAGGCAGGCGCCAATCGAGGCCAGGGGGATGATGAGCCTGGGGAAGTAAACCTTCGTGATGAGGTTGGCGCTGGCGACCACGCTCTGGCTGCTTCGGGTGAGGGATTCGGCGAAGAACTGCCACGGAAGCAGGCCGGCGTAGACGAAGATGGGGTACCAGTAGCCTTCCGAGTCGATGCGGGCGAGGCGCCCGAAGATCAGGCTCAGCACCACCATCTTGAGGAACGGCTGGATGAAGGCCCACAGGAATCCCAACACCGTCTGTTTGTAGCGGACCTTCACGTCGCGCCACGTCAGGAAGTAGAGCAGCTCCCGATACTGCCAGATCCTGCGCCAGTCTATCCGCAGCCATCCCTCGTGCGGGCATATGACGGTCTCGGGATACTGTCCCGCTGAGATCGCTTCGGGCTGGGATTGACCTGCCATGGCGTTCCCACTCTCCGAGGTTACTCAACGCAGACCGGTTCGTCCGGCCTGAACCGAGAGACTACGCGCAGGAGGAGATCTGCGCGACTGCCCATGCTTGCGCTGCATCGGGGCTCGCCGCCGGATTCCCCCCGCTGGCCAGGTTCAGGTTATCAGGTCGACAGGCGCCTGACAATGGCGTTCCCTTACCGGGAGCCGCGCAGGAAGACGGCGAGCGTGCGCAGGCAGATGTAGGCGTCGAGCGCAAACGAGAAGTGCTTGACGTAATAGAGGTCGTAATTCAACTTCTCGAGGGCCTCGTCTTCGCTGGCCCCGTATCTGAAGTTCACCTGCGCCCATCCCGTCAGGCCCGGACGAACCAGGTGCCGCCAGCCATAGCACGGCGTCCGCCGGCTGAGTGCTTCCACGAACTCGGGCCGTTCGGGCCGGGGTCCGACCAGCGACATGTCGCCTTTGAGGATGTTCCAGAACTGGGGGATCTCGTCGATTCGGCCCCTGCGCAGGATGCGGCCGATCCGAGTCGCACGCGGGTCCTCTTGCTGCGCCCAGACCGGCTTGTCGGACTCCTCGGAGTCCGCCGTCATGGTACAGAACTTACAGATGGCGAACGGCTTGCCGAAGGGACCTATTCGGGTCTGTGTGTATAGGACGGGGCCTTTGCCCTGGCTCTTGATGAGCAAGGCGATGATGGGCCAGAAGGGAAGCGTGAGGATCAGACCGAGCACCGCAGCCACTACGTCGCAGAGCCTCTTGATGGCCCGCAGAGACGGTCGGCACACGTAAAGCTGCGCCGAGACCAGCCACGACGCGTCAAGGTAGCCGACCAGTTCCTTCCGGTGGTGTCGCTCTGCAAACGCAGTGATGTCGACTACCTCAACCCCTGCGTTAAGGCATTGCATGGCCTCGTCGTTCGGCATCGGTTGCGTGCCGTCAAGAACGATGACGGCCGCGTCCTCTCGCGTGTCGACCAGCTCGAATTCCGCCCTGGGCCCTTCGCCGATCAGGTGCTTCAGGTCGGCAAGGCACGGTTCACTCACCATCGCAAACACCTTACGGTGGGCATGGCGGGCGCCGACCCAGACGAGCACGCGAGGCGCCGCCAGCCCGGCCACCGCCACCAGCGACGAAATGCCGATGACCCACCGGCCGATCAGGCGGTACATGAAGACGTAGCTGGCGCCCAGGACGCACAGCCAGGCCAGAGCGACCGCTATCACCACGCGGCCGACCACCGTGCTCCCCGTGCCAAAAGCGTCGCGCTCGTACACGCCGCCAACGGTGCCCCCCAGCACCAGCGCGACGGCGAACAAGACCATGATCAGCACCGGGTGAAGGAGGGGCTTGTTGGCGAACGAGAACTGGGGGGACAGATGGAAACCCAGGAAGATGGCCAGCACGCCCAGCGCCGCGTCGTAGAACACCCACGGCTTTGTGCCGGAGCTTCTCAGCAGCGAACATACGTCCGTGAGCAACGCGGTGGAGCCCCGCCCCCGCGTGTCTTTCGCGGGGGACGGCGAGACGATTCCGAGGGAGAGGTCGTCCGACGCCGCGCCGTCCTGGATGTCCGGTTCCTTCATGGCGCTGCCTCAACTGCCGGGACAAGCGACTCCTGTGACGCGCGGGCGGGCGCGACCCGCGCGCGGGGGACGTGCGTGACGGAGGCTCATTCGGGCGCTTGCCCGTGCTCGTCGCTACCGGTCTTCTGCGGGGAATCAGTGTGCTGATAGGGGTAGTAGTAGTCGTAGTAGCGATAGCCTCCGCCGTAGTAGTAGCCCTGCCTCTTGATGTCGAAGTTGTTGAGGACGGCGCCCGCTATGTGGGCGTCGACGCTCCTGAGCTTCTCCACCGACCTCCTGGCCACCTCTTCGGAGATCCTTCCGGAGCGGATGACGAGCAGCACCCACCCGCCCACGGACTTCGCCAGCAGCGTGGGATCCGACAGGGTCAATGGCGGCGTGTCGAAAACCACGTAGTCGAAGCGCTGGGCCCGTTCAACGATCTCCTGGAGCCCGCGGGATGCTGTGTCGACAAGCTCGGCCGGTTTCGCCTCCTTCGACCCGCAGGTGATGACACTCAGGTTGTCGATGTCCGTTGCACGCAGGGCCTCATCGAAGGAGGTCCGGCCCGTCAGGAAGTCGGAGAGGCCCGGCTTCCTGTCCACTGAGAACGTGTCGTGCAGAGCGGGCCTCCGCATGTCCCCGTCCACCAGGAGGACTTTCTTGCCCGCCTGTGCGAGCACGGCGGCCAGGTTGATGGCAACGGTGGTCTTGCCCTCGGCGGCGATCGAACTGGTCACCACCAGGAACCGGACATCTTGCAGCCGGGGCGAGAACAGCACGCTGGCACGCAGCGTGCGCAAGTTCTCGGCCAGGGTCGAGTCCGGATGGTCCCGGGCGGGGAAGAGGGGCCCGGGTCTGTCCGCTCCTTTGTACTCGGCACACAGCAGGACGCCCAGTTGCTCTATGTTGATGCTGCGTCCCACGTCCAGAGGGGTGGTCAACGAGGTGTCCATGTAGTCCACGAACAGGGCGCAGCCCACGCCCGCCGCCAGGCCCGCCAGCAGGGCGAAGATCAACGTGGGCAGGGCCCGGCTTGGCGCGCGGCTCACGTCGGGCTCCGTCGTGATCAGAACGATGTTCGGGGAGTCGATGCTGGCGGCCAGATTGGCTTCCTTGGCCTTGGTGATGATCGTGTCGAAGAAGCGCCAGTTGGCATCGGCCTTCCGCCGCAAGGCGTTGTACTGGATGAGTTTCTTGTGCACTTCCGCCGCCCGGCCCTCAGCCTTTCTGATCTCCTCGGCCAGCCGGTCCTCCTCGGCCGCTGCGCGGTCCAGCCGCTCCTTGAGGGCGTTGACTGCCTGCGCTGTCGCGACCTGGATGTCCTCTTCGAGCAGGGACATCGTCCTTTCGATCTCCACGATCTTGGGATGCTTGCCCAGGTAGCGCATCCGTGCCACGGCGAGTTGCCGCCGCAGGTCGCCCAGCATCTGCTGGAG
>CAYUDW010000074.1:5454-9367 GCA_964442595.1 uncultured candidatus Brocadiaceae bacterium
TCGCGGACCAGCTCCTTCGCCAGGTCGGGGCTCATGAGGATGTGGCAGTAGGTGCTGAGTTCCTTGTCCCAGCCCAGGCGGCCGGCGTACTGGCCGGCGATTTCCTCCAGTCCCTCCTGAGGCCCGAGCCTGACCAGTGCGACCGCCTGGTACTCGGGCTTCGCGGCCCACACCCTGAGCACGCCGAAGGCCATGAACGTGGCCGCGATCACCGCCACCAGCTTCACGCGCTGCATCACGATGGCGATGTAGTCACGCAGATGCGTCGCACGGATGAAGCGCGGAAACGGCTGAACCGGCGCCCGCTCCGAATCAGAGCTCAAAACCACCTCTCCTCCACCTTGATGACGTCGCCCGGCCGCACTGCCTCGGAAAGCTCGACCTCCTCGGTTTTCCACCCGGCACCAGCCTTGCGCATGACGCTCACGTTCTTCAGGTTCCCGCGCGACGTGATCCAGCCGGCCATGATGATGGCCTCCTGCACCGTCAGGCCCTCCTGAAACCGGAATGCCCCCGGCGCCTGCACCTGTCCGACCACGTAGTACAGCTCCCTGGCTTGCTCCACCACGTAGATGTCACCGTCGCGCGGGTTCAGATCCTGGCCCTCCGTAGCCTGCAGTACACCGCGGACGGTGAAGGTCTGCGTCGCTACCTGCCCGTCCGCAAAGCGCATCAGGCTCACCGTGGCCTTCTCGTCTTCCGGATGCAGGCCCAGTGACGCCAGGAGCTGAGCCAGCGTCATGCCCTCCTCCAGGGGATAGCTGCCCCTGCGCTCGACGTCGCCGAGCACGTACACCTGCTCGCGGGACTCGCGGCTGGGCGGGAAGAGCGCGATGTCTCCGTCCCGAAGCGTAACATTGCGCTCCAGCTCGCCCGTCAGCAGCAGCGAGCGGCTCACGGTTATGCGCTGTGGGCCCTGCGGTGCTGCCTGCTCGTCCGCCGTGGCAGCGCCTTCCGACGGGGCAGGAGCCTGCTGCACGGGCGCCTGGACGCCGCGCCGCACGATGATGATCGCGTCCGACGCGTTCTCCGCCGCTCCCCCGCACAGGGCCAGCATCTCCAGCAGCGTGGACCCCTCTTCCAGAGGGAAGACGCCCGGCTTCCTCACAGCCCCCAGGACGTAGACGATCGTGCTCCGGCGCTCGACGACCCTGATGGTCACCTGAGGATCGACCAGGTAACCGTCCCGCAGTTTGCCCTCGACGGCCTCCTTGAGTTCCGGCAGCGTCAGACCGGCCGCCCGGACAGGCCCAACGAGGGGAATCGTGACGTTCCCCTCTGCTCCGACCGTACCCTTCACGGCGAGTTCCGGCTCATTCCACACGTCCAGCTCGATCACGTCCCCCGGCCGCAGCGCCCGTGCCTGGCTCGTCGGCACGGAGACGACCTGCGCTGTGGCGCCCAGCCACGTGGCCGTCAGCGCCAGCGCGAAGCACAGCAGGCACGTGCGCACCCATCTCGGCCTGTATGCCGGTCGGCCGAACGGTGCGACCTCTCTGGACTCTCGAGTCACTCCCTGAGCCCTCTCTTGCGTTCGAGGCCCGTCACGAGCCCACGGCGCCGGTGTGGCCGTTCCGGGCTAAGAGTGCTTACTGGAAGGGACTGACCAATCCTCCCTGGTCTTCCCTGGAGACCGGGCCGCCGGATTCGACCCTTTCCAGGAGAGCGGCTTCCGGCGGCGCCGCCACTTCCGGCGGGAACACCTCAGGGAAAGCCCCGGACAGCACGGTGCGCATCCTCTCCATGTGGGCCAGGGCCCGGCTCATCTCAACCTCTTCCTCGATGATCTCGAATTCCATGACCTCCCCCGGCCCGATCTCGAACGGCAGTCCCTCCCATCGGCAGCCGTAAAGCGGCTCGGTGGCGCTCAGGTTCGTCACGCGCACGCGATCTTCCAGCACCTCGACGGCCACGGACTGGCCGGGCCGCAGGGCCAGCACGGCAGCACCGACGCAGCCGACCAGGACCGGCGTCTCGTTCTTCGGATCTGCGGTGACGGTCAGTGGAGGTCCTTCATTGATGGCGATGGCGGACTTCAGCTTCATGAGGATCCGCCCGAGCTGCACGATGGCGGCTCCCGCGGACGCACGGATCGTGTACCGGCCTTTGGCGTGCAGGGCTATCTGGCCGGCGAAAGCGCCGCACGGGATCGTGCTTCCGCCCACCTGCGCGCGCAGGTCGTACCGGACGGCCGGCTCTTCCGGGGCCGGTTCCTTCTCGGGTTTCGGCATGCGGTAGGGCAGGACGCGGACAGCTCCCGTCGCCAGAGCGACCGTGACGGTGACGGTCCGGTCCTCCTCCGAGTAGTCCAGCCCCCGGAGTGCGGCCGAGGACTCCTGCGCCAGCTCAAGGGCGCCCTTTCCGCCCAAGAGGACGAGCGCAGCGGACTCCTCCTTCGCGGCCAGCACGTCACCCGCCCGAAGCGCGACCGCGGCGGACGGGGCCGTCATGGCAGTCGCCTGTTCGGCGCGCTTGAGCGTCACGGTGCCCCGGGTGACCTTCAGGTCCACCGAAGGCTGCGCGCCCGGGACAACCCCCGCCAACACCGTCCCCACCACTACCACCAGCACACCGGCCGCAAAGGGCCGCTTTCTGGCGCATGTCTCTTTCATGACGCACCTGCCGGCTGGTTAGAGCCGAAATTCGCAGCCCAGGCTCACGAAGTTCTCCCGGAAGTCGTTGAGATCCTGGTTCGAATCATTCGTCTGATGTTGGTACCTTAGGACGACGCGCGACCGCTGGCTCAGGTCATAGAAGACCGACGCCGTCCCGCCGCGCAGCGTGTCCTTTCGGTCGCCGGGACTTGCGTAATCGTCCGTGGCGTAGAAGCCCATCAACCCGAACCCCCACTGCTCGGCCACGTCGAAGCGCGCTCCCAGCGAGGCCGCCGTTCTCTCGTAGCTGAAGGAGCCGGTGGGTTGGTTGAGGGCGGTCACGCTGGTCTCCTGCAGGGAGCGATCCGCCGTAAGGTAGATGTGCATCCACTGGCGGGGGGAGCAGCTTATCGCTGCCTTCACGAACAGGCCATCCTCGTCGTTGATCTGCGGGGAATCGTAATCCTTGCTGATCCGGCCGACGTGCACCGTGCCCTCCACCGGCGCCAAGGGTTCGAACCTCAGCCCGACGGACGCCCTGTGGATGTCGTTGTCCGTATTGGTGCTCCCGACGTCATGATTCTCGACGTTGGCGTATCTCAGCCGGCCCTCCGCCCAGAGCGCCGGCAGAATGCGCCGAGCAGCGCCTGCCGAAATGCCGTTGATCGTGACGTTGTCCATCGTCACGTCGCGGAACCTCGCCTGATAGCGGTCGTAGGCGACGTCGGTCTCCCAGTCCTGCCATGGGCTGTAGACGAGCTGGACCAGCGTCTGGTTGTCCCAGTAGCGCGTGTAGTCGTCGCCGTCGAAGTCAGCGGACACGCTGCGGACACCGTACAGGTTCTCAACGCGGGCCTTCAAGCTGTCCCGCACTTGATACTCGGCCAGGAATCCTACCTGGTGATCCTCCCGCTGGTTCTCGTGGAACCTCTGCGGGCGGGAATAGCGGCCACCGTAATACAGGGCTGTCCGGAGGTCCTGCCTGGACCATTCTACTCGCAACCCCGGGATGATGGTAGTCGTCCACTCGCGCTGTTCGTCGGACGGGGTGAAGAACACGTTATCCGTGTACTGCTGCGACACGGCCAGGGACGTAAAGAAGGTCCAGGGCCC
Source organism: uncultured candidatus Brocadiaceae bacterium (assembly GCA_964442595.1). Classification (GTDB taxonomy): domain Bacteria; phylum Planctomycetota; class Brocadiia; order SM23-32; family SM23-32; genus DAOVRD01. Next base: position 9,162 of record CAYUDW010000074.1, read on the forward strand.
GTAGCGGTGGGGCAAGGAAGGCGCCTCCGGGGCAAACGTGTCCCGGAAGGACATTATCCGGCCTCCCGCGCCCCGATGCGCCACGAAGCGGCTGTACGGCGCGATACTGTCGTCGAAGAGCCTGGCCCTCAAAGGCAGCCGGTAGGCTTCGGACTCCAGCCGGAGTCGTCCCCAGGGCTGCGGCAGCAGCTCAAAGCGATCCTCGG
>CAYUDW010000074.1:9467-11197 GCA_964442595.1 uncultured candidatus Brocadiaceae bacterium
CGGCATCCGGCTGGTCGGCGTCCGCGTCCATCTCCGGCTGCAGCCGCGTCTGCTGTCGCTCCTGGACGACTCCCGTCTCCGCGCGTCGCGGTCCGCCCTCCTCGTCGGCCCGGACCAGGCCCCCCAGTGCCATCAACAGACACAAGACTAGAGCGATACGCCCCATTCCGATCGTTCCCACTGCCGTTCACGGACGCAGGAGGGCGTCTCGGCCCAAGACGTGGGACTCCATCGGACAGCCGGAGCCGGTACCCGCCTGCCTTCCGATCAAGCCAGGCGTCTCGCCGCAGACTTGACCGGGCTCACAATGATAGTCGAGATCGGCCATCAGAACAATTGGCATTTTTCCGACAACGGGGTTCACAATTTCTGAGGCCGCCTCGGTCCTGAAGCCCAGGGAAGCCTGAGAGGTCCGACTGCGCTGCCCTCACGCCGAATGGGGATGGCAAGCGAATTCGGCGCACTGCGCCATTTGAAGCCCCTTTTTGGGCTGTCTCCAAGTATGCGCGGACGAGGGTCTTACGGCAGGCGCCGGAATGCCCTTTGCAGTTCCAGGTAGAATCCGGCAAGCTGTCACATACAGACACACCCGTGCGACGGAAGGGCGATAGTCGATGACAGAGGGCCGTACCACGGCAGCGGCGATTGCGCCGCCCGAAAGCCGCAGAGAAGCTTACCTGCGGCGCCTGGAATCGACCCGGCTGGGCCGCCACTTGGTGGCCGGGGGGCAGATGCAGGCCGAACACCTGGAGAGGGCCCTGGCGGAGCAAGAGGTTACGGGTGAACGTCTGGGCACCGTGCTGCTAAGGCAGGGCTACGTCACGGAGGGCCAACTGGCGCAGGCTCTGGCCGCCCAGATCGAGGTGCGGACGGCCTATGAAGCGCAGGCCTTCGAGGCCGTGGCTCGTCAAATCGTGGAGGAAGCTGCAGCCTCAGAGGACGCAGTAGCCGACGCCGAGGAGCTCCGGCGCAGCTACCTGGAACAGACCAGGCTGGGGGAGCTGTTCTGGCAGACGGGGATGGTGACGCGGGAACAGCTCGAGGAAGCCCTGCGCCGGCAGAAGGAGACGGGCAAGAAGATCGGCGAGATCCTCGTCTGGATGGGAACCATCAGCGATCATGCGCTCAAGATCGCCCTCGGCATACAGGGCCGTCTCCGTGCTCTGGCCACGGCCGTGGGGGTCTGCGCGCTGATGGCCCTGGCGACGGGCTGCAACAGCTTCGACTACAGGGGAACGCCGGTCAGCTCCACCCCCTGGGACAGCCAGTGGGAGAGCGTTAGGAACGCCGTCGAGGAGGCCGGCAGCATATCCTACAGACCGGAGGCCGGCGGCGAGCATTGGCAGGCCCCGGGCGAGACGGCCATGCTTGGCATGGGAGACTGCGAGGACATAAGCATCTGGCTGTACTCACGCCTGGTGCAGGAGAACGTGGAAGGGGCACGCCTGTGCATCGGCAAGAGAAGGCCCGGCGACCAGACCTTCCACGCATGGGTGGTCTGGGCCACGCCGGAGACCACATATATCCTGGACCCGACCACTTCGCCCGACCTGAGCAAGGCCCGAACGTGGCCGGCCGGATACTACGAGCCATTCTACTCCTACGACGTGGACGGCAAGTACCGCCACCGGACGCTCTGAGCCGTTGAATGGGGAGTGCGGGGCGCCGGTTCCTCCGGATTGATCGGCACCAGGGGTTCTGCTAACATGCGGCTGCCTTGCCGCGCGGGG
>CAYUDW010000074.1:11297-13502 GCA_964442595.1 uncultured candidatus Brocadiaceae bacterium
GGGCCGTGCGGCGGCGTTGTTCTGCACTGGGTAAACGGGCCGGGCTCCTACGACTTCCTTTCCGACCGATGCTGCAGATGAAGCCACGTCGGCTCTTGCGTTACGCCGTGATGGGCGGCGTGCTGCTGGTTGTGGGCTGCAGTCCGTTCGCCTTCGGCGCCGTACATCCCATCTTCTACACGGCTTTCCAGACGGCCGCCTTCTGCCTGGTGCTTCTGGGTGCCGTCGCCGACGCGCTCAGCCACGAGCCCGAGGTGCCGCGCCAGTTCAGAGCCACGTGTTGGCTGGCGGCCACCTTCGGATTCCTGGCGGCTTTCCAGTTGCTGCGCCTGCCCGCCGGGCTGCTGCGGCTGATCTCGCCCAATACGCTGGAGGCCCTGCGTTCGGCACTCCCATGGCGGCCGGGTCCATCTGCGGCCAGCATCTCGCTCCACCCGTTCGGGACGCAGCTCTCCGCGATGCAGTATCTGGCGTGTTTCGCGCTCTTCGCGCTGGTGATCGGCCTGTTCCGCACGCGCCGGCGGCGTCTGGCCCTGGCGTGGTTCCTGACGGCGCTGGGCTGCGCGCTGGCGCTCGTGGGCCTGCACGGGCACTGGCGCGCTCCCTTGAGCATCTACGGCTTCTGGCAGTCCGTGTACGGTGGGAAGCCTTTCGGGCCGTTCGTCAACCGGAACCATTTCGCGGGCTACCTGGCGATGGTTCTGCCCCTCGCGGCCGCCCTCATGGCCGGGCGGGCGCGCCGGTCCCGCAGGCGCAATCCGGGCCGGCCCGGGGCCGCCGATCCCGTGCCGTGGGGGCAGGTTGCGGCCGCTTCCTGCTTTCTCCTCATGTTCGTGGCGCTCGTCGCTTCCCTCTCGCGCGGCGGCATGGTCTCGGCTGCCGCAGCGGGTTGCATCATGACGCTGGTGGCCTGGCTGCGGGCGAGGGGCCGCAGGTCAGCGCTCGCACTTGCGGCCTTGTTCGTCGCCGGCTTCCTTGTGGCCACGTTCTATGCGGGACCCGAGTTGCTGGAGCGGCTCGGGCAATTGCGCGCGGCATTGGCCAGGCCCTTCGAGACTAGGCGCGCCACGGTTGCCCTGCGCGCCCTGGAGATCGTGGGCCGCTACCCCGCCTTCGGCACGGGACTGGGAACGTTCGGCGCGGTCTTCACCTCCGTGCAGACGGCAGAGCTCGGGCCCGGGCTGTACCGGTATGCCCACAACGACTTCGTGCAATTGCTTGCCGAGACGGGCGTTGCCGGGGTAATGGTCGCCCTCGCCTTTCTGGGTGCCCTGGCGCGTCTGAGCTACCGTCGGCTGAAGCGTATGGAAATGGGGGCCGACTGGTGGCTCACGCTCGGAGCGGCCGGGTCGGTCGGCGCCCTGACGGTTCACAGCCTCTTCGACTTCAACCTGCACATCCCTGCCAATTCCTTCCTCGCCTCGGCGGTGGTGGGGCTCCTCTGCGTATCGGCAGCGTCAGACAAGCCCCGGCGGCCCCGGAGTGCGCTCATCCGCCAGCGGCCCGTGCTGGCTGCCGTCTCCCTGGCGTGTGTGGCGCTCGCCATGGCAGCGGCCACTGCCGTGGCCGTGCGCCATTACGCCGGCACTGAGTTGATGGGGGAGCGGCCGGCTTCGTCAGGTGCGGCGGCCTTGTCGCGGGCCTGCAGTCTGTCGCCGCTTGACGCGCGCCCGCGCGGCATGCTGTCGCGCACCTACGCCAGACTGGCTAGGGAAGCGCAAGGCGAAGCCGCCGCGCAGCACTACCGAACGGCGGTGGCATTCGGTCAGTTGGCTATCGAGCTGAGTCCCACCTGTTCTCCCTATCACCAGAGGCAGGGATGGCTCAGGTACTGGGCTGCCGGGCGACCCACGAGGGAGGATCTCCGCATGGCCGAGCAGCACCTGAGGCAAGCGGTCAAGTTCGACCCGGCCCATCCCGAGTGGACGCTGTCTCTGGCGCGCTTCTATCTGCGCACCGGCCGTTTCTCCAGAGCGGACGACCTGTTCGCCAGGGCACTGAAGCTCGATGCGGATCGGGCGCCCGACGTCATCGTGGAGCTCGCCGAGGCGGGCACTTCGGTCGACGGCATCCGGCAGATTCTGCCCGACACGGCGTCCGCACACGTGGCCCTGGGCGACTACCTGCGAGAGCGGGGGGAGCTGGCCGAGGCGGCGGAGTCCTACGCCACGGCCTGTGCGCTCGCACGAGCCGCGTCCCCTCGCG
>CAYUDW010000074.1:13602-16238 GCA_964442595.1 uncultured candidatus Brocadiaceae bacterium
AGGCGGCCCATGAAAAGGATGCTCCCCGAACGGCGCTCCACGATGAAGAAGAGGAACGGGTGGTCCGCCCGGAAGACCACCGGCGGCTGCGGGGGAACGGCGGCCCCGAGCACTATGGCCACGGCGGTTGCGGCGGCGGCCTCCGTGCCCTCCTCGTTCACGTCGACGAAGGCCTTGTGGATCACGGCCGAGATGTAGAGGTCCTTCTGGCCGTCCATCCCGGAGAAGTCGGCCGGCGGGAGCGCGAACGCGTCCGCCATGCCCATCTCCCGGAGAGTATCGCCCAGGCTGAACTGGCTGGTGAGCTTGAACCTGGGCAGGCTGAGCTCCACCTCCCGCCTTCGAAGGCTAGACAGCCACTGGCGGACGTCCTCGGCCTTCATCCCGTCCGCCAGCCGCGCCAGGCCGTCCCTTTCCCTCGGCAGGAGCACGAGCATGGCCAGACGCCCCTTGGCGTAGGGCAGAAGCGCCGCCTGGCAGTCGTCCGACTCCCCGTACTGGAAGTCCTCGGTCTGGTGCATCATCGGCGCGTCTGCGCTGTCCTCCGCAGAGGTCCAGAACGGCTCGTCGCGCGTCCGCTCTTTCTTGAACGGCTCGGTCCAGTCGCCCTTGAAGTAGATGGCGTTGGTGAGCACGAGGCGGGTCAGGGCGCCCAGGACCCCGGGCGCGATGATGTCCTTGATCTTGCCGTTCGTCTGCTCGTCCACCCAGTCGTTGATGGTCCGGCGCGCGGCTTCGGCGTTGCTCACGAAGTCCAGCTCCGTCAGGCCTGCGCCGTAGTCGTCCTCCAGGAGGTCCAGGAAGCCGGCCAGGAAATCGAAGCCCTTCTGCCCCCACAGGGCGTTGGCGATGCTGAGCTCGCATCCCTCGGCGGCGCCGGCCCGCTCGATCTCGTCCTTCAGCGCGGCGACGGCGCGGTGCAGTTGCGCCTCTTCCGCCGGCAGGTGAAGCACGCGCGCCATCTGCGCGGCGGTATCCCCGCGCGCTCCCGCATACGTCATCGTCAGTGCGGTGGCGATGCTGTAGGGGGAGAAGAAGATGTTCCCCTCCCGAGCTTCCAGCCGGCCGTACAGCTCCAGGGCGAATCGATTGCCGGCCTCCACGATGGCGTTCTTCTGTTGCATGGTCACCCCCGGGGCGAGTTTCTGGACGGCGCGTGCCGTGCCGCCCGCCAGCATGACTGCCGCGACTCCCGCCGCAATAGCGGTCTGCATTCTCATAGTCCCTTCTCCCTTCCCGGGGCCCGAGGCAACGGGCCCGGCTTCAATCTATGGCCTGCGGCGCCGGCTGTCAATCCTCCCGACGCGCGCAGGCAGCTTGCTCATCCATCGCGCACCCGCCGCGGTTCGCCTACGCTCGCAGCGGGTAGGCTCCCCACTTGAGGGCTGCCTCGAGCATGGCAACCACGTTCTCCGGCTTCACGTCGTCCGGCAGCGTGTGGCAGGCGGCGAGGATGTAACCGCCCCCCGGAGCCAGATGCCGGATCAGGTCCTTCACGAACGCGGCGACCTCATCCGTGCTGCCGTGCGGCAGGACTTGCTGCAGGTCAACGCCGCCGTGGAAACTGAGAGTGCCCTTCTTCGAGGCCAGATTCGCAGGGGACATCTCGTGTGCCCTGGTCTGGACGGGATTGATGACCCGTATGCCGATCTCCGCCAGATCGTCCAGCAGTTGGCAGACGCTTCCACAGCAGTGATGGGCAATTATGGCATTCGGACATCTCTGCCGGATCGAGGCCACGTACTCCTCGAAGTAGGGCTTGATCATCTCGCGGAAGCAGTCGGGGGACATGTAAGGGCTCGCCTGCGTCGCCAGGTCATCGCCGATCAGCACCATGTCCACGTAGCTGCCTATCTCGCCGAAGTAGGGGTCACCCAGCCGCGCGTTCGTCTCCAGGAGCTTGCGGTTGAGGGCATGGGCGAAGCCCTTGTCGGCGACCAGGTCGATCAGAATCTGCTCGTAGCCTCTGAGGCGGCAGCCGAGTTCGAATATGCCCATCCCGATCTGAGAGGCGCAGACGAAGTAGTCCGTCTCCTCGTGCAGGAACCGCGCCTCGTCCCGCAGGCCTTCGAGCGCCGCATCGCTGGGCTCCGGCCAGGGGTAGGCGTCCAGGTCGTCTTCGGTGGCTGAGCGCAGCGGGGCATCGTGCACGTCCCTGTAGCCCCAGTCGGTCGCCCTGGCGGGGGTGATGGAGCGCAAGTCGCAATCGAAGCGCCGCTGGATGCGGTCATCGAACCGGCCGAACCGCGGATCCGGATCGCCGTCCAGACCCAGCAGCCGCACGAGGCGCCCCTGCATTTCGGGCGTGGCACTGCTCAGGAACGTGCCGCCCAGGTCGATGGGAACCCGATCCGGTTCGCGATGCTCCAGGGCCGTCCGAACGCGTTCCCTGTGGGTCATTCCCGTCTGCTCCCGCCGGGATGCACTGTCGCCTTGCGCCGAAGCGACGTTGGTCATCAGTCCATCTCTCCCGGATATAGCTGCTGCTACTGTGATGTTTGAGCGCCCCGGTCGGAGTATAGGCCCGCGCTCGCGCATTATCAAGCCCGGCACTGGCGCCGGCTGCAGTTGCGGCATGGCATGCGGCGCGGGGGGGCATGTTGAGTTGGCGCGGGGACGGGTTGGGAGTTATACTG
>CAYUDW010000075.1:0-6123 GCA_964442595.1 uncultured candidatus Brocadiaceae bacterium
GTGCAGGTGATGTTCGACGAGGGCGAATTGAGACGGGCAGCGCCCGAGGCCCGGACGTTCCGGCAGCGTCGAGCCGAGGAGCTGGCACGACGTACCGAGGAAACCGCGAGTGACTTTGTGGCCTGCATCGAGTGCCAGTCCTTCTCCCACAGCCACGTTTGCATCGTCACTCCGGCCCGTGCTCCCATGTGCGGACGTGATCCGGGACGGGTCAAGGCCGCCGCGCTCTTCGGCGCGACCTGGCATCCCTACAAGCGAAGGGGTCTCGAGGAGCAGGAACTCCGGGAGGTGATACCGAAAGGACGTCGCCTTGACCCGGAAAGGGGAGAGTACGAGGGGGTCAATGAAGCCGCCCGGCGGCTCTCGCAAGGAGTCGTCCAGCGCGTGTTCCTTCACGGCCTGGACGAGTTTCCTCACAGCTCCTGCGGCTGTTTCCACTACCTGGCGTTCCGCATCCCCGGCCTGGGGATCGGCGTGATGGACCGCGGCTACGAAGGCCGCGCGCCGAACGGGGAGACATGGAGCTCACTTGCCAACCGCGCGGGAGGCAAGCAAGCCGACGGTGTGACGGGCCTGAGCCTGGGCTATCTGCGCTCGCCGAAGTTTCTGCAGGCCGATGGTGGGCTGGCGGCTGCAGTGTGGATGCCGACGGAGGTGCTGGAGCAGGTGCGCGATCTCCTGCCCGAGGGCAAGTTGCCAGCGACTGAGGACGATGCGCAGACCCTGGATGACCTGGCGATTTACCTTGACGGCAGGAAGTGATCGGAAGCCCGGGCCCGCCGACAGCTGCTGTTCCGCTGGATCTGGGATCAGTGGTCCCGGCGGAGCGGTCCGAGTTGGCTCAGGGAGAAGGCCCGCCTGCCGCTGCAAGCGGAAGCAGCGGAGCGCGAGGATGAGGTGACAGTCAGCGAGTCCGATGCTATGATGGGCCCGGAGCAGGAAACGAGCAAGTGCACCGGTCATCGCTGACGAAGATCAGGGGATTCCCGATGAAGAGAGTGGTCGCGTGGGCCATTGTTGTCGTGCTTCTGGCAGGATGCGGGCAGACCCGACCACGACATGCTGCCAGTGGATCGCCGACAGTGGAGGCGATGGCAGGGGGGAACCTAGTCGAGAATCCGGGCTTCGAATCGGGTGACAGCCAGGGGTGGGTAAGTTGGCAGAGCGAGTTGGCCGCCATCGACAGCGCGGCTCGGGAGGGAGTCTACAGCGTCCGCTGCTTCAACCGGGGCGAAAACTGGCAGGGGCCGCTGCAGAACATGCTCGGCAAGATGCAGCCCGGCCAGAGCTACCAGCTCTCGGGGTGGGTCCGCATGGAACCCGGTGCCGAGGCCAGGATCGAGATGAGCCTCGCCATCGGTGTCGGGGGCGATGTGAACTACGTCGCACTCGACGAGGCCACCGTCGGCCCTGACGAATGGGTGAAGCTCGAGGCGGCCTTCCGCCTGGATGCGCCGGGCGACCTGAGCAAGCTTGACTTCTACTTCCAGGGCCCTCCGCCGGGCCGGAGCTTTTTGGTTGACGATGTCCGTGTCGTGCCGCAGGCGCTTCTGCACGTTGAGGAGGGGCCTGATGGACGGACACGTCTGACCTTCGAAGACGGCTCGGGCGAGGTCGTCCCGGGTGCGGAGGTTATCTATGAGGTGAGCCGGCTGTCCGGCGAGCGAGTAGCCGGGGCTACTGCCCAGATGGGCGAACACGTGGCCTTCGCACTGCCCGAGGGCACCTATCGGGCGCACGCCTACACCGGGCCCCCGGGCGGAGACGGGCCGGCCGTGTCGCACGTCTTTGCCGTGGGTGACGCAGTGGAGTCGCTGCGTCGGATCCTGGACCGTGCCCGAGACATTCAGGCGGACCCTGAGCGCCGGTCGGCCGCGGGCTGGATTGACTACCTGGCGGGCCGTCTCGAGGATGGGCTTGCCCGGGGCGAAGGCCCCGTTCTGCCGCCCGGAGTGATCGAAGTGGCGTCGCGGCTCGCCGAGTGGACGGAGCGCATCGCGGCCGACCCGGAGGTCGTCTCCCACCTACGCGGCATGCGGGAATGGGCCCACCTGTCGCGCATAGACGGCACCGGCCAGCCCTTCCTGATCTCGATTCCCGAAGACTATGACGCCACCCGCACTTACCCGCTCCTGATCTACCTGCACGGCCTCACTCGCACGCACCTGGATCCCTTGCCAGGGGAGCCCGGGCGCATCGAATGCGGCCCGTTGGGCCGAAGCCGGGCAGGTTGGTACTGTGGCCTTTCGGAAGCGGACGTTCTGGAGTGTCTGGCCTACGTGCGGGCCCACTGGAACATCGACCCTAACCGCGTGCACATCTACGGCACGAGCATGGGCGGCGGAGGGTCGTTCGGGATTGCGTCGCGCCATCCGGACCTGTTTGCTTCTGCCCGACCCCAATGTGGTTACGGCCTGGGGCAGCCGCTGGCCAACCTCCTCCATGTGCCTGTCCGCTCCCTTCATAGCATCGATGATCCTGTGGTTCCCGTCATTGCCAGCCGCGGGGCGGCGGCCACGCTGAACGACATGGGCTACGCGGCCATCCAGGATGAGACCGATGGCCTGGGCCACGCCGTGTGGGACTGGCGGGAGGGAATCGCGCGAGCGGACCAGTGGCAGATGGCGCAGGTCAGACCTGAGACGATTACTCGGGTGCACTACGCCGCCACCGATGAGCTGGCACGTGGCGCCTACTGGGTGGAGGTGATCGAGTGGGGGCCCGAGCCGGTGTCGGCCACCATCGAGGCGGAGGTGGGCGGCAACGGAATCCTCAGCCTTTCGCTGCTCAACGTAATCACGGCACGGTTCGATCTGGGCGCATCGTGCGTGCCGCCCGGGGAGCCGCTGGCCGTCGTCGTGAACGGACAGCGCATCGCCGAAGTGCCTGCCCCGCTGCCCGACGAGTTTTGCATGACGAACGGAGCGTCGGGCTGGCGGCTGTCGGCCGAGCTGCCGGAGATGCCGGCCTACAGGCTGCACTTCCCCGGCGGCGCCATGGCCCTCTACCACGGTGAACCGGTCATGGTCGTGTGGGGGACGACGGGGACCGCCGAGGAGAACGCCGCTATGCGAAGCGTGGCGGAGACGGCTCGCCGCTCGTGCGATCCCCGCTGGCCGGACCCGCAGGCCGAGGTCGTGGACGGTGTCCCCATGCAGTTCACGTTGTACGGCCGGCTGCCCGGGAAGGCCGACACCGAGGTGACCGACGAGGACATGCAACGGCACAACCTGTTGCTCATGGGCACGGCGGAGCAAAACGCGGTCGTTGCGCGTCTGGCCGACCGGCTTCCGGTGACCGTGGCGGACGGCAAGGCCATGATGAGCGACGGGGCTGCTGTCTCATTCCAGGACCGCGCGCTCGGACTCCTCTACTACAACCCCGTTGCCCCCGAGCGTCTGATCTACTGGGTCGCATCGGCATCGCCGGACTTCTACAAGCCGGGGGCCCGGCTCATGGAATTGCAGAGCGGCCACGGAGTGGCCGGACCTGACTTCATGGTGATCGGGGATGCCGTGGTGGTCGCGCGCCACTTCGACAGCCGATGGAACTGGGAGCCCGGCTACGCGGAGTCGCCTGTACTGACCCACAGTGAATGCGACCAGGCCACGCACAGCAGTCTGCTCGGGGAGGCCGTCCGCAAGGCAACCGACGCCGACTTCGCCCTGATCGCGGACGTCTGGGACCCCGGCCAGCGGGCCTTTGCGGCCGGGGAGACGCGCCGCGCTGACGTGATTGCCGCCGTGCCGGATGAGCGCCTGGTGACGATGGACCTGACGCGGGACGAGATACTGCGGGCCCGTGACGCGATGGCGGAAGCGGAGGGCGCGAATACGTGGACCTGCCGCTTCTTCCCGCCGGTCGATGAGACCGCTCTGAATGATGAAGAGAAGTACCGCGTTGTGGCGGGGGCCAGCGCGATCTTCGCTCTCGGCGAAGCAGTCATCTTGACTCCGGACAGCGCGCGGGTCGCCGATGTCACCGTTCGGGATGCGCTGCTCGCGCGGTAGGCCCGCGGCGTGTGGTGCAGGCAGAGGGCCGGCCGGCCACTTCACCCGGTGCGTTATCCGCTGTTTCCCCCAGATCCTCCCCGAATGCTGTCCATCCGCCTTCGCCCGGGGCTTCGGCGAACAGGCCTGCTGACACGCACTCACACACCGCGGCACAGCGAGCGGCAACGCGGCCCAGGGCCGGGCAGAGAGGCTGCCACGGTAGGGAGGGCGGTTGAGCACCACTGATCGCGTCAGGGGCAGACGCCCCCAGGGAAGGACGCGTTCTCGTCGTACCACGTCGGTTTGAGGTATTGCCCGGAAGAGGCGTAGGTCGTATCATGGGAAGCAGTCCGAAGCAAGATGAGAACGTTTGGCCGCTGGAGCGCCGCGTCGCCCACGATAGTGTCGTTGAGGGGAGGTCAAGAGCGAGATGCCTTGTCTGAAAGTCATCGAAGGGTCCTTGGCCGGCCAGTCGCTCGAGATAAGCGACGGGATGGTCATCGGCCGGTCAGCCGACTGCACCATACCGCTGGACGACGGACGGGTGTCGCGTAGGCACGCCTGCATTACGGTAACGGCGGGGGGCGTTTACGTCGAGGACCTCCAAAGCGTGAATGGCACCCAGGTCAACGGGCAGACCATCGCATCGCCAACCCTTCTGCACGACCAGGATGTCGTGGAGATGGGCTCGCACGTCTTCCGGTTCTCGCAGGCGGCGGGGGAGGCAGAAGTCGCTGCCGCGGCGGCTGCTCCCCGGCCCGGGCCAGGAACAGGGGAGAAGGCCGGCGCCGCTACGGTCGTGGAGGAGGGAGAGGCGGCGGGCGCAATCATCGAAGGCACAGTCGACATGGGTGCGACCATGGTGGGGGGAGTCTTCACGCCTTCGATCGCGGGCGATCTGGCCAAGGCCAATGAACGGCTCCAGAGCATCGTCCGGATAAGCAGCGCCATTCAGACGGAACTTGAGCTCGAAGTCCTTCTCGGCCTTGTGCTGGAGAACCTGTTGGAGGTGTTCCGCATGGCCGACCGCGGCTTCTTGATGCTCTACGATGAGGACGGCGAACTGATGCCGGCCGCGTCGCACAACCGCCAGGGACGGGCGGAGCAGATCGCCATAAGCCGCAGCATCGTCAACGAGGCGGTCGGCCGGCGCGTGGCCATCCTGAGCATGGACGCGATGGCGGACGAGCGCTTCATGGGGGCTATGAGCATTGCCAACTTCAACATTCGGTCCATGATGTGTGCGCCGCTCATCGCCAGGGACGACGTCCTGGGGATCATCCACGTGGACACCACACGTCAGAACAGAAAGTTCACCAGGGACGACCTGGAGCTGCTCGGCGGAGTGGCGGCCCAGACGGCCCTCGCCATCGCCAGCGCAAAGATGCACCAAAGGCTGCTGCGGCAGGACCGGATGGAACGCGACCTGAAGGTGGCCACCCAGGTTCAGGCGAGCTTCCTGCCGGCCTCGATGCCCGAAGTGGAAGGCATGGAGTTCGCCACCTTCTACCGGCCCGCTCTGGACATCGGGGGCGACCTATACGATTTCGTCCAGCAGACGGACGGCGGCATGGTGGTGGTGGTGGGAGACGTCGCGGGGAAAGGCGTGCCGGCAGCCCTGCTGATGGCCAGGATGTCCAGCGACGTGCGCTTCTACTCCGTCCAGCAGCGCGACCCCAAGGATATGCTCCCCCAACTGAACGCCCGCATGGAGGAGACCGGCATGTCCGACAGCTTCGTGACGATGGCGCTCATCAGGGTTGACCTCGAGACCCATGAGATGCTCATTGCAAACGCGGGGCACTGCCACCCCTTGGTGCGTCGCGCCGCCGAGGGGGACGTCATCCGTGTGGGTGGGCAGCCGGGCTTCCCGGTGGGCATAGTGCCGAGCTTCGAGTACGAGCAGTCGTCATACGCCCTCCAGCCGGGCGATGTCGTGTGCCTCGTGAGCGACGGCGTGACCGAGGCGATGGACGCAGACAGGAGCCAGTACGGCGAGGAGCGCCTTATCGGCACGATTGCGGCGGCGTCGAGTTCAGCCAGGGGCGTCTTGGACGCCATCGTCGCAGACGTGGTGGAGCATGTCGGCGATGCCGCTCAGTCCGATGATCTGACCTGCGTGTGCTTTGGG
>CAYUDW010000075.1:6223-9809 GCA_964442595.1 uncultured candidatus Brocadiaceae bacterium
CTCCAGGCGCGAAAGCCACTGGCGACTGGCTCTGGCCGACTGCTTCAGTTCCGGGGATGGCCCGACGGCCGCGGCTGCCTCATAGAATTCAGCGGCCCGCCGCTCCAAGTCGATCGCGAACTTCAGGATCGGGCCGAACTTGTTGAGGTCCACCTTACAGCCACCTCTCGATGATGACTTTCCTGTCGGTGAAGAACTGGATCGCGTCCCTGCCCTGGCCGTGCAGGTCGCCGAAGAACGACTCCTTGCGTCCTGCGAACGGGAAGAAAGCCATGGGCGCGGCGATCCCCACGTTGATGCCGATGTTGCCGCAGTCGACCCGGTAGCGGTACTCGCGCGCCGTCTTCCCGCTGGCGGTGTAGACCGTCGAGGCGTTCCCGTAACGGCTGGCGTTCACCACGTCGATCGCCTCGTCCAGGTCCCTTACGCGGATGATGCCGACGACGGGCCCAAAGATCTCCTCGCTGGCGATCTGCATCTGCGGCGTGACCTGGTCGAAGACGGTCGGCCCGACGAAGAAGCCGTCGGCCAGGCCTCCCACCTGGACGGTCCGGCCGTCCAGCAGGAGCCTGGCGCCCTCGTCCACGCCGACCTGTATCCAGCGCAGGACGTTCTCCTTCTTGTCCGCCGTCGTGAGCGGTCCCACGTCCACGCCCTCGTCGAGGCCATTGCCGACGACGAGCCTGGCGGCGGCCTCCACAAGGCGCTCCTTCAGCGCGGGGTAGACCTCGCCAACGGCCAAGACCACGCTGCCGGACAGGCAGCGCTGTCCCGTGCAGCCGTAGATGGCGGCCATCATGTTGGGGATAGCTCTGTCCAGGTTCGCGTCGGGCATCACGGTCAGGAAGTTCTTGGCGCCGCCCTGTGCCTGGACCCTCTGCCCGGTCTCCGCACAAGCCCTGTAGACGATCCTGGCCACCTTCGAGGAGCCGACGAACGAGGTGCCCTGCACATGGAGGCTGGTCGTCAACGCGGTGGCCACATCCGCGCCGCCGTTGACCATGTTCACGACGCCTGGGGCAAGGGCCAGACCGTCGAGGATTTCGAAGGCCTTCTCCATGCTCAGGGGGCAGATCGGCGACGGCTTGACGATGTAAGTGTTGCCGGCAGCAACGGCAAACGGAAGGAACCAAAAGGGCACCATTACGGGGAAGTTGAAGGGCGCCAGGCAGTCGAATACGCCCAGCGGCTGCAAGACGGCGTACTCGTCGATGCCCGGGGCGATGTCCTCGGAGCCATAGCCCTGCATCAACGATGGGATGCCGGCGGCTACCTCGACCATCTGGATGGCACGGCGGACCTCGCCGCGCGACTCATCCAGGTTCTTTCCATGCTCCGTCGTGAGCAGTCGGGCGCACTCCTCGAACTCGTCCTCCAGCCGGTCGCGAAGCCGGAACAGGTAGGCGGCCCGGTTGACAGCGGGCGTCTGGCGCCACTCCTCGAAGGCCTCGTTCGCCGCCGCAACAGCCGCGCGCACTTCCGCTTCCGTGGACATCGGCACTTCGGCCAGCACTTCCGCTGTCGCCGGGTTAACCACCTGCCCGACCTCAGCGGACTTCGAAGCCACCCACTCGCCGCCGATGTAGTTCTTGCACCTGTGCGTCATTGTGCGGTTCCTTGCTCTGGCGGAGTCAACGTTACCCGTTCAGGCCGCAGCCGGACGGATGCAAGAGCGTTCGGGGCTCACCAACACGTCATGGCGTCCTCGAATATGCCGTGCAGTTCCTCTCGGCCGGCGGGGCGCGGCGACAACTTTGTGACGCGGTGCTGCGGCAGCGTGCCCGCTACCAGTGCCGGAATGTCGTCATGCGTGTAACCGACTGCCGAGAGGCCGTTAGGCATGCCAAGCTTCTGCATGAAGGACATCACACAATCGGCGAGTATCTCGCCGGCATCCGCCGGTTGGGCGCCCGCGATGTCTACGCCCAGCGCCTCGGCGGCCTTCAGGTGGCGCTCGGGGCATCCGCTCGCGGTGAAGCGGAACACGGCCGGAGCGTTCAGGACGACCGCCATCCCGTGCGGGATGATGGGATGGTCCACCTCATAGCCCGGCGCCTTGTAGTCGCGCACCATGCCGGACACGGGATAGGACATACCATGCGCCAGGTGGAGGCCGGCGTTGCCGAACCCGATGCCGCCGTAGGCAGCGGCCAGCAGCATGTTGCCCCGGGCCTCTTCGTCGTCGGCGTCGGCCACGGCGCGCGGGAGGTACTGCGCGACCAGCCGTAGCGCCTGAAGCGCCCAGGTGTCGCTGATGGGATTGGAGCCCTGGTAGGCGGGCCGCACCAGGGGACGCTCGGGCTTCGGCCGTTGGCTGAACGGCATGGCCGTGTAGGACTCGATGGCATGCGTCAGCACGTCCAGCCCGGTCGACGCTGCCACCATCGGCGGCTGTGTGCGCGTGTTGCTCGGGTCCAGCAATCCAAGCGTGGGCTTGAGTCGTCGATCGGCTATGCCCGTCTTAGCGTGCAGGCTCACCAGGTCGAAGATCGCCACGCCGGTCGTCTCGCTCCCCGTCCCGGCTGTGGTCGGAACGGCGAACAGTGGTTTCAGCGGGCCCGGGATTGGCTTGCCCTTGCCGATCGGCGCGTTCACGTAGTCCAGGAAATCGGCCGGATAGGTCGTGTAGAGGTTGCAGACCTTCGCTGTGTCGATGGTCGACCCTCCGCCGACGGCCACAAACGCGTCGAACGGCTGCGAACGAGCGAACGCAATGGCCGCGAGGAACGACTCGTCAGTTGGCTCGATACGCACGCCGTCGAACACCGTATAGCCCACCCGCTCTGCGTCGAGCGACTCCAGCACGGTGGCGACAGCCGGCAACCTGGCCACGTTCGGGTCGGCGACTACAAGGACATGCTCGACGCCCATGTCCGCCAGGTCCATGCCGACTTCGCAAGAGACCCGCGGCCCATAACGGATACTCGAAGTCGCCATCTGAAATGCTGTCTCGTGGTCCATGTCCACGCCCCCACTCAGCGTTGTGTGGATCGGGGATCGGGGCCGGGACATCCCGCTCCGATCCCGCGCGTCCCCTGTGCTTTGCGCGGCAGACGGGGATCCGTCGGACCGCGCGTGGATCTGCCGCGCGTAACGATACACCATGGCTCCGCACACTGCAATGGCGACACCGCCTGGCGAACTGGCCCGGCAGCCCGCCCGCGCGACGCCTCCGGTGCGGCTCGCCGGACGGCTTGGGGGTGGAGACTGCCGCGCGCCTGGAGGGATGTGTCCGGGGGCACGGGCCAGTCCTTCCGTGTCGTGAGGCGGCGCGGCTTCGAGCGTCGATCCGCGAAGAGCGCCGTTACCGACTGAAGCAGCGCACGGCCATTTCCTCGGTCCCTCGCCGTTGGCGGCCAGCTCTCCCAGGGCCGATGCAGTATCCCTTCCGACATCGGGCTACCACAGGTCGCTGCCCTGCCGATCCCGGCCCTGGTATGCAAGGAGATAGGTGGCCCCCCCGGCAGGACTCGCGCCGAAGGCACCGGCAACGAGGCCGCACCGCGCGGCGGACGGCCTGAGCAAGAACCGCGTGGCCGGTGCGCTCGGCGTGCTGCCAAAACTGCGACCGAGTAGCGGGCACGCG
>CAYUDW010000075.1:9909-16194 GCA_964442595.1 uncultured candidatus Brocadiaceae bacterium
CGTGGCCGGTGCGCTCGGCGTGCTGCCAAAACTGCGACCGAGTAGCGGGCACGCGATGCAGTCGATGCCGACGGAGCCGCAGCACAGCGTGGCCGACCCGCCAGGCTCGGTCAGCCTTCCGGGTGGGTCTGCCGGACCCAGATAAGGTCGTCTGTCGCAAAGCCGAGTTCGCCGGCTTGCCGGACGAGTCCGTCCAGCGTAGCCTTGTCCAGCTCCTTCCTGCGGGACAGGATCCACAGGTACGAGCGGCTGGGCCCGGTGACCATCGCGTAGGCATACTGGTCCTTGTCCAGCGCGATGATGTGATAGCCGCCGTAGAAGGGCCAGAAGAACGTCACCTTCAGGCTGCCAACCGTGGTGTCGCCCCGGAAGCGGGCTGTGCCATGGGCTTCCTTCCAGGCTCCGTCTTCCTCGCTGAAGCCCCGATTGAGCACGGATATGGCGCCGTCATCCCGTTGCGTGTAGGTAGCGCTGACGTCGCTCAGGCCGCGCTCGAAGCGGTGGTCGAGTCGCGCGATCTCGTACCACTTCCCCAGGTAACGTTCGACCTCGAAGCCGTTGACCGGCTCTAGGCCCTTGGGCACGCCCGTGCACCCCAAGGCAGACAATGCCATCGTCAGCGTCATTCCGCAGAGCACACCTCTCATTCTAATGCCTCCTGCCAGCTCAAAGATGGATTCCAGGCTGCGTCATCGGGATTCCAGGCCCTCGCCCTGCCTCGGCCCCAGCTCTCTCCTAGACAAGCCCCATCATAGCAGCGGGCGAGGCCAAATAGAAGCCCTCAGCGCCGCCCACGGCGGCCGTCATGCTTCCATCGGGCCACGGCGCAGGCGGGCGCGAGGCAGACAGGATGATGACAGCCGACGCCAAAGTCATGCGTAGGCAGGTCACCTGTAGGTCCCTGATGGAAGCTGATGAATGTCATCCCCGCAGGGCGCCAGAGACGAACTCGGCCTCTGGCCGCTCAGGGAACCGGCAACCGCGCGAGTCACACGTTTCGCCCGATGGATCACGAGTCGGCGATATCCAGCTTCAGCACGGCCGCCGCGTTACGCCACAGGATCTTCTCCTTGACCTCCTGGGGAAGGTTAGCGCCCTCGACGCGGCCGACCTGCGGCGCATAGTCCCGCCCCGGGTAGTCCGAGCCGTAGATCACCCGCTCGTCGCCCATGCGACGAACCGCGTACTCGACCATCTCACTGTCATACCACCCGCCGGACGTATCCACGTAGACGTTGGCCAGGTCCTCGACGTCCTGCACGCCGCGCCTCCCGACGCCGGTCATGTGAGCCATGATGATCCGCGCATCGGGATGCCGTCGGGCAAGCGCCGCGACGTCGGCGCCGTTCGACTCATCCGCGAAAGATTCAACAGTCTTATACCAGGCGTGAAACAGGATCGGGATGTCAAGTTCGGCGGCCGCCTCGGCAATCGGGTCTACGTCCTCGTCACTCGCCCTCTGGCCGGAGCTCTGCTTGATGGCCACCATGCCGGCCTCCACGCAGCGGAGCGCCTCGTCCTTGATGACGTTCGCGCCGTGCTCAGCACACAGGTACATGGCCGGCAAGAAGAAGTCGGGGGCCCACTCCATGAGCTTGAGCGTGCAGTCGTTGCGCTCCCGTAACTGCTCGGGCGTGCTGCGCGCGCCGCTGGTCAGCAGTAGCACCTTGTCGATGCCGCTTTGGCGGGCAAGCGACCGGGTGCGCTCGAGGGGATAGTCGGGCCGCTGGTCGAGCTTCGTCCAGCGGTGGTGCACGTGGATGTCTATGGCGTTCATGCTGTCACCCCCAGCAGTTCTTCAGCGTTGCCGCGCAAGGCCGCCTGCTTGGCCTCGTCGGGCGCCTCGGAATACTCGATCTTGGCCACGTTCGCCCGCGGGTAGAACAGCGGCGCGTGCGAGCCGAACAGCAGCCGCTCGACCGGGAAGAGCTTCAGGGCGTTCACGAACGACGACTCATGCTCGAAGAAGCTCAGCTCGATCCACAGGTTCTCGGGCACATCGGGCCGCTCGGGCAGGTCCGGCTGCTCCTGCAGCAGGTTCACCGTAGCCGGCGGCACCAGCTCGCACCTGTCCCACAGGCGGCCGAACCCGAACGCAGCTACTTTCAGCCGCGGGTGGCGGCGCGCCAGGGCGCCCACCTCGTCGATCGACCGCGGCGGCACCTTGGCGATCGGATTCTGCATCCGCTTGTCCTCGGCGCGCACGTAGACGCCTAGCACCACGCCGTCGGCGGCCGCCTGCTCGGCCAGCGCGTCCACGGACGGGTCCTCCAGCTCGTAGAGGTGGTAGCCGGGCATCAGGCGCACCATCGGCACGCCCCATTCCTCGCGGCAGCGCCGGTAGCCCTTCAGGCAGGCCGGCAGCGTCGGGTTGAGCACCGCGGAGGGTACGAAGAAACCGGACTCGGCGAGCTGCGGCAGGCGCAGCTCGTTCGCCTCCTGTGGGTCGGGCCACAGGTAGGCCTCCAGGGGATAAGCACAGGCGCGGGTGATGCCTTCGGCGCGCAGCAGCTTCTCCAGCGAGGCGGCGTCGGCAGACAAGGTGGGCCGGAACGGCCAAACGCCGCAGCCGCAGTTCACGTCGAACATCGGCACGTTGAGCTTCATAGGCCTGCCCTCCACACGAGACACTTGCGGTTCCCTGTCGAACGGCCTCAACGCAGCCAGGCTCACCCCTCCAGCCATCCCCTCAAGGAACCGGCGTCGACTGATGCCCTTCATGTCACCAGCGGAAGAAGCGGTAGGGGTCGTCCCATTCCTCCGGGACATCGAGGTAGAGGCCGTCCAGCCAGCGTTGCTCGCCCTCGTCGACCGGGCGGGAAACGTGTGCCAGCAACGGCGTACGGCCACCGGCGCCCATGTTCGCCAGAAGCCGCGTCGTGCAGTACGACAGCTTGCGGAACGTCCGCTTGATGTTCATCTTCTCGCCCGAGTAGTGCAGGTGCCAGGGCGCGAACTGACATAATACCACATTCGCGCCCTCCGTCTTCGCCAGCACGCCGTCGCCGACGGCCGTTGCTCCGCCCGAAACCAGCGGCAGCTCGCGCGGGTCGCGGTTGTGCACGTCCGCCGGCGAGCAAGCGGCGAGCCCACGCCGAACGGCTCGAAGTAAGCGGCGATGTGTTCCGCCGCTGTGGTGCTGACATCCATCGAGACCTGGCCGTAAGGTCGCCACCCACCGACGGTATGGCCCCGGCTGTCTTTCACGCTCGTCGCATGCTGCGATCCCGGGAGATGCGCCGAAGGCACGTCTCAGCGCGTTGAGCGCTTGCGCGCCCGCAAGACTCCCAGGGTCACAAGCACGATCACTGCCACACCGCCAACCGAGAGTGCCAGCGGGGATTTCAGGAGGGACACGGTGCCCACGGTGTAGGGCTTGCCCGTTCGCCCGTCGCGGACCTTCGTCCCCCACGGGAAGCGGAACCCGAAGCGGTAGCCGGCCGGGCTCTCGCCGACATGCACCTTAGACACGACCAGTGCCAGGTTCCACATGTCGAGCATCTTGGACTGCCAGTCCTTCTGAGGCTTGTTCGGATCGGGCACGAGTTCGGCTTCGCTGAGCACGAAGTCGGCCTTCATCGGGAACCAGATTCCGTCCCCCACGTCGGAAAACTCTACGTCCACGACCCGAGCCGACCAGCGCTCCTCCATCTGCCCGTCCTGGGCCTTCTCGCGCGTGCCCCACTCGATGCGGACGGGAGTGCATCCGCGCTCGGGGTCCAGGAATGCCCTGGCCGCCGTGAAACAGCCGGGCCTGTCCTCAGTCGCCACGTAGCCTGTCAGGACGTAGCAACCGGCTCCCTCGCTCGACTGATCCGCCTTGACAGCTTCCAGGTTGCCCTGGGCGCGCGCCTGTTTGAAGAACTCGGACAGGCATGCGCTCGTGTCCAGACGTCCGTCGATCGGGTTGTGGATGCAGAGGCCAGCGGCCTGCAGGGCCAGGACCCAGGACGTCTCCCAGGCCTGGCCGGCGTCGATGTAGCCGGCTTCCACGCCACGGTAGGGCGGATCCCTGTAGCTCAGGCACACCTTCCCATCGTAGTAGACGGTGTTGTGACCCGGCTCCTCCGCCGTCAGGAGGTCGAAGCCCCTGTCGTCGTACTCCAGGCGGAGCTTCCGCCCGCGCACGCCGACCGTGTAGGCCATAGGCTCAAGCCCGTATGAGCTGTAGAACACGGTCCGGGTGTACTCGGGCTTCTCGCGAAAGGCGCCTCGCTGGTAGAGGACCTCGAGCGCCTGTTCCTTCAGCGCTTCCTGTTCTTCGTGGCCTGGGAGCCTCGATCGTGTCACGGTGAAATCGACTACCAGTTCCTTCCTCAGGATCGCTTCGCGCCGGCGGAGTTGCTCGATCAGCTCCACGTCGGTGACGCTAAATCCAGACGCGGGCTGCGCCGAGGCGAAGCCTGCAGGAAGCAACGTCAGTGTGACAATCAAGACGGTCCGGAAGCTCATGCCTCTTGTCTCCTCTGCCTTGCACCATGCTGTGTTGGCGGCCGTTCTGTCTCGCACGGAGCCCCGCTCAGCAGTCGGGCCGCCGTCACCTCGTCGCCTCGTGCTGGCGGAGCAGGTCGGCCATCTCGTCAGTGGGGGCCCATATCAGCGGCGTCCATCCGTTCACGTCGCGGGCATTCACTTCAGCCCCTTTGCGCAGGAGCAGTTCCGCTGCTGCCGTCCTGCTCGCGCGGACGGCATACTGGAGCGGGCGCTTCCCGCGCTGGTCGGCCGCCTCCAGATCCGCACCGCGCTCCAGCAGGAATTCCACCAGATCACAGTGTCCGCCGTCCGCGGCGAGGTGCAGGGGTATTCTTCCGTTGGAGTCCCTTGCGTCAACCGGCACGTTGCGGTCAAGGAGGATCTGCGCCACCTTCCGATGCCCGCCTTGCACCGCCAGATGCAACGGCATGGTGCCGTCTGCGGCCTGTGCCTGGGGTCCGGCTCGCTGTGCAAGCAGCAACTCAACCGTCGGCGCGTGACCTGCACGTGCGGCCTCGTGCAGGGGCGTTCGGCCGTCGTGCGCCCGAATGTCCTTGTATCCCCCGTGCTCCAACAGGAGCTTTGCGACATCCGTGTGACCCCCGGCGGCAGCCCTGTGCAAGGCAGATCGGCCACCCGCGTCCGCCGTGTCATACATGTAGTCGGGAGGGCCCAGGAAGATCTGTGCCAGCGAAGGTCTGGCGCCGGTGCCGACCGAGACAACCGCCCCTGCTTCCAGCAGCTCCGCCACAACGTCGGTGTGGCCTTCGCCGGCCGCCACACATAGGGGGGTCGTCTCCGCCTGGTCCATGACGTTCGCCGGGGCTCCTTTCTGCAACAGCAGCTTCACGACCTGCAGGTGGCCCCTCCGGCCGGCCCAGTGGAGCGGCGTCTGGCCATCCTGCTGGTCCGTGGCAGCGGCCAGATCGGCATCATCCTTGAGCAGGCTGCTGACGGCGGCCACGTCGCCCATGCAGGCAGCGCTGAAGATGTCGTGCTTCGCGCCGCTGCTCAACAGGAGCGCCGCGACGTCGCTATGCCCTCGATACGCCGCTGCCCGCAACGCAGTCCAACCGTTAAGTGCCTTCGCATTGACGTCCGAGCCCCGATCGATCATGCCTTTCACGGTTTTCCAATCGCCGGCGAGCGCGGCTGCGTGCAAGCGCAGGGCGCCACCGGCCGGCACCGGCCCCTGCCAGGGGTGCCATTCGTCCGCCGACACCACTCCCGGATCAAGGCCCAGCCGTTGCCCCGGCGTCATCCCTAGTTTGTCTCTAGCCTCCGTGTTGGCGCCGCGCGAGACGAGCAGCTCGTATAGTTCGTGCTTGCCGAAGCGTACGGCCCAGTGCAAAGCAGTCAAGGAGTCCTTGTCAAGCGCCTCGATGTCGGCCCCCCTGGCCAGCAGAAGATCAGCCAGTTCCACGTCGTCTGCCATGGCTGCCCAGTGCAGAGGCGTGTAGCCACCGTCCCGCACGGCATTGACGTCGGCGCCGTGGTAAGAGAGCAGCTCGGCTACAGCCCTGTGATGGCAGATGACGGCGCTATGCAAAGGGGTCGAGCCAGTACGGTCTCGCGTATTGATCCTGGCGCCCTGGGAGATCAGGAACTCGACCGCATCGGGGTCACCCGCGTAGCTCTGGCTGTGCAGGGGCGTCATGCCGGATTCTCCTGCCGCGTTCACGTCCGCGCCGTGAGCCAGAAGCAGCTCCCCGACTGCCTGGATCACCTTGGGTGGAATGTTGTGCAACGGTGTCGAGCCGGTGACATCGCGAGCCATGGCGTCCGCGCCATGGTCCAGCAGGAGTGCAACCA
>CAYUDW010000076.1:0-8868 GCA_964442595.1 uncultured candidatus Brocadiaceae bacterium
TCCTCGTGGTCGGGGTCGAGCTTGACCAGCGTCTTGAAGGCGTCCACGTGTTCGGCCACTTCCTCGGGCTCGATCGCCAGGCGCGCGAGCTGGCCGCGGCCGCCGTCCATCTCCTCGGTGCGCGTGTCCTCCAGCCGGCCGATCAGCATGGTCTTCTCGCCCAGCAGCTCGTGAAAGCCGGGGCTCAGGTAGGCCAGGTGGTTGAACAGCGCCGCGGACGGTGTCCCCTGAAGCGCCTTGGCGAAGCGGCGGCAGATGTCCCGCACGTCCTCGTCGGTGGCCTCGCGATCCTCGCCCACGTGCTTCAGGTAGCTCTGGAAGAGCCTCAGGTACGAGCTATGCTGGTCGGACGCGAAGACGTCCAGCGTCCCCTGCGGCGCGTAACGCGCAAGCACGCGAAAGACCTCCTCGCTGACGGCGGTCCCGTCAGAATACTCCGCCCACACGGTCATGTAGATTCCCCCTTTGCTGATCGATGAACGTCACCTGACCAGGCTTGTCGGGACGGTCTGCGCGCGGGGACAGATCCGGGGCTACTCCCCCAGCTCCTCGGCCAGTTCGTCCACCTCGGCGGCGCCGCCCTTCATTAGCTCCTCCTCGTCGTCGAGCAGGATGTTGAGCAGGCGCTGGAACTCGCCGGCGTGCACACGCTCCTCGTCGGCGATCTCCAACAGGACCTTCTTGGCCAGCATATTATCCGTGGCGTCCGCGTGTGCCTGGTAGAGATGAACGGCCTCGTGTTCGGCCGCCAGGTTCAGGCGGATGGCACGGGTCAGCTCCGCCTTCGTCATCTTGCGGTCCGGTGCCATCCCGTTAAACGGATTCAGAAATTCGGGCATGACTTGCCTCCCCCCGAGAAGAAGTAAATGCGGAAAACGCCCGTTACGAGATCTCTATCTTCCTGGCTTTGGTGCAAGCCGCTTTCGGCGACCTCGCCGTGGTACCAGGCCACGGTGCCTTACTGGTCCGCGTTGGCCCTCAGGCGCATGGCTCGTCGGCAAACGCCCATCGGTTGCGGGATGCCGAGGTCGCTGCCTGACACACAAGCCGCTATCCCATGCGGCTTTCTCGTCCGGCATGCATTTACCCGTGCGCCGCCGCGGCCATCTCAAGAAGAAGGCCCCGCCTCGCTACTCCTCCTCAACGACGATGGCCTCGGTGGGGCAATCCTCTGCCGCCTGCCTGACGCACTCCTCGCTCTCGTCCGGCACTTCGTCCACTATGACCTCGGCGAACTCCTCGCCCATCTCGAACACCTCCGGGCAGGAGTCAACGCAAAGCCCACACGCAATGCAGTCCTCAGTGACCTCTACCTTCATCATCGATCCTCAAAAGGCCAGACTGTACCGCGGCGCCCTCGCACTGCCGAAGGCATCCCATCGGGCAGACATTGGGATGGACACACTGTCCAAGAAGGCCCGTGAGGCGACTATAGCACGGGGGGCCAGGGCTGTCAATCGCGGAAAAAGCACACGGTCTGCTCACCTGCGAAGGCCCTGACTTGCGGTATAATCACGGCGGTGGATGGCTTGCGCATTCGCGCTCAGAATGGGCGCCATCCGCCCGCGGAGCTACATGCGCACGTAGCCAATGGATTCTCGGTGCCACGCGGCAAGGTTGCGCCGAAAGGAACGCATGAGGGGCGATTGGGACTCTGCCCCCTTCACATTCGGCATTGCAGGGAGGCCCCGCAGGATATATCATATCGGGTGCAAAAGCCGGGACCCACTCGCACAACGTGAGGGGCTCCTGGCAGCGCAAAGGAGTCGCCATGAAAGCAATCCGGAACGTCGTGCTGATGCTGGTCTTTCTGGTGGCGGCAGACGGCTTCGCCGATGACGGGTTCAACGTGCCCAAGGGGCCGTGCGGGTCCGCTCCCCCGGCGGCTCCGCAGAGGCGCAAAGGCGGCGAAGGGTTCCCACCGCTGCCCCTGCCCGCCACACCCCTGAGGCGCACCGAGAAGAAGCGGCCGCCCTCCCCGCCGGTCCTGATCGCCAAGATCCAGTTCGGCGGCATCAAGGAAGTGCAGCGAGAAGGCGAGGCGATCCGTTACTATGACTGGAACAAGGACCCCGGCGACGTGGCGATGCTCACGCAGATCGCCCACGAGACGCTGGGCGTGAACTACACCAGGAAGCAGGGCCCGCTGCGGGCGTTCACCACCGATCCCGCGCAGTTCCCCATCTTCTACTACACCGGAAGCGACGACTTCCAACTCCCCGAACAGGAGGTGGCGCTGCTGCGCACGTTCCTCCAGAACGGGGGCACGATCTGGGGCGACACCTGCTTCGGCGACCCGGACTTCTTCAAGGCGTTCACGCGGGAGATGAACCGCGTCCTGCCGGACCGGCGCTGGCGCCGGCTGCCCGACGATCATCCGCTCTTCCACTGCTATTACCAGATCGACGAGGTGACGTACACCCGGCCGGTGCCCGACGCCGACGGGGCGACGGGGAAGCCCGTGTTCTTCGGCCTGGACTTCGGCGACCGCACCGCCGTCGTCCTGTCGCGCTACGACGTGAGCTGCGGATGGGACGGCCACATCCGCGAGGGCGCTTACAGCGTGCATCCCGGCGACGCCCGGCGGCTCGGCGTCAACATGATCGCTTACGCGCTGGTCACCTTCCCCCTGGCCCAGTACCAGAGCACGGGCAAGGTCTACTACGAGGAGCAGGAGCGGGCGAGGGGCGACTTCGTCTTCGCCCAGGCCAAACTGGGCGACAACTGGGACGTCCAGCCGAATGCCATCGCCAACCTGCTGAAGTTCGTGACGGCCAACACCAGCGCGGAGGTCAAGTTCGAGCGCAACGCCGTTGAGCTGACCGCGGACGAACTGCTGGAGTATCCCTTCCTCTACGTGACGGGGCGGCACGACTTCGAGCTGAGCGAGGCGCAGATCCAGGCGCTGCGGCGATACCTGAGCAGCGGCGGGTTCCTGCTGGCCAGCCCCAGTTGCGGCGAGCGCGAGTTCGACAGGGCGTTCCGGCGCGAGATGGCCAAAGCGCTGCCGGACCATGAGCTCCAGAGGCTGCCCGCAGACCACCCGGTCTACACCATCCTGAACCGCGTCGAAGACGTGACTTACACCGATTACGCCGCGTCCACCGGCGAAGCGCCGCCCGCCCTGCCGCTGGAAGGCGTCGAGCTGGGAGGCACAACGGCCGTGATCTACACCCCCTACGGCATCGGCGGCGGCTGGCGCGGGTTCGACCACCCCTTCGGCCGAGACATAGCCCAGCACGACGCCGTCAGGCTCGGCGTAAACGTCGTTCTCTATGCCATGACGCACTGACAGGGAAGCAGCCGGCGCTCAGTGGTGAGTGGCCGGTGCGGCCCTGGCGAACTTGCCGCCGCCCCCTTCTGCCGAGGGCGGCGTCTGGTAGCGGCCGTCAGAGAAAGGAAGGACGCATTGGGCCCCGAAAAACGACACGCGCCGGACGCCGAGGCGAGCCGTCGGGACAGGGACGCGAAACTGGTCGCCAGACTCGGTTCCGTGCGCAAGGTCATGCTCGCCGAGATCGAGAAGGTGATCGTGGGCCAGCAGGAGGTGCTCGAGCAGATCCTCATCACGCTCTTCTGCCGCGGTCACTGCCTGGTGGTGGGAGTGCCGGGCCTGGCCAAGACCCTCATCGTGCGTACCCTGGCCCGGTGCCTGAGCCTGGGGTTCAAGCGCATCCAGTTCACCCCGGACCTGATG
Source organism: uncultured candidatus Brocadiaceae bacterium (assembly GCA_964442595.1). Taxonomy (GTDB): domain Bacteria; phylum Planctomycetota; class Brocadiia; order SM23-32; family SM23-32; genus DAOVRD01. The sequence continues at coordinate 3,698 of CAYUDW010000076.1, forward strand.
CCAAGCGACATTACGGGGACCGAAGTGCTCGACATCGACCCGGAGACACAGCAGAGGCGGTTCCGGTTCGTGTCCGGTCCGGTATTCACCAACGTGCTACTGGCGGATGAGATCAACCGCACGCCCCCCAAGACGCAGGCGGCCCTGCTGGAGTCCATGCAGGAATACGCCGTGACCGTGGGGGGAAACACCTACCCCATCGAGCAGCCGTTCTTCGTGCTGGCGACGCAGAACCCCATCGAGCTGGAGGGGACATATCCCCTGCCCGAGGCGCAGCTCGACCGCTTCATGCTGAACATCTTCATTACGTACCCCGAGCGGGACGAAGAGATAGAGATATTCAAGAAGACCACAACGGACGAGCTGCCCGAAGCGAAGGCCGTCATGGACGGGCGCCAGATCACGCAGGTTCAGCACATCGTGCGGCGGGCGCCCGTCAGCGATCACGTGCTGGAATACGTCGCCGACCTCGTACGGGCCACACGGCCCGAATGTGACGAGGCACCGCCCTACATCAAGGACTACGTGGAATGGGGCGCCGGACCGCGCGCCGGGCAGTACCTGGTCCTGGGAGCCAAGGCCCGGGCCCTCATTCAAGGGCGGTTCAACGTTGCCTGCTCCGACGTCCGTGCCGTCGCCCATCCCGTGCTGCGGCATCGCATCTTCACCAATTTCAACGCCGACAGCGAGGGCATCTCGGTCGAGGGCGTGATCGATCACTTGCTGGAAACCATCCAGGAGCCGGACGAGAAGGCGTACGCCCAGAAGGCCCGCCGGGAAAGGGCCGCCGGCGCGGGAGCCGCCAGGGAGGAAGCGACGGACCTCTAGCCAGGTGCCGTCGGCCACTGCCCACTGTCCACTGACCACTGTCTGAAGATGCGCCCCGGATTCAGAAGCAAATACCACGAGCCTCAGAAGCTCGCCCGGATAAGCAACCTCCAGTTCATCGCCCGCGCCGTCGTCGAGGGCTACATCAGCGGCCTGCACCGCAGCCCGTTCAAGGGCTTCAGCGCCGAGTTCGCCGAGTACCGCGAATACCTGCCCGGAGACGATCTGAAGCACTTCGACTGGAAGGTCTTCGCCCGCAGTGACAAGCGCTACGTCAAGCAGTACGAGGAGGAGACCAACCTGACGTGCACGCTGCTGCTCGACTCGAGCGGCTCGATGCTGTTCGGTTCCGACGGCCTGACGAAGTTCGACTACGGCAGCTTCCTCGTGGCGGCCCTGACCTACCTGATGATACTCCAACGGGACCAGGTCGGGCTGGTGGTCTTCGACGAGCAGGTGCGCAAGCGAATCCCTCCCAGCAACAGCCCGGCCCACATGAGGAACATCCTGGAAGAGCTGGAGCGCACCGAGCCCGGGGGCGAGACCGGCATCGCGGCCTCGCTGCACTCGGTGGCCGAAAGCACCCGCCGGCGCGGACTCGTCATCGTGATCAGCGACCTGATAGACGATCAGGAAGCCGTCATGAACGCCCTCAGCCACTTCCGACACGACCGCAACGAGGTGGTCGTCTTCAACCTGTTCGACCCCGCCGAGCAAGACCTGCCCTACGACGGGCTTATCGACTTCGTGGACCTGGAGACGAACCGGAAGATGCAGGTCAGGGCCGACGTGGTCCGGGAGGATTACCGCCGCAAGTTCGAGGGCTTCATCCAGCATTACCGACAGGCCTGCGCGGCGTCCCGCGTGGACTATCAGCTCGTGACCACCGATACCCCGTACGAGCTGATGCTGGCCGCTTACCTGAACAGGCGCGAGAAGTGCCGGTAGCAATGGCCCGGGGCGTGGGCCCTGGGACACGGGCGGGAGATAGGACCCAGTCCCGCGAATGCGGGACGGATGAGACGTCGGAAACAGAGCGATGATCATCAGGCGGGCCACCACCGGCGACGTCCCCGACATCTACGCCGTCCTGGCCTCGGTGGGCGGCAGCATGCCTTGGCAGGATGAGCAGGAGTGCCGGCATCACATCGAGTGGATGCTGCGGCTGGGAGCACTCCCCGTTGTGGTGGAGGAGCACGGCGCCGTGATCGCCGAGATGGAGATGTGGTGGGGACCGGACGTTCCCGAACTCGGCACGACGCTGGACGTCTCTATGCTCAACGTAAGGGCCGACCGGCAGCGCCGCGGGGTCGGGGGAGGCCTGCTCGCACGTGCACTGCGACTGGCTTCCGAGAAGCGCTGCAACTGCTGCTGCGTCTGGGGCGACCGCGACGCGATTGGGTTCTACCGCAAGCAGGGCTTCAGCGACAGGCTGGCTGTGCGCACCTTCTCGCTCGATCCCAGGCCCCACAGCATCCCAGAGGGCTTCACGTGCGAACCCGTATCACTTGAGTCGCTGCCCGAACCCGATGGCCGGTGCATGCGGACGCAACGCTTGCTGCACCCCCGTCTCCACTGGAATGTCCTCGTCGATGCCGAGAGGAACCCGCCGACGTGGCGCGGGCACGGTGGTGCCCCTGCGCCTCCGGTGGCGTACAGGGGCCGGCGAGCGGGCCATGCCGAGCCGTTCGTTGCCGTCTTCCGACCTGCTTACTGGACCGGCGACGCTGGCCGCGCCGAGTTCTACCTGTGGAGCGACGTCTGCGACAGGCCTCTTCTGGGCGCGGCGATGTCGCTGGCAACTCGTATCGGCACGACCGACCTGCGCACGTGCGCTTACGGCCCGACGGCGGACATCTTGGCTGGGTTGGGAACCGAAGTATGTCACAGGCAGACTGTTCTCGCCAAGTCTGCGGACGGCCGCATCGCACCGGCAACTGATAACTGACCACTGATAACTGGTCGTTCCCATGATCCATCTGCTCTGGGCATCGCTTGCCATCCCCATAGTCATTCACCTGGTGCACCGCCGGAAGGCCAAGCGCGTGCCGTTCAGCACGCTGCGCTTCCTGCGCATGGTGGACCAGCGGGTGGCGCGCCGCCAGCGGCTGAAGGAACTGCTGCTGCTCGCCCTCAGGCTCCTGCTGCTGGCCGCGCTGATCGGGGCGCTCTACCGCCCGATGATCCGCTCGGCAACCTTCAAGGGCAGCGACGTTCCGACGGCGGTCGCCGTGGTGCTGGACAACACGTATTCCCTGCGCGCCAGCTCCCGGGGCGCAATGCGGTTCGGCAGGGCCCGGCAGGCCGTCGCAGACATCCTGGACGGCCTCGGAAAGGGCGATGCGGCGGTCCTGGCGCCGTTCGATGCGCAGGATGAGGCCCCGCCCGAACTGACGACCGGGCTCGCACACGTGCGCGACGAACTCAAGGCGATGGAGTGCGGCTACGGCACGGCGGAGCTGGCCGGGCCGCTGCGACGGGCTCTGGCCGCTCTCGAACGCAGCACGCTCCCGCGCAAGGAGCTCTACGTCGTCACGGATTTCCAGAGGCTGTGCTGGACCCCCGCGCTCGCGGAGCTGCAGGACGCCTTCCCCGCGGATATGCCCGTCTTCCTCGTGGACGTGGGCGGCGAGGTGCAGGAGAACCTGGCGGTCACGAGCGTCGAGTTCGGCGTGAACGTTCAGGTAGCCGGCGCCGCTTCCCAGATCTACTGCCGGTTGCTGAACACGGGCAGCCGGAACGTCGAGCAGAACCTCGGCCTTTTCCTCAACGGCGAGAAGGTCGCAGAGCGCGAGGTGTCTCTGGCCGCGGGTGCAGAGGCGACGGTGGTCTTCAGCCACGTCTTCGGCCGGAGCGGGCAGTTCGCCGGTGAGCTCAGGCTCGGGCCCGACGAACTGGGGCCGGACGACTCCCGCTACTTCACCGTGAACGTGCTGGAAAGCCTGCCCGTGCTGCTGGTGAACGGCGATCCCTCGACGGTGCCTTACCTGAACGAGACCTTCTTCCTGGAACTCGCCCTCTCGGCGCCGGCGGCCGGCGGCAAGACCGTATCCCCCGTCAGGGCGGAGACGGTCACGGCAGCGGATTTCCTCGAGCATCGGCTGGACGACTACGGCTGCGTCATCCTCGCCAACGTGCCCCGACTGCCCGATCTCTGGGCGGATCGGCTGCGCCGTTACGTCGAGGGCGGGGGCGGGCTCATCGTGTTCGCCGGCGACCGGGTGGACCCGGCCTCCTATAACACGGCACTGGCCGGCGACGGCGGCGAATCCCTGCTGCCGGCGCTTCTGGGCGAGGTGCGACGGGCCGACGAAGACGCCGCGGGGGGCGGCTTCCGCATCCGCCGGCTGGACCGCCAGCATCCGATCCTCCGGGGCGTGGCCGACGCCATAGACACGGGCGCGGCCCGGGTCGAGCGCTTCTTCTCCGTCACGCCGCAGGCGGAGGGCGGCGCCGTGCTGGCGGAGCTGGACGCCGGCCCGCTGCTGCTCGAGAAGAAGACCGGCGCGGGCAGCGTGATCCTGTGCACGAGCAGCGCCGACCTGGACTGGAACAACCTGCCCGCCCGCTCCTTCTTCCTGCCCGTCCTGCACCAGATGGTCTACTACGCCGGCCGGCCGGCGACGGGCGACCGGGAGGTCGCGGTCGGCTCGCCCTACGCAGTGGAGCTTCCCCCGTCGGACGAGCCGGTGCAGGTCGGCTTCTTCGGCCCGGCCGCCGAGGGCGAGGGCGAGCCCGTGGAGCTGCCGGGCGCCGGCTCAACCGACGAGCCCGGCAGGGCCGTCCTCAAGGAGACCGCGCGGCCCGGCGTCTACCGCGCCGTCTACACCTCCGGCGACGAGGAGCACGAGGAGCTCTTCGCCGTCAACGTCGAGACGCGCGAGAGCGAACTCGACAGGATCGACTCCGAGGAGGCGCGCCGTATGGTCGGAGCCCGGAACGCGAGGGTGGTGGGCGACCCCGACGGGCTCACGATGCTGGTCCGGCGCGAGCGGGAGGGCCTGCCCCTGTGGAACCACCTGTTCGCCCTGGCCATCCTGCTGGCGGTCGCCGAGAGCTTCGTCGGCAACGTCCTGCTGAAGCACTAGGCACAGCGCATGAAGCATTGGGAGATAGCGTTCACCGGCAACTGGCCCGCCGTGCTGGTCATGCTCGGCGCGGCGGGGGCCGCGGCGCTGGCTTACGTGTTCTACCGCCACAAGCGGAGCCGCCTCTCGCGGAACGCCTTCGCCGCGCTGACCGGCCTGCGGACGCTCGTCATCGCCATTGTCGCCCTGTTCCTGCTTCAACCCGTGCTGCGCCTGACCCGCACCGAGCGCGCGCAGGCGACCGTGGCCGTGCTC
>CAYUDW010000076.1:8968-10345 GCA_964442595.1 uncultured candidatus Brocadiaceae bacterium
GCCCTCAAGGACGTCGTGAGGGAGACGCGCCAGGAGGAGGTGTCCGGCGTCGTCCTGCTGACGGACGGCGTCTGCACGCACGGCGTCGAGCCGGAGGAGGTGGCGCCGGGGCTCGGCGTGCCCGTCTTCGCGGTGGCCCTGGGCGGGCGGATCGGCCAGCACGGCCTGTTCCACGACCTCGGCGTCTCCCGCGTCCCGCAGAATCCCCGGTTCATCGTCAACAACGAGGCGACCGTGAAGCTGGAGGTCGCCTGGACGGGCCTCGAGAAGTTCACGGCCGCCGAGCGCGAGGTGGAGCTCCGGCTGCTCGAAGGCGACGAGCAACTGGCGGCAGAGACGCTTCAGCTTGCCGCCGAGGACGGGAGCGCAGAATGCGAGCTGCGCTTCGTCCCCGACCGCGTCGGCCTGCACATGCTGCGCGCCGAGGTCGACACGCTGGCAGACGAGACGGTGACGGAGAACAACGGCCGCTCCTTCACGGTCGAGGTCACCGACCCCCGCATCAGTGTGCTTATCGTCGAGGGCGCGGTGCGCAGCGAATACCGCTTCCTGCGTCGCGTGCTGGAGAGCGACCCCAACCTGGAGGTGACGGGCGTCGTCAAGCTCAGCGGCGAGCGCTACCTGGTGCAGGGCGTCCAGCTCGGCGTCGACCTGAGCCGGGGACTGCCCTCGGCCCGGGAGGACTACAAGGACATCGACGTGGTCGTGCTGGGCGACGTCGGGCGCGAGGAGTTCACCGGCCTGCAACTGGAATACCTGAAGGAGTTCGTCGACGGGGGCGGCGCGCTGCTGGCGCTGGGCGGCTACCACGCGTTCGGCGCTGGCGGATACGCCGACAGCGCGCTGGCCGACGTGCTGCCCGTCACCATGCAGGGCGAGCGGGACGGCCACGTGGAGGAGGCATTCCTGCCGGCCCTGACCGAAGACGGCCGGGCGCACCCGGTTTTCGACGGCGCCGCCGGGTTCTTCGAGGGACCGGACGCCCCTGCTACGCTGGACGGCGCCAATCGGGTGGCCGGCGGCAAGCCCGGCGCGCAGGTCCTGGCCGTGCACCCCACGGAGCGCGCCGGCGATCGGCCGATGCCGGTGGTTGCCGCTCAGTCCTACGGCTCGGGCCGGGCGATGGCGCTGACGGCGGACACGACGTGGAAGTGGAAGTTCCAGGTGGAGGCCCGCGGGCTGGACTCGCCCTACTACCGCTTCTGGCGCCAGTCGATCCGGTGGCTGGCCGGACGCGAACAAGAGGAGCCCGCGCCCGAGCAAGCGGTCAGCGCCTGGCCGGCCCGCGTCGAGCACGAACCGGACGAACCGGTCGTCCTGAAGGCCCGCGTCAGAAACCGGAACGGCGAACCGGAAGACGAAGCCACGGTCGAGGTC
>CAYUDW010000076.1:10445-16094 GCA_964442595.1 uncultured candidatus Brocadiaceae bacterium
GAGTTCGACCGCGTCGACGTCGCGGAGGACACGCTGCGCTTCGTGGCCAACCAGACCGGCGGCGCCTACCACACGCTGGCGACCGCCGGCAAGATACCGGAGGAGATCGAGCAGAGGCGCAGCCTGGTGGCACGCCGCGAGGAGAAGAACCTCTGGAACACGCCGTGGTTCTTCGCGGCCGTGCTGGCCTGCGCCACGGCGGAATGGATACTGAGGAAGCGCCGCGCCCTGAATTGACGCCTCGCGACGGCCGCCCCGGATTGGGGCAGGCGGCGCAACGTGGTACAATGGAGCAGCACAGTAGGAGGGAGTCCGGGATGATCTTGCGAAGGCACCTGCTCAAAGCGGCGTGCGCCGTTCTCGCGCTCGGGATGGTGGTGCGCGCGACGGCGGCCGTCGAGTGGCTGCCCGGCACGGTCGAGCTCAGCGACGGCAGCGCCGTCACCGGCAAGGCCTGTCTGACCGGCGACTCGCTCATCGTCCACAACGAAGCCCAGGCGCGGCGCTACACGGTGCGCACCGCCGAGATCGCCGGCATCGAGACCGCCATCGAGAAACAGAGCATGGAGGCCAAGTGGATATTCAAGGAAAGCGGCCTGGACGATAAGATATACACTGGCGAGACGTTCCCCGTGCGCTATTACGTGACGACCGTCACCTTCCACGACGGACGCCGACTGACCGGCCACATCGTGCCTAAGACCCTCTACGTCGAGAGCGACGGCCAACGGCAGCGCTTCATACTGCGGCGCAAGGACGAGGGCAAGGTGGGCGAGATGCTGGACGACCTGCTCTACGTTCGGGCGATCACGTTTACGGAGGACGGGTCCGGCGCGCGCGGCACCATCGAGGGAACCGTCATCTACGCGCCCGGGGAGAAGCTCCAGAAGGTGCTGGCCGTCAACCGCGACAAGCTCTTCTCGGTGGTGGCCGGCTTCAACCAGGTGTCCGGCAGGTTCCGGATCGGCGACTGCACCGAGGGCACGTATGACCTGGTCATCGTCACCGACCGGGCCGTCTACGTCTGCTTCAGTCGCGAGCGGGACGAGGGCGCGGGGCGGCTCGACGCCGACGCCGTGGCGGAGATACAGGCGTGGGTCGAGAAGCTGCGCGACTTCTTCCACACGCAGAAGATCGCCTACGCCGCCGGCAACGAGGAGCGGGCGTTCGCCCTGGTCATGAAGGAGCGCCGCGGCGGAACGACGCTGCCCGGGGCGGAGTTGATCCGACGCTGCGACGTCTGGGCCATGCACAAGCCGCGGGACGAGTGGCAGATCGAGAAGCGCTTCTTCGTCTATCGCATCGTGAGCGAAGACCTGAGCCCCGAGCCGCGGCGGGTCGTCGTGCTGCCGGCGCTGGGCGGCCATCGCGTCTCGGCCCAGGCCCAGGAGATCGACCTGGAGATACGCCTGCGCCCGACCGAAGAGGAGCCCATTCCTCCCCCGAAACGGGCAGACGCAGGGAAGCCGGAACCCGCGGAGGCGACCGATGGCGACTGAGTCCCAGCGGCGGGACGGGGCGATCGAGCACGTCTTCCGCACCATCGATCGTTCGCGCGCCTCGTGGCGGCTCGTCGAGGTGCTGGCCGGCTCGCTCAAGACGTTCCTCGCCGTCGGCGACGCGCTCCTGATCGGCTTCGTCCTGGACAACCTGTTCCACCTGCCCGGCCCGGTGCGCCTGGCCTACGCCGTCGCCGTGCTCGGCATCCTGACCTTCATGCTCCTCCGTTTCATCCTCTACCCGCTCGTGCGGCCGATGACGGACGAGATGGTCGCGGCGCACCTGGAACGGGCGTTTCCCGAACTGGACAACAGCGTCATCAACGCCGTGCTTCTGTCCCGGGAGAGGTTCAGGGACTCGCTAACGCGCCACATGGCGGCCTCCCAGGTCCGGCAGACGGCCGAGAGTGTGCGGAGGCGCGACTTCGGCCGGCCGACCGGCGGGCAGGGCCTCTGGAAGTCCGGACGCTGGGCGCTCGGCCTGGTCGGCGCAGCCGTGCTCTACGGTGCCCTGTTCTCCGATTACATGGGCAACGCCTTCCTGCGGTTCGTCTTCCCGTACCGCTACATCCCGCCCATCACGGACACGCGCCTGGAAGTGAGTCCCGGCGACGCCGACTGTCTGCAGGGGGACTCGCTGCGGATCGAGGCGCGCGTCAGCGGCCTGCTGCCCGAGAGCGCCAGCATCCATGCCGAAACGGCCGGCGCGGAACGCAGCGCCGACACGATGCCCTTCGAGGGCAACGCCTTCACGTACGAGTACGCGAACGTCCAAAGGGACTTCACCTACCGCATCAAGGCGGGGGACGCATCCACGCGGCTCTATACCGTGACCGTGCGCGACCGGCCCTCGATCGAAGACCTGACGCTCGAATACCGCTACCCGGCCTACACTGGGCTGCCCGACCGCACGGAGACGAATGCGCCGGGCGATATCCGCGCGCCCGTCGGCACTGCGGTCCGGCTGACGGTGCGGGCGGACAGGCCCTTGAGCCGCAGTCACGTCCAGGTCCGTCACGTGACGGCGGACGCAGAAGGGGCGGCCCCGCAGGAACTGCCGCTCGTCAGGGCAGGGCCGAACGTCGTCCGCCAGGAGATCCGCATCGAGCGTAGCGGCCAGTACACCATCCATCTGTTCGACGCCGACGGCATATCGAACATCCCGCAGGTCCGGCAGATCGAGGCCGTGCCCGACGCGCCGCCGAACGTAGTCTTCGTCGAGCCGGCCAGGGACGTGGCGGTGGCGCCGGACGCCAAGGTATCCCTGCTGGCCAGCGCGGAGGACGACTTCGGCCTGCGCGAGCTGCACCTGTTCGTCCAGCCAAGGGCGGGAGCAGACTGGGAACCGCTGCGGAACTGGCAGTACGAGGGAGGCATGCGGGCCGCCCGCGAGGGCTGCGTGATCGACGTGCAGGAGATGGGCCTCGGCGTGGGCACCTCGCTCGCCTACTACATGCAGGCTAACGACGGCCTGCGCCGCGAGGGGGAAGGCATCGGGCGCAGCCGCGTCTACCACATCCGCGTCGTGGACGCCGCCGTCGCGGGACGCACCTCGGACGAGGTCCGCCAGGCCCTGGTGGACGTGATAAAGGAGCTCATCAGGCTTCAGGAAGCCAACTTGGCCGCCACCCGCGCCGTCGGCGAGTGGGGGGCCGGGCAGGAGCAGATTGAGCCCGAAGACGAGCATTCGGAAAGCGACTTCGGCCAGCGGGCCGGCCAACTGGTCGCCCAGGAGGAGGCCATCTACACCGGTGCCAGCGCGGCCGTGACGGCTTACACGGGCCAGGACGGCTCCCGCATGGTTGAGGCGCTCGGACGCATCGCGGCCGGGCCGGTCGCGCGCGCCATCGGGCTGCTGAAGGAGCTGGAGCGCGCGCCCGATGCCGAATCGGTCCCGCCCCGCGCTGAGGAGGCCGCAGCGGAGGAGGCCCACGTGGTCGAGTTGCTCAAGGAGCTGCTCGAGGACCCCGCTGCCGCGCTTGCCCGCGTGCTGCGCGAAGAAGAGGGCAGCGAGGAGTTGGCCGAGCGCATGGAGGACCTAACGAGCGGCGAGCAACTCGCTGAGCGATTGCTCAAGTCGCTCGGCGATTTCCGGGCGGACCAGGAGCGCGTCATCGAACTCTCCAACGCCCTGGGCGACACGCCGGTCGACGACTTCACCGACGAGGACGAGGGCAAGCTCCAGGACATCCTCGAGACCGAGAAGAAGTGGGCAAAGTTCTTCCAGGAAGCGGCCACCGACCTGAGCAAGCTGCCGCCCCAGGACCACTCGCTCGCCACCCAAGCGCAGGAGTTCCTCGAAGTCTACAGCGAGATCCAGCAGGCCATCGAAGAGGCCGAACGCCAGGCGATCGAGATGGCGGTCCCTCACGAGCAGGCCGGCGCCGAGTTGGCCGAGCAGATCGAGACCAACCTCGAGAAGTGGCTCATGGAGACGAAGGACAACCAGCTCTGGTCCATGGAAGACCCGATGGAGGACTACGAGGTGCCGCTGGCCGAGCTGCCCGACGAGCTCCAGGACTTGATCGGCGACCTGGTCGAAGAGGAAGAGGACATGCTCGAGCAGTTCGACGACGTGACCAGCGCCTGGTTTGACAGCCTGGACATCGGCGCGGGGTGGGACACGATGGACGGCCCCATCAGCAACATGTCCGCCAAGGGCGTGACCGGCAACCGCCTGCCCAACACGCAGGAGGTCGGGGGCCGCAGCGGCGAAGGCCGCACCGGCAAGTCCAGCGGCCAGTTCGTCGAAGAGGTCGCCACCGGCAAAGGCGGCCGCCAGACGCCGACCCGCCTGACGCCCGATCCCTTCGAGGCCGGCTGGGTCCAGGACCTCAGCGCAGAAGCTCCCACCGGCGCCACGGGCGGCGGCAAGGTCAGCGGGCAGGGCGCCGAGGGATTCCAGGGACCCGTGCCGCCCCCGCTTCAGCAGCGGCTCAAGCGGATGGCCGTGCGGCAAGGCGACCTGATCGACAACGCGCGGCGCCTGGACTACGGGCTCAAGAAGTACCGGCACCCGCGCGGCAAACTGCCCGAGACCATCGAACTCATGGAGGCACAGCAGGCCGCGCTGGAGGAGGCCGAGATCAGCACCTTCGGCAAGTACCAGCGGACGGTGCTGACGAACCTGCGCGAGATCAAGGAACTGTCCGAGATACAGAAGCAGCTCTGGCGGGACCGCAGCGCCCTGCTGCCCAAGCAACTGCGCGAGGAGATTGCCAGCGCGCAGAGCGAGCAGGTGCCCGAGCAGTATCGCGAGATGGTGCGCAACTACTTCCGTGCCCTTTCGGAGGCGGGGACGGCCCGCCGCTGACGTCCGGCGTGAGCGCCGGGGCGGCTTGACCAGCCGCCCGGACGGTCTGCGCCAGCAAGTGGTGACTTGAGCGAGATGAGAACGCGTCCTGCACAGCTCTACCTCGTGGGCCTTCTGCTGCCCGTCCTGCTTGCCGCGCACGGACGGCCCGCCGAGCCGGCGGACGAGCAGGCGAAGGCTGAGGCCCAACTCCTGGCCCCGGACGGTATCCCCTACGCCACGCAGAACGCCTTCGACGTCATGCAGATGGAGGCGAAGTCGGGCAACCTGCTCCAGAACGGCAGCTTCGAGACGGGCCGATACTGGCCCTACGGCTGGCAGGCCACCGACGGGCTGACCACGTTCTGGGCAACGGGCGGCACCGACGGGCAGCGCTGCCTGAGGATCTACACCGACGTGTTCGACGTGCAGTGGAAGGCCCGCAGCGACGAGGTGCGCGCCGCCGTGGACGAGGCCACGCGCCGGGCCGGAGGCGACCCCCAGTCCCTGCCCGAGAGCCCCGTGCCGCCCCCGCCGGAGCGCATCCCCACGCGGCCGCCCTACTACGACACGGTCGCGGGCCTGCACGGCGTCCACTACCGCAGCCACTACGTCAAGTGCACGCCGGGGGCCGTCTACCGCTTCAGCATAGACGCCCGCACCGAGGCCGAGGGCGAGCCCAAGGTCTTCGTCAAGGGCTTCTTCGACCAGAAGATGCAGACGAAGGACGGGTATCAGGTGGTGCGCCGCGACGCCTACCGCGCGCCCATTTTCCTGGACCCCTGCGACGGCCAGTGGCGGCGCTACGCGAGGGTGTTCCACCCCTCGCAGTCCAAGAGCACGCTCGGCGGCAAGGAG
>CAYUDW010000077.1:0-6111 GCA_964442595.1 uncultured candidatus Brocadiaceae bacterium
GCGCACGAGGGGCGGGCCGTCAGCTCCGCCGAGGAGTTGGCGCCCGGCGACATGGTCGTGCACGTGAACCACGGCATAGGACGTTTCATGGGGACCAGCGTCCTGGAGCGCGACGGACGCAAGCGCGAGCACTTGGAGATGGAGTTCGCCGATAACGTGCACATCCACGTTCCCTGCGACCGCATTGAACTGGTGCACCGCTACATCGGCATCGGCGGGCGGCGGCCGGAGCTCAGCCGGATCCGGGGCGCAAGCTGGTGGCAGGCCAGGAAGCGCGCCCAGCAGGCCGTCGAGGACCTGGCCGCAGGGCTGCTGGAGCTCCAGGCCATCCGCGAGACGCAACAGGGCATCTCTTTCCCGTCCGACAACGAGTGGCAGCAGCAGTTCGAGTCCGAGTTCCCCTACGAGGAAACCGAGGACCAACTGGCTGCCGCGGGGGACGTGAAGCGGGACATGCTCTCGCCCCGCCCCATGGACCGCCTGCTCTGCGGGGACGTCGGATACGGCAAGACGGAGGTCGCCATGCGGGCGGCCTTCCGGGCCGTGATGGGCGGGCGCCAGGTTGCCATGCTGGTGCCGACCACGGTGCTGGCCCAGCAGCACTTCCGCACCTTCTCCGAACGCATGGCCGACTACCCCGTCCGGACCGAGATGCTCAGCCGCTTCCTGACGGGGGCGGAGACGCGCGTCGTGCTCGAAGGCATGGCCGAGGGCACGGTCGACATCGTCATCGGCACGCACCGCCTGGTCCAGGGCGACGTTTCCTTCAAGAACCTGGGGCTGGTGATCATCGATGAGGAACAGCGCTTCGGCGTCGAGCACAAGGAGAAGCTCAAGAAGATGCGCGCCACGGTGGACGTGCTGACCATGACGGCCACCCCGATACCGCGCACGCTGCACATGGCGCTGATGGGGCTGCGGGAGATCGCGTCCCTCCAGACGCCCCCGCGCGACCGGCAGGCGATTCAGACGAAGGTCGGCGAGTTCAACCCGGACATGCTGCGCCATGCTGTCCTGCGGGAACTGAGCCGGGAGGGCCAGGTCTTCCTGATCCATAACCGCGTCCGCACCATCGATGACTTCGCTGCGAAGATCGGCCAGATCGTCCCCGAGGCGGCGGTCGCCGTGGCGCACGGCCAGATGGCCGAGAGACAGCTCGCCGAGACCATGGACTGCTTCCTGAACGGCGAAGTGGACGTGCTGGTCAGCACGACGATCGTCGAGAACGGGCTGGACATCCCGAACGCCAACACGATCATCCTGGACCGGGCGGAACTGCTGGGCCTGGCGGAAATGCATCAGCTCCGGGGCCGGGTCGGTCGGTACGTTCATAAGGCTTACGCCTACTTCTTCACGCCCCGCGGCCGTCCCGTCACGCCGGAGGCAAGGAGCCGGCTCGAGGCCATCCAGCGCTACTCCCAGCTCGGCGCGGGATTCGACATCGCCCTGCGCGATCTGGAGATCCGCGGCGCGGGCAATATCCTGGGGCCCGCTCAGTCCGGCCACATCGCCGCCGTCGGCTACAACCTCTACTGCCGCCTCCTGGCGCGCGCCGCCGCGCAGCTCAAGGGCGAACCCGTCAAGGAGGCGCCCGACGTCATGATCAACATCGGCCTGGACAGCCTGTTGCCGGACGACTACGTGCCCACGCCCAAGCAACGGATGGAGATACATCGCCAGGTTCATCGTGCAGTTGATGTCCAGGAGGTTCGCGAGGTCGAGGCGGCGCTTCGGGACAGGTTCGGCCCGCCGCCCCAGGAAGCGCTGAACTTGCTGGACGAGGCGCAGATCCGCATCCTGGCGGACCTGGCCGGCATCGGGTCCATTCACCTGGAAGACGGCAGGCTGCACTTCGGCATTCGCGACGGGGCCCGGATGCGGGAGCACTTTCAGGACGCCGAGGAGCGTCCCCGGCCGGTCACCGATGAGCTGGCGGTGCTGGACGACGGATTCCCGGCCGGCGATCCGGTCGCGCTGGCCGGTTTCCTCAAACGCTTTCTCGGCGCGCCGGAGCCGGTGAGGAGGCGCTAGCGTTGCAGCGGCTGCTCTGGCCACCGGTTGCAGGCGCGCCCGTGGACGCGTATCATGTCCGCAAGGAAGCCGGGGGCCCGTCGTGCGTGGCTGGCGGGCCATTATGCCTTCTGCAGAGCATCACGGACGGCCAAAGGCGATGGATCACCTGAGCGAACTCGAGAACCGCAGCGTCTACATCATCCGCGAGTCGAACCACCAGTTCGACAGGCTGGGGGCGCTGTGGTCGGTCGGCAAGGATTCAACGACCCTGATATGGCTCTGCAAGAAGGCGTTCTTCGGGCGTGTGCCCTTTCCCGTCATCTACATCGACACGGGCCACCACTTCCCGGAGATGTACCGGTTCCGGGACGAGTGCGTGGAGCGCTGGGGCCTGGACCTGATCGTGGCTCGCAACGACGCGGCGCTGGCGGCCGGCCTCGGACCCGACACAGCGCAAAGCAAGCTCGACTGCTGCACGCAGCTTAAGACGCAGGCGTTGAAGGACTGCATCGCCGAGCACGGGTTCGAGGCGTTGCTTCTGGGCATCCGGCGGGACGAGCACGGCATCCGAGCGAAGGAGCGTTACTTCTCGCCGCGCGACCAGCAGTTCCGCTGGGACTACGAGAACCAGCCCCCCGAGCTCTGGGATCAGTACACGAGCCAGGCCGACCAGGAGACTCACATCCGCATCCACCCCCTGCTTCACTGGCGGGAGCTGGACATCTGGCGCTATATCCAGCGGGAGAACCTGCCGATCAACGAGCTCTACTTCGCGCGCAACGGCAAGCGCTACCGCAGCCTGGGTTGCCAGACCTGCTGCAGTCCCGTCGCGTCCGAAGCCTTCACCGTGGACGAGATCATCGAGGAGCTCAAGACCTCGACCGTGGCCGAGCGCGCCGGCCGAGCCCAGGACAAGGAGGACGCTTACACCATGCAGAAACTCCGCGCGCTCGGGTACATGTGAGGCCGCCATGGAGCGCGAAAGCCTGGCACTGGTTCTGGTGGGGCACGTCGACCACGGCAAGTCCACGCTGATCGGCCGCCTCCTGTGCGACACGGGCTCGCTGCCCGAGGGCAAGATGGAGGAGATCGAGGCCGCCGCTCGGGCCGAGGGCAAGGAGTTCGAGTTCGGCTTCATCCTGGACCACCTGCATGAGGAGCGCGAACGCGGCATTACCATCGACACGACTCAGACTTTCTTCACCAGCCCCACGCGCGATTACGTCATCATTGACGCGCCGGGCCACAAGGAGTTCATCAAGAACATGATCACGGGCGCCTCGCAGGCCGAGGCGGCCGTGCTGATTTGCAGCGTAGCCGAGGGCGTGCAAGAGCAGACGAAGCGCCACGCCTACTTGATCGAGCTGCTCGGCCTCGAACAGGTCATCGTTGCGTACAACAAGATGGACCTGGTCGGGTTCGATCGTGCGCGCTTCCTCGAGGTCAAACGGGACATGGGCGCCTTCCTCGACAGGATCGGCGTCCGGCCGAGCATCGAAGTGCCGATCAGCGCCAGAGATGGGGACAACGTGGCAGAGCGTTCCGCGAAGATGCCCTGGTACGAGGGGCCGACCGTCGTGGACGCCCTGGACGTATTCCAGAAGATCACTCCGCCGCGCGAGAAGCCCCTGCGCTTCCCCGTACAGGACGTGTACGAGGACGCGGAAGAGCCGGACCGGCGCATCGTGGTCGGGCGCGTTGAGAGCGGCACGTTGCGCGAGGGCCAGCGGCTGCGCTTCCTGCCTGATGACGAGGTCCGGACCGTCCTGACCATCCGGCAGTATGCCCGAGGGAACCTGGAGACGGCCGGGCCCGGGGAGTGCATCGGCCTGGTGTGCGACGCCGGCACGCCAGAGCGCGGG
This sequence comes from uncultured candidatus Brocadiaceae bacterium, assembly GCA_964442595.1. Taxonomy (GTDB): domain Bacteria; phylum Planctomycetota; class Brocadiia; order SM23-32; family SM23-32; genus DAOVRD01. The sequence continues at coordinate 3,876 of CAYUDW010000077.1, forward strand.
CAGGTGGGCTGCCCGGCGGATGCACAAGGGCAGGGCGGTAAAGCCAACGTGACGGATCGGTTCCGCGCGAGCGTGTTCTGGCTCTCGGCGACCCCGCTCGAACTGGGCAATGCGGACTGGCCGCTCACATTCAAGTGCGCCACGCAGGCGCAGCCATGCCGTGCGGCCGCCATTCGCGAGCGCGTCGACTCGGGCACGCTCGAGCACCTGCCGCCCGACGCCGGACGGCTGGAGGAAACCGAAGTGGGCGAACTCGTCCTTGAGACTGCCGGCCCGGTCGTGCTGGAATCCTTCTACGACGTGCAGGAACTCGGACGCTTTGTGCTGGTGCGGGGCCGAGACGTGGTGGCCGGCGGCATCGTAACGCACGTCCGCGACTGAACGAGCAACCAACCTCAGAGGCAAGACCATGATCTTCGGCTTCGGCAAGTCCAGACGCATCGTCGGCATCGGGCTCGACGGGTTCCCTTTCTCCCTTGCAGAGAAGATGATGGACCAGGGCGTCATGCCCAACCTGCACAGGCTCGCCGAGCGGGGCACCTTCAAGAGAATCACGAGCGTCTACCCCGCCGTGAGCAACGTGGCCTGGGCCGCCTTCCTGACGGGCAAGAACCCGGCCGAGTTCGGCGTCTACGGCTTTGTCGACCTGCGCCCCGACTTCGAGATGTGCATCCCCGGCTATGAAGACCTGAAGTGCGAGACGGTTCTGGACCGCCTTGCCAAAGCGGGCAAGCGGTTCGCGGCCCTCAGCATCCCGATGACCTATCCTGCGCCGAAGTCGGACGGGTTCGTGGTGAGCGGCTTTCTCGCGCCGGAGCTGGACGAGCGCGCCGTTTCGACCCCGGGCGTGCTCGATCAGCTCAAGGGGTTCAAGTACGAGATAGACGTTGACCCGGGCCTGGCGGCCGAATCGCCGAGGCAGTTCAGGGAAGCGTTGAAACGCGTGACCGAGGCGAGACGCAACACGGCCCTCTCGCTGCTCCGGCAGGACGAGCCGTGGGACTTCTTTTTCCTGCACGTCATGGACACGGACCGGCTCCATCACTTCATGTGGCAGGATCAGGACGCCACCGGCGAGAACGCGGATTTCTTCTGGGACTTCTACAAGAAGCTGGATGACTTCCTCGGCGACGTGCTCAAGGCATTGGGCGACGACGCAACGCTGATGATATGCAGCGACCACGGCTTCTGCGATCTGAAGTGGGAGGTGCAGCTCAACCGCTGGCTCAAGAACCAGGGCTACCTGGACTACGAGAACGATCCCGGCAAGCAGTACAAAGCCGTGAGGGACGGTTCCCGGGCCGTTGCGCTGGTGCCGGGCCGGATCCATATCCTCACCGAGGAGCGGTGGGAACGCGGCGCCGTCACCCGCAAGGAGTACGAGCCCCTGCGCAAAGAGCTGATGAACAAGCTGCGGGAGATCAGGCATCCCGAGACGGGTGAAGTGGTCTGCAAACAGGTGATGAAGAAGGAGGAGGTCTTCAAGGGTCCGCACTTGGACGCCGCTCCGGACATCATCGTCGATCCCTGCAACGGCTACGACCTGAAGGCCAAGCTCGGCGCGGGCCACCTGTTCGAGAAGGGACCCCGAAGCGGGATGCACACCTACGACGACGCCATGCTGCTGGTCGGCAGGGACGTGAGCAGCATAGCGGCCGCCGACAGCATCGCCGAAGTCGGCCGCCTGACGGCGAAGCACGTCTTGTAGACCGGCGACGGCCGACGCCCGGGCCGGGATTCGAGCCACGGACCCATCCCCCACAAGAGGTGCGCCATTGGCCCCGCAGGCAAAGCCGCAGGACGTCCTTGCCCCGGCCCCGCCGATGGGCTGGAACAGTTGGGATTGCTACGGGTCGGCCGTCACCGAGGACCAGATCAAGGCCACGGCCGACTACATGGCCGAGCACCTAGCCGGCTACGGCTGGGAGTACGTCGTCGTCGACATCCAGTGGTACGAGCCCGAGCCGTCGGCCAGCTTCTATCCCGAGAGCGACGCCCTCGTGCTCGACGAGCATGGCCGCTTGCTGCCCGCGCCGAACCGGTTCCCTTCCTCGGCGGGCGGGCAGGGGTTCGCACCCCTGGCTGACTACGTGCACCGAAGGGGCCTGAAGTTCGGCCTGCACATCGTCCGCGGCGTGCCGCGCCTGGCGGCCAAGCGGAACCTGCCCGTCCTCGGCACCTCCGCCCGCGCGGCCGACATCGCCGATACAGACCACCCCATCGTCTGGTGCGAGAA
>CAYUDW010000077.1:6211-16077 GCA_964442595.1 uncultured candidatus Brocadiaceae bacterium
CCGCCCGCGCGGCCGACATCGCCGATACAGACCACCCCATCGTCTGGTGCGAGAACACGTGGGGCATCGACATGTCCAGGCCCGGCGCGCGGGCATACTACGACTCAATCGTCCGGCTCTACGCTGAATGGGGCGTGGACTTCATCAAGGCGGACGATATGTGCCGGCCCGAGCACGCGGGCGAGGTCGAGGCCCTGAGCAGCGCGACCAAAGCCTGCGGACGACCGATGGTGTTGAGCCTATCGGGCGTCACCCCGCTGGACCATGCCGATTTCGTCAAGCGGCACGCCCAACTATGGCGCATCTCGAACGACGTTTGGGACATCTGGGAGGAGCACGACCCGGGCCAGGAGTGGACGGCGACGCTGAAGGGCCAGTTCGAGCTGTGCGCCAGGTGGGCGCCCCACATCGGCCCCGGCAACTGGCCCGACCCGGACATGCTGCCCCTGGGACGGATCGCCATGCAGAACCAGCAGGGCCCGGACCGCCGCACGCGCCTGACCGAAGATGAGCAGACCACGATGATGACCCTCTGGTGCGTCAGCCGCGCGCCGCTCATGTTCGGGGGCGACCTGCTCAGCATGGACCCGTTCACTCTGTCCCTCATCACGAACGAAGAGGTGCTGGCCGTCAACCAGGAGAGCCGCAACAACCGCCAGCTCTACCGGCGCGGCGACAAGATCGTGTGGGTCGCCGACGTGCCCGGCGCAAGTGCGAAGTGCGTGGCGGCGTTCAACATCAGCGACGGCGCGGCCGAGGTCGAGGCGGCGTTCGACGAGGTGGGTGCCGGCGATTCGTGCGCAGTGCGGGACTTGTGGAGGAAGGAAGACCTGGGCGACTTCGACGGCCGGTTCACGCCGACCATCGCGCCGCATGGGGCCGGGCTCTACCGCCTTACCCCGTCCGGAGAGTAGCTCGCCGTGCGCTGCGTCCCCGTGCCCAACCCGACCTGAGATCGAGCACAATGGATAGTAGCCCCAGGAAACCGCGGAGGTCCTCGATGGCTGATAGATGGGGTGGCAAAGTGCGGTTGGCGTTGGCTCTGGCCGTTGCGCTGCTGGCCCTGGCGCCGGCGTCCATCCGCGCCGGCTCCGGCGAGGAAACCCAGCCGGAGCGCGACCGGCGGATGGCGTGGTGGCGGGAGGCGCGGTTCGGGATGTTCATCCACTGGGGCGTCTACTCCCTGCCGGGCCGGGGCGAATGGGTCATGCACAGCCAGAAGATCCCCCTCGCCGAGTACGAGAAGCTCGTGCCTCAGTTCAACCCGGTCAAGTTCAACGCGCGCGAATGGGTGCAACTCGCCAAGGACGCCGGCCAGAGGTACATCGTCATGACCAGCAAGCATCACGACGGCTTCTGCATGTTCGACAGCAAGCTGACCGACTACGACATCATGAGCACGCCGTTCCGTCGCGACGTGCTGAAGGAGCTGGCCGACGAATGCCACCGCCAGGGAATGAGGATCTGTTGGTACCACTCTGTGCTGGACTGGCACCATCCCGACTACCTGCCGCGCTGCGAGTGGGACGAACGCCCGACACAGAACGCCAGCTACGACCGCTACATCGAGCACATGAAAGGGCAACTGCGCGAGCTGTTGACGGGCTACGGCCGGATCGGCGTGCTCTGGTTCGACGGCGGCTGGGAGCATTCTCCCGAGGAACATCACGCCGACGAGGTCGTCGAACTGATCCGCAGCCTGCAACCCGGCATCATCATCAACAACCGAACCCGTCTTCCGCAGGACTTCGACACTCCGGAGCAGCGCATCCCTCCCGCCGGTATGCGCAACCGCGACTGGGAGACCTGCATGACGATCAACCATAGCTGGGGCTACAACCAGCATGACCGGAACCACAAGAGCGTGAGCGACCTGATCCGCAAACTGGCGGAAGTGGCCAGCAAGGGCGGCAACTCTCTGCTGAACGTCGGTCCCCGGCCGGACGGCACGATCCAGCCCGAGCACGCCGAACGGCTGCGAGCCGTGGGCCGCTGGCTCGAGGCCAACGGCGAGAGCATCTACGGCACCACGGCCGGCCCTTTCAAGCGCCTCCCGTGGGGACGCTGCACGGCGAAACCGGGCCGGCTCTACCTGCACGTGTTCGAGTGGCCCGAAGGCGGGCCGCTTCTGGTGCCCGGGCTGCTGAGCCCCGTCGAGACGGCCTATCTGCTGACTGATCCGGCGCACACGCCCCTGGAGGTCTCGCGCTCGGCGGAAGGCGTGCTCATCCCCCTGCCCGCCGAAGCGCCCGATCCCGCCGATACGGTCATCGTCCTCCAGATTGAGGGCGAGCCGGATGCAGTCAACGTAGTCAAGCCGGGCGAGGACGGCACCGTCGCTCTCAAGGCCGTCGACGCCACCCTCCACGGGCGCACGTTCAGGATCGAGTCCAGGAGCGAAGAAGGCGACATCGGCTACTGGATGGATCCCGAAGACTGGGTCGAGTGGGACTTCAAGGTGAACGCGCCGGGTCGGTTCGCCGTCCACGTGGCCTACTCCTGCACCGACGGCACCGGCGGCAGCGAATACGCCGTCCTGATCGGCGGGCAGGAAGTGATCGGCAAAGTCAGGGACACCGGCTCGTGGGACGACTTCATCACGGAGCAGATCGGTACGGTCGACCTCGGCACGGCTGGCACGCACAAGCTGGTACTCAGACCCGTAGAAATGCCCCACCACGCGGTGATGAACCTGGAGGCAGTCGTGTTGAAGCCGATGGGCGAATGACGAGCGCCGAGGGCTCGCCACATAGGGATGGAGGAAGGGCAACCCATGCATGCAAGAGATCGATGCACACTGCGCGAGTTGGCCAAACGGGTCAAGGAGATCGCGTCGCTGCCCGTTCAGGCGGAGCGCGCCCGGCTGTGGCAGGACTTCAACGCCCTTCGCCCACACCGTCCCATGGTGCTTGCCTTCCCTGAGGGGGGCTGGCGCGATCTGCTGACGGAGGCCGACGCCGAGTGTGAGGACGCGCTGGCCCGTAGCTGGGAGATGGCCCTGCGCAGGACGATCTATCGGCACGAGCACCTTCACGACGACTGGCCGGTCACCGACCGGTTCAACGTCCGCCCGGCCGTCAGCCTCGGCGACTACGGGCTGAAGGAGACACTCATCCGCACAGAGGCCCTCGGCGCGTACACGTGGGACGCTCCCGTGAAGGCACCGCAGGACTTCGAGAAGCTGCACTTCCGCCGGGTCACGGTCGACCACGAGGCCACCGCCCGACACGTCGAGGCGGCCCGGGAGGTCCTGGGAGACATTCTGCGCGTACGGGCGCACGGCTCTCTGTTCTGGACCTGCGGCATGACGTGGACGCTCATCAACCTGCGCGGATTGCAGCAGGTGATGCTGGACATGTACGAGAACCCCGACCTGCTGCACCGGCTCATGGCCTTTCTGCGGGACGCCACCTTGCACGAGCTCGAAACATATGAGCGGGAGGGCGTGCTGTCGCTGAACAACGGGCCGGACGACTACGTCGGATCGGGCGGCGTGGGCGCAACCGACGAGTTGCCCGCCGGGGACTTTGACGGACACGTGCGCACGAGGGATATGTGGGTGCTGGGCGAGAGCCAGGAGTTCGTCGGCGTCGGCCCCGACCAGTTCTACGAGTTCGCACTCCAGTACCAACTGCCTGTGCTGAACCGGTTCGGCCTGGTCTGCTACGGCTGCTGCGAGCCGCTCGACCACAAGTTCGACCTCATCATCAAGCACATTCCCGGGCTGCGCCGCGTCTCCGTCTCGCCATGGTGTGACCGCAGGCTGGCGGCCGATAAGCTGGGCGATCGATACGTCTACTCGTGGAAGCCAAATCCGGCGATGATCTGCGGCGCCGGCCCGGATTACGATGCCGTTGAGAAGAGCATCCGAGAAACGATCGAGATCGCCGACGGCTGCTGCCTGGAGATCCTGATGAAGGACACGCACACCTTCCAGGGCGAGCCGGAGCGCATCGTGCGATGGACCGACATCGCAGCCCGACTGGCCGCCGAAGCGGTCTGAACCGCCGAACGAGGGCATTGCGACAGCAGGAGGAGATGGCCACAATGGCACGCGAACGCGCCGTGGTTGTGGGGGCGGGCGGCATCTCGGGGGCCTGGTTTCCGGCGCTGGCCCACGAGAAGGTCCGCATAGCCGCCGTCGTGGACCTGAACATCGAGGCAGCCAAGAGGCGGATCGAGGAGTTCGGCCTGGAGGCCGAGGCGTCGACGGACCTGAAGGCCGCCCTTGCCGAGCACGAGTCTGACTTCGTGGTCGACCTGACCACACCCGAGGCGCACTGCTCGGTCACCTGCACCGCGCTGAGGGCCGGATGCCACGTCATCGGCGAGAAGCCGATGGCGACCAGTATGGCCGAGACCGGCCGGATGGTCCGCACGTCTGAGGAAACGGGCAAGCTCTACATGGTCAGCCAGTCCCGGCGCTGGCATCCCTGGCACGAGGTAGTCGGCCGCATGGTGGAGGGAGGTAAGATCGGCGCGCTGACAACGGTCAACTGCGACTTCTACATCGGTGCGCACTTCGGCGGCTTCCGCGACGAGATGGAGAGCCCCCTCATCCTGGACATGGCAATCCACCAATTCGACCTGGCCCGCTGCATGACGGGCACCGACCCGGTAGCCGTCTATGCGCACGAGTTCAAGCCGAAGGGCTCCTGGTACAGGGGCGACGCCGCGGCAAGCTGCATCTTCGAAATGACGGACGGCGTGGTGTTCACGTACCGGGGGAGCTGGTGCGCCGAGGGTTGTCCTACGAGCTGGAACGGCGATTGGCGCTTCGTCGGCGAGAAGGGGACGCTGCTGCTGGAGCAGGACCAGCCGCCCACCGGTCAGGTCGTGGCCGGCAAGAGTGGATTCCACCGGCCACTGAGAGACCTGAGTATCCTTAAGCCGCGGCTGAAATACGGCGACATGCACGGCGCCCTGCGCGAGATGCTGCGTTTCTTGCGCGACGGCAAGACGCCGCAGACCGAGTGCCACGACAACATCAAGTCCCTGGCGATGGTCTTCGCGGCCATGGAAAGCTCCCGGAAGGGCAAACGCGTCAAGGTGCGCTGTTGAGCGGCGCGGGCCGGATTCGATTCATAACTGGACAGAGGGCAATGAGCCATACCACCGAAATCAGCGAGACGTTGAGCAAGTGCCTGGATGACCTGGAGGAACGCATCGTCCCCGAAGAAGAGGAACGCATCCTGACCGAATGGGTTGACTTCTCGGACGGGTGCTCCAAGGGGGACGTTTTCTCCCCGCGCCGGCGCCGGCCGGCCCTTTCTGCCGTGGAATGGCCGCACGTCACCGTCAACGCCGCCCTCGAGGATTTCGACGCCATGGCGCTGCAGCAGTTCGGCCAGTGTTCGCAGCAACTGGCGGAGGCGGGAGGATTGCTGCTCTGCGTCCGCTGCAACTACGGGACCGGAATCCTGCCCTCACTGTTCGGCGTCGAGCCGTTCATCATGGACGAGGAGCTGGATACCTTGCCCACGTGCCGCCCGCTCCCCGGCGTGGACGCGATCAAGAAGGTGCTCGACGGGGGCCTGCCGAACCTGAGCGGCGGCTACGGCACCAAGGTCATGGAGATGGGCATGCGGTTCGCGGCCCTCCGGCGGGTCTATCCGAACATCGGGCGGTACGTCCACATCTATCACTCGGACCTCCAGGGGCCGATGGACGTCGTGGAGCTGCTCTGGGGGTCGTCGCTTTTCTACGCGCTTCACGACACGCCCGAGCTCGTTCGCGATCTCCTGGAGCTGGTCTGCGAGACCTACGTGGCCTTCATGCGAGAATGGGAGAAGACCGTGCCATTTCCTGACGGATATGCGCCGCACTGGGGACTGCTCCATCGGGGCCGCATCATGCTGCGCGACGACTCGGCCATGAACCTGTCGCCGCAGATGTTCGACGAGTTCGTCCGGCCCTATGATCAGCGCCTGCTGGACGAGTTCGGCGGCGGCGCCGTCCATTTCTGCGGACGGGGCGACCATTACATCGGAAGCATGTCGCAGATGCGCGGCCTCCACGCCGTCAACCTGTCCCAGCCCGAGTGCAACGACATGGACGCCATCTTCGCGCACACGGTGGACAGGGGCATCAACGTCATCGGCCTGACGCGGGACGCCGCGGCGGCGGCGCTGGCGAAAGGCCGTTCCCTCCATGGCCGCGTCCACTGTCTGTAGCTTGCCGCCGTGCAAAACCGTCTTCGTGCTCTTGCTCCTACTCCTGCTCTGGCTCCGCAAGCCGAGGACGAGAAAGACGACGAGGACGACGGCGAGGGGACGTAAGCCGCAGGTTGTCTTGTCACTGCTGCCCCGACCGGCTATAATCCCGTACGCCGTTCGGTGACACTTCTCCACGGGTACCTCACGGGGGATACCTCGCGCATGGACAGAGGGGAGCTCGGCCGGCGGCTTAAAGAGGTGGCCCTCCTAGAGGGCGAGTTCACGCTTCGCAGCGGCCGCAAGAGCCACTACTACTTCGACAAGTACAGGTTCGAGACCTGTCCCGATCTGCTGCGCGACGTCGCCGCCGAGCTGGCCCGCATGCTCCCGGAAGACGTGGGGAGGCTGGCAGGTGCGGAGCTGGGCGGCGTGCCTTTGGCCACCGCCGTGGCTTTGGCGACCGGCATCCCTTTCGTCATCGTTCGCAAGGAGAGCAAGGGCTACGGCACCAACGAACGCATCGAGGGCGAGATGAAGCCCGGCGAGCACGTCGTGCTGCTCGAAGACGTGGCCACGACGGCAGGCGCCGCCCTGAAGGCGATCCAGGCCCTTCGTGAGGCCGGCGCCGGGAAGGTGACCGTCCTGCTCGTCCTCGACCGGCAGGAGGGCGCCGAGGAGGCCTTCCGAGAGGCCGGCGTGCCCTGGCGCGCCCTGTTCACCAGCGAATCCCTCGGCATCAAGGGAGAGCCATGACGGCTGACAAGCCGAACAGGCTGATCTACACGTCGCCCTTCGTGACCCGCTGGGCCAGCCGGGAGATGCTGGAGAACTGGGGCGACCTGAAGAAGCACCGCACCTGGCGGCGGCTCTGGATCGCCCTGGCGGAGGCGCAGAAAGAGCTCGGCCTGGACATCTCTGACCAGCAGATCGCCGAACTCAGAGAGCACGCCGACGACGTGGATTTCGACAGGGCCGAGGCCATCGAGCGGGAGACGCGCCACGATGTAATGGCCCACCTGCGGGCCTATGGAGAGCAGTGCCCTGCGGCCCGTCCCATCATCCACCTGGGCGCAACGAGCGTGTTCGTCGGCGATAACACGGACCTGATCCAGATGCGCGACGGGCTGAGGCTCCTGGCCGCGCCCCTGGCCTCGGCGTGCCGTAACCTGGCCGCGTTCGCCCTTACCTACAGGGACCTGCCGTGCCTGGCCTACACGCACTTCCAGCCCGCGCAGTTGACGACGGTGGGCAAGAGGGCCTGCCTCTGGCTGGCGGACCTGATCGGGGCGCTGGAGACCGTTTCGGCCCTGTCCGCACAGATTCCCCTCCGTGGCGCCAAGGGCACTACGGGCACACAGGCCAGCTATCTGGCGTTGTTCGGCGGCGATCACGACAAGGTCGAGAAGCTCGACGAGCTGGTGGCCGAGAAACTGGGGTTCTTGCGCGTCTTCGTCATCACGGGCCAGACCTACCCGCGCGCGTTCGACTACAAGGTGCTCTCCTCGCTCGGCGGGCTGGCGCTGGCCTGCTACAAGATGGCCGGCGACATCCGGCTGCTGGCGGGCCTGAAGGAGCTGGAGGAGCCGTTCGGCCGGGCCCAGGTGGGCTCTTCGGCCATGCCCTACAAGCGCAACCCCATGCGGTGCGAGCGCATGGCTTCGTTGAGCCGCTTCTTGCTCAACAACGCGCAGAACGCGGCGATGACGGCCGCCGATCAGTGGCTCGAGCGCACGCTGGACGATTCGGCCATACGGCGCCTGTGCCTGCCGGAGGGATTCCTGGCCGCCGATTCCATTGCGCACCTGGCCGCCAACATAACGGCCGGGCTCGTCGTGAACGAGGGCGTGATCGCGCGCCGTGTGCAGGCGGAGCTGCCTTTCATGGCCACCGAGGCCATACTGATGGCCGCCGTGAAAGCAGGGGGCGACCGCCAGGACCTGCACGAGCGTATCCGCGTGCACTCCCTGGCGGCGGGCGACAGGATCAAGAAGGGCGACGGCGTCAACGACCTGCTCGGCCGCATCCGGCAGGATGAGGCATTTGCTGCAGTGCGCGACCGGGTGAGCGAGCTGGTCGATCCGGCAGCGTTCGTCGGGCGCGCGCCCCGGCAGGTTGAGGAGTTCCTCCGCGAGATCGTGGGGCCTCTGCTCGGCAAGTTCCCCGAGACCGACCGACCCGCTCCGGACCTGAGAGTCTAGGGCGTCTTCAACAGCGAGAGTCCAAGCGGAATGAGAGCTGTGACGCCGGAACAGAAGCGGCGCAAGAAGTGGCTCTGGGGCTGCACGGGTGGCTGCCTCGGCTTCATCGTGGTGGTCGTCGTCTTGATGTTCGTGGGAGGGCGGTTGCTCAAGAGGATGCTGGAGCGCCCTCAGCCGATGGTCTCCCCGGAGCTTCTTGTGACCGCCGAAACGGACGCGTTTGTGTTCGCCACTGTTCAGCCCGACGATCCCTTAATGCTTGGGACAACCGTCCGGCTGCTCATGCTGCCGACCATCCGCGACAGGGCACCGACCCCCGAAGGCCGTCAACTGAGCATGGATGCCGATACCATGCGGGTGAACCTGCGGCAAGTCGCGCCCATCCAGGGCGTCGTGCTTTTCGAGCGCCTGGGCGAGCCTGAGCGTACGGGCAAGGGTCTGATCGTATCCGTCCACAGGTACGCGCCGCTGCTGGCGCTGCTGGTCCGCGGCGTCATCAAGGCGCAGGAGGACGAGGGCTCCTCGAGCGAGTACAAGGAAGCCACGCTGCTCATCAAGGAAGACGGCACGGCCGTGGCCGTCAGGGACAATAACCTCATGCTGGCTGACCGCGAGGACCTCGTGCGGGCATGGGTCGACAGCCTTGAGCTGCACACGCCCTCCGAGGAAGGGGCGCCGTTCGAGCCCCCTCGCGCCGAGCTGCAGGCGGGTCCCCTGATGAAGTCCGCCCATGAGTTACTCGGCCGGACGGCCCCCATCCGGTTTGCCTGCGGCAATGCACATGGCGAATTACTGGCCCTCATGGCGGTGATTCCGGAAGATCAGGGACGGGCGGAGCTCGCGGCAACGGGCCTGGCGTCTCCAGAGGTGCTCTGCCTGAGCGGACAGTTCGAGAGCCTGAACAACCTCGACGCGATTCTCACTCTCTTCCTGACTTGCGCGGACTCCGGATCGGCCGGGCAGTTGCAGGAGAGGCTCCGGCAATTCGCCGACGCAGCCGGTGATTCGGCGCCGCTGAAGGAAGTGGCGATGGCGCAGGTCTCAGACGCCGTGCTTCGGATCGAAGCGCGCGTGCCGAACCTGCCAGACAAGGTTGTCTGGCTGGCCGAGCGCGTCGCCGCCCTGAAGGAGAAGCCGGCCGCCGGGCAGGGGGACGAGGGGGAGGAGCCGGCGCCAACTCCGCCATCACCTTCACAATGAGGCGCTTGGGGCGCTGCCCGTCGAACCGGACGCCGTAGATCTGCTGCCACGGCCTCACGTGTGTTTCCCTCCCGTTGTCGGCACGAGGCCCTCCTGTCCGATCAGCAGCCCATCTTGTTGCGGCAATGGGCGGCCATATGTATCATGGCGGTCCTCGTCCCATTGGCCGCCGAAATGTCCGGCGCGTCCGGGTGCGGTTCGCCTCGCGGAGAGGTCCGATGCGCCCCATTCCGCACGGGCATTGCTACGGCCTGGGTTCTGATGGCGTTTGGCTGCGGCGCGCTTCAACAGGCGTCTGGCCAGGAGGGTGCGG
>CAYUDW010000078.1:0-11251 GCA_964442595.1 uncultured candidatus Brocadiaceae bacterium
GACTGGCACCAGTACTCCTACATGTTCCCCCTGACGCTCGGGAACGGTCCCACCGACGTCAACTGTCCCTACGAGTGCCCGATCTACCTCCAGCGGGGCGGGAAGGTGAACTATGCGAGGGGCGACTGCCCCGTGGCCGACGACCTGTTCGACCGCGTCATCGTCATCTCCCTGAACCAGTGGCTCACGGCCCGTGACTGCCGCAACATCGCCAATGGCATCAACAAGGTGCTCTCGGCCTACTGCACCGGGGACTCGGGCGCGGCCGGCTGGCTCTGAGCTCTGCGTCTGGACGGCGCCGGAGACATAGCGCATGACCCTCTACATTGCCGCATACGACGTGGAAAGCCCGGCGTGTCTGCCCGCCTGCAGAAAGATCGTCGACGTGCACCGGCGTCACGACCTGCCTGCCACGTTCTTCCTGGTCGGGCGGGTCCTCGAGGCCGACCCGGAGGAGTACGGGCAGTTGCTCGGCGACCCGCTCTTCGAGGTCGCTTCGCACACCTACTCCCACGCTACGCTGCGGGACCACCCGTTCTGCGGCCCGGCCGTGCCGCCCGAACGGGGAAGGGACGAGATCCTGCGCGGCAAGGCGGCGGTTGAGCAGGTGTTCGACCGCCCGTGCCGCGGGGTGCGCCCCGGATGCAGCTTCGCGGACGGGCTCAAAGGAGCCCCCCACCTGCTCGAAGCGCTTTCCGAAGCCGGACTCGAGTACGCGAGCAGCATGGCCTGGGGGCGGGACTACTCCCTGCCGGCGCCACTGAACCAGCCGTTCCGCTACGAGGAGGACGGCTCCCCAGAGCTCTGGGAGCTGCCTACTCACGGCTGGCACGACAATCTGCTGAAGGACAGGAACCACTTGGGGCCGAGGCGGCTGACACTCTGGCCGCCCGAGATGCCTGAGGCCATCCCGCCCGGCTTTCTGGAGTCACCGGACGAGGAGTTCGCACTCAACCGCGTCTTCATCGACCGCGCAGTCGCGGACGATCTGACCTTCGTGTCGCTAGTCTGGCACCCCTGGTCCCTTAATTCGTTCGATCCCGAGATGAGGATGTTGGAGCTGACTTTCGACTACGTTCGCGAGCTCGGCCTGCGCACCGGCACTTACGCGGCCCTCCTGGACCAGGTCCGCACCGCCAGCACGTAGAGTGCGGAGGAGCCGCAGCCGCCGGAGCGCCCACCAAGGTAGGCAAGCAGTCCAGGACGGGCAGTTTGAATTCCGGCTGAGCCTTGGATAAGCTTCTGTATCTGCGTCCACCTTGTGGGTGGCCCGTCATCTGAATCCCATTGAGAGACACGGAGGAAAGCGGCCATGCGCATCAAACAGTCCGTCTGCTATCCCATATTCAAGGTCGAGGGCATGAGCTTCGATGATCTGTTCAAGACCGTCGCGCAGATCGGCTATGCGGCAATCGAGCTCTGGGGCCGGGGCGACGACTTCGAGGAGGTCGTCGGGCTGGCCGAGAAACACGGACTGGCCGTGGCCAGCATGAGCGGGCACGCGTCGCTGGCGGACGGCCTGAACAAGCGATCGAACCACGACCGGATCGAGGACGAATTGAGGACCTCCATCGACCTCGCGGCCGAGCGTCACATCCCGGGGGTCATATGCTTCAGCGGCAACCGCCAGCCCCACATGAGCGAGATGGAAGCCATCGAAGCCTGCGCCGACGGCCTGAAGCGCGTCGCGCCCTATGCCGAGGAGAAGGGCATCAACCTGAACATGGAGTTGCTGAACTCGAAGGTCGATCACGCGGGTTACCAGTGCGACCACACGGCCTGGGGCGTGGCCGTCTGCGAGCGCGTCGGCAGCCCCCGCGTCAAGCTGCTCTATGACATCTACCACATGCAGATCATGGAAGGCGACTTGATCCGGACCATACGGGAGAACATCCAGTGGATCGGTCACTTCCACACGGCGGGCAACCCGGGGCGGCACGACATGGACGATACGCAAGAGCTCAACTACGCGGGCATCTGCCAGGGCATTGCCGACACCGGCTACGACCTCTACGTGGGGCACGAGTTCTCGCCTACAGGCGATCCGATCGAGGCGCTCAGGCAGACGTTCGAGCTCTGCAACCGGGGTTGAGGCCCTCCGCGGCTTCCCCGAAGCTCGGATTGGGCATCAGTTTGGGTCCGGCCGGCACACCCCATTGCTGGGCGGACAGGGGGGAAGGGCTGCGAGAAGAAGCAACGCAGCCACGATGATGCTCTTAATGGACGGGGGCCCGCAGAGAGCTGCGCGTCGAGCGCTTCAAGTGGAACGCTTCCCGGCCATGATGCGCTCGATATCCTCGACGCTGTACGTCCTGCCTCGGCCCACGCCGGGGCAGCGATTCTTCAGCGCCTCCCAGCATTCGCGGCTGCGAAGGCTCTGCTCCCAGAACGGGAAGCTCCGGCACTGATGGGGCCGGACGGGGTAGATCCGACATCCTTCGGCGGTGAGCAAGACGCAGTCGCCGCTCGGGCGCTCCCTGAGGCTGACGCGCCACCACACCTTCCGGCAGTACTGCCTGGCGAAGTCCGGGACGGGCATCTCGAGGAAATCGGCGATGCAGACGATCTCCCGCCGGCGCACCCACACGTAGCCGGGCGGGCCTGTGCAGCACTGGTTACACCGCGTGCATCCGAAGCGCAGGCCCCGGGCGTACCAGACCTCGCTGCGCGTCTTCTCCCTCTGGGTTTCGGCATCGGCCATGGCAAGACAGTTCCGGATTGGGAAAAGGAATGAGCGCCGGCTCACCTGCCCGCCGCGTCAGGCGGGGCTGCCGGCGGGGCGCGGGTAGCCGCCCGCCGCCGCGTCCCCATCCGTACGCTGCCGGGGCTTGCCGGGAGCCGCCTCTTTTCGCGCCGCGGCCTCCTGCCGACGCCTGGCCAGTTCCTCCACGGTCGCCCCCTTGAGGATCCGGTCGACGTCTTCAGCGGTCAGGGTCTCCAGCTCCAGCAGGGCTTCTGCGATGCTCTGGAGCAGAGCGGCGTGCTGCTCGCAAATCTGCCTGGCGCTCTGATAACACTCCATCAGGATGGCCTGCACTTCTGCGTCGATCTTCTCGGCCATCTGCTCGCTGTGAGTCTTGCCCCTCGTTATCTCATTGCCCAGGAAGACGTGCTGCTCCTGGTCGGAGTAGCTGATGGGTCCGAGCGTCTCGCTCATGCCCCACTGGGTGACCATGCGCCGCGCCAGATCCGTGGCCGCCTTGATGTCGTTCTCTGCGCCCGAGGAGATGTCGCCGCAGAACATCTCTTCGGAGACGCGCCCGGCCAGGTTCATGGTGATCGCGCCCAGGCACTCCTTCCTGCGCAGGCCGTACTTGTCCTTCTCCGGCAGCACCATCGTCATGCCGAGGGACACGCCGCGCGGGATGATGGTCACTTTGTGCAGCGGCTCGACGTTCTCGTCCAGTTTGGCGATGAGGGCGTGGCCGGCCTCGTGGTAGGCCGTCATCTTCCGGTCTTCCTCGCTCATGACGCGGCTGCGCTTTTTCTGGCGGCCGAAGCGCACCTTGTCCCGCGCCTCTTCCAGGTCGTCCATGTGGACCTCGTCCTGGCCCTTGACGGCGGCACGGATGGCCGCTTCGTTGACCAGCGCCTCCAGGTCCGCCCCCGTGAAGCCAGGGGTGCCGCGCGCGATATCGTTCAGCTCAACGTCCGGCGCCAGGCGCACCTTACGCGCGTGCACGCGCAGGATCTCTTCCCGCCCCCGGAGATCGGGCATGTCAACGACGATCTCACGATCGAAACGCCCCGGGCGGAGCAACGCGGGGTCAAGCACGTCGGGCCGATTGGTGGCGGCGATCACGATGACGCCCTCGTCGCGCGTAAACCCGTCCATCTCGCTCAGGATGGCGTTCAGGGTCTGCTCACGTTCGTCGTGGCCGCCTCCGAGGCCCGTGCCCCGCTTGCGCCCGACGGCGTCTATCTCATCCAGGAAGATGATGGCGGGCTGGTTCTGCCGCGCCTTGCGGAACAGGTCCCTCACGCGCGCCGCCCCGACGCCCACGAACAGCTCTACGAAGTCCGAGCCGCACAGGCTGAAGAACGGCGCGTCCGCCTCGCCAGCAATCGCCTTGGCCAGCAGCGTCTTGCCCGTGCCGGGAGCGCCGACCAGCAGCACGCCCCTGGGCGTGCGGCCGCCGATGCGCTGGAACTTCTCCGGGTTCCGGAGGAACTCGATGATCTCCTGGACCTCCTCCTTGGCTTCCTCGACCCCGGCAACGTCGTCGAAGGTGACCTTCGGCTTCTCCTTTCGCGCGGCCTCGGTCTGATTCCCGACAAAGGGCATCAAGCCGTCCCGCGCGCTGACGGCCCGCATCTGGCGGTTGAAGATGTAGATCATCAGCACCAACAGCAGGACGAAGGGCGCCATCTGGAGCAGCAGCATCGGCACCACGCCCCCCTGCTCCTTGACCTTCAGGGCGTCCTTGGGCAACGCCTCTTCCCACTTGTCCAGGTTTGCGTCGATGTAGCCCTGAGTCAGGTTCACGCGGAAGGCGGGCGGCTGCGTCCCGGCCGATTTGAGCTTGCCGCGCGCACGGCTGCCTTCGACACGCAGCTCCGCCACCTGGCCGGCCTCGATGAAGGCGTTGAACTGCCCGATGGAGATGTCCCGCTCCATCGGCTGCCGCAGCTTCTGCCACAGCACGAAGACAACGATGGCAGCGCCGAGACAGATGGCCCACAGGAGCAACTGCCGTCCGAATCGCGGCCGCCCGAGCCCGTCCGACCCGTCATCGTCGTCCGGTGTCATCCCGCCGCCGAATCTGTCTTTATCCGCTCTATGCTTCATTTTACGACGAATCTAAACGGCAGATTCCCTCAGTATCCACCCCACAGTACATGTTACCAGTTCTCTTCCATCTTGTCCACGATTAGCTGCGCCGCCTTCTCGAACAGGCGCCCGAACTCCGTCGCCCCGGGCGAGGTGCGCTGAACGTGTGGCAGAGGCATGCCGGCGGCCGACGCACCGACCGCCCCGGCGGGAACCTGCGCCATCTCCTCCACGGTCTGCTCGGGCACGATCTCGGCCCCGGTCAGCCGATCGAGCCAACGGAACTGAACCTTGACCCTCGCCCGGGTCAGCAGGACTTCGTCCGTCTCTGTCTTGACGTGTGTCTGCTCCTCGAAGTCTACGATCTGCCCCCCCAGGACGCTGTCCGCCTCGTCCCTGGGCGCCAGGATGAGGGGCGTGCGGAGCTTGATCTCTTCAACGACGGCCTTCGTGAGGGCCACCTCGTGCTCCCGCCGGAACGTGGCGTTGTCGAAGAACTCCACGTAGACCGTCCGGATGTCGTCCCGCAGCAGACTGCTGGACGTGTATCCGCAGCCCAGAGGTAACACCAGCGCGCCCAGCAGCACAGCAATGAGGTATCGCCTGTTCATTGACTCCGTTCCCGAAGGCTCGTTGCCGGACCGACCTAGCCGCCCTGGCCCTGCTCCCTGACGCCGGGCAGATTGAGCGGTCGCACGGTGCCGCGCAGCGGGGTATCGGTCTGCTCCTTCACCTTTTCCAGCTCCTCCGCCGCCCACTCCGCCTGAGGCATGCCTTGCAGCTCTCGCAGCATGTAGTCCAGGTAATTGACGGCGGCCCAGGGCCTCTTTCTGGTCTCGATGTAGAAGGCGGCGATTTCCCGGCAGAGCTCTGCCCTGGTGCGGCGTGCCTCCGCCATCATCTCCCGCGCGTCCGGCGCACGGGAATGCGTCGGGAACGTCTCGACAAAGTCCCGGAACGAACGCTCCGCCTCGCGCACGCCCTGCATTCCCAATTGGAGCCACCTTGCCAGCTCCCACTGGCAGTGGGCCATCTTGAACATGCAGTAGGGCACCCATTCGTTGTACGGGTACAGGTCCGTAAGCGCCATGTACTCGTCCTGGGCTTCGAGATAGCGCCCCGCGGCAAAAAGGGCGTCGGCCTTATCCTTCTGGGCGCGGGCCGCCTCCCCGGAGTCGGCCGCCGTCTCAATGAGCCGGTTGTACAGCTTGCGCGCGGGGCCCAGCCGGCGCTCCGCCTGCACTCGCGCCGCCCTGAACTGGAGCTCCCTGGCCCGCTTGGCAAGCGGCGTGCCCTCGTGGGCCGTGCGCAGTTCCTCCAGCTCGTCGAAGGCGTCCACTGCGTCCCCTTGCGCCAGCAGGGCCTGGGCTATGGCGAACCGGGCCTCCGGGACCCATTCCCCGTCGGGGTCGGCCTCGATCAGGTCGCGGAGCTCAGCTATGCCGCTGCCCCACTGGCCAGCCCCTATCAAAGCCAGGGCGTGCTCGCGGCGGGCCTCTGCCGTCTCGCGCGGCGTCATCTCGAGCTCTACCTCGCCCGTCTGCGGCGTCCACACCTCGACGGCCGAAACGCCGCCGGCCAGGTACGCCATTGCCAGCACCAGACATGCAGCCCTTCCGAAAGAGCCGGACGATAGGGTTCTCTTCGCCTGCACAGGTCCCTTTCTGCACTGTCGTAGCGAGGCCCGACACGCGTTGTCCGCCGCGCCATTCTAACAGAGAGGCGGTCTTGATTTCACACGTTTTTGACACGCGCGCGCGCCGCGCCGGCTCTCTCAGCCTTCTCCCGGATCGGGCGGGCGGCACAGGCGCCTCAGAGCTTCAATCAGCGCGTCTGCCGCCGGCCCCGCGACTTCAGCATCCGCCGGCATCTGCAGATCGAAGTCGCGCGTGAGCCGTTCGCCGCCCGCTTCGGCACGCCAGCGTCCGCTGACGCGCCCTCGGCGGCCCTCCAGTGCCATCAGGGCCAGGACCGGCTGGTTGGCGAACCGCGCTGCGCCGGTCACCAGTCCCTCGCACCTGCCGCGCGTAAGTTCAACCCCCACTTCCCGCAAGGCGGGCCACTGCAGGTTGCCCAGGAAGTCCAGCGTGGCCAGCTCGGGAGCCACGGCAGGCGACAGCGCGAGCGCCACGCCGCCGGAGCCTGAGCAGAGCGACCGATAGGCAGCTGCAGGCTCGGTCGCGCCGACCTGGAGAGTGGCCACGCGCAGCTCGCCGTCAGTGCGAGCCGGGACCGCAGGGACGGGCTCGTCCGCGCCGTCCCGGCCGGTTACGAACACGAGCAAGCCGTCCCCCTCCGGGACGGACGCCCATCCGAGCGCCAGAGCCAGGAAGTCCCGTGCGTTGCGCTCTCCCCCCTCCTGCAGGCTCCACAGCGCGGACAGCATGGCCTCCACGCGGGCGGGCATGTGCCGTGCCAGCGGATCGGGATCGCTCTTGACCCTACCGTCGTATGCCAGAAGCGCGGTCGCACAGCCCGGCGGCAGTGCGCGCAAGAGGACCTCCAGCACCTCGTGCGCGTACGCCCGGCCCCCGGGGCCGAAATCGGCTGCCGCGTCGAAGGCCAGGAACACGTTCCGGCCCTTCCGGATCCACTCCTCATCCGGCGCATCCGGCCGCCATGCCACGAGTGCCCGCGCGCTCCTCTCGCCCGAGAGCCACAGGGCGTCCACGCCGTCCGTTTCGTCGAACGCAAACTCCAGCACGACCGGTTGCCGGGGATCGAAGGAGCGCGCATCCCAGGACCAGTCCACGACTCGCTGGCGCCTCGTGCGGTGCGCTCCGGCGCAGATGAACTCATCTATCCCGCCGTCCGCCGATGCGCGCACAGACAATTGCAGCCGCCCGATCGACTCCGAACTCCATACCGCCGGATTCAGCCCGAGCCCGAAGAACCCGCCGCGCGACCTCATCAGGCACACTCCGACAGACTCGTGAGACAAAACCTCTCCCGGCGCAACCACAATGGGACCGTCCCCGGTCTGCGCGGTGGCCTGGGGCAGAAGCGCATGCCCGACACAGAAGCTCCCGCGCCACTCTTCCGCCCCCGTGTTGGCAAGCCGCGCGCGAACGCTCACGACGGCGATCGGTCCGCGCGCCCTGACCGATACCGCCAGGTCTTCGATCAGCACTTCGGGCGGCAAGATGGGGGCCTCCGCCGGAACGCGCACGCAGGCCAACTGCCGCACCGACAGGCCGCCGTCCCCGCCGGCGTCGAACATCTTGAGCCAGTGTGCCACGTCGCCGCGCCGCGCACGCCGCACGGGCTCGACGAGCTTGCCTTCGGCCAGCATGGCAGCGTGGCCCGCCGGCACTTGCACAGGGCCACCTTCGGCCTCCACAGACAGGCGCCCGGACAGGCAGCCGACGTGCAGGCGTTTCATGGAAAGGGCCGCGACGAACTCCCCCTCGGGACAGATGACGAGGCCGGCGGAGGTCGCGAGCCGTACGTCCCCTCCCGCCCCGCCTTCGGCGCGGGCGTGCAGCCGCCCCAGCAGCAGTTCGGCCTCCCCAGGCCCCTCCAGCGCGATCCCCGACATGCCGGGCAGGCGCCACGAGACTCCCGGGCAGCGCAGTTCGAGCAGGGAATCGGGGCCGGTGCGCATCCGCGCGCCGGATGGCAGGAATTCGTTCCTTCCGAGCTCACGCCACATGGACGCGCCCGGCGTGCTCACCTGGACCTCGCCTGTCCAGAAGACAGGGTCGCCCATGCTCGGCTGCGGCTCGCCCTTGCCCTCAAAGGCCAGGAGCATCCCTATCACCGCCGCCACCAGGGCGGCGACGGCACCGAGAAACACCAACGCCTTGAATGCGAAAGACCGTTCGGGCCGGGGGTCCGCCGGCGGCCTGCCCCCATCCCTCGCCTGCGGGCCCGCGCCGAGCGCCTCCTGAATGGCACGGGCCACGAAGTCCCGCGCCTCTTCGGGCGGCGCCACGGGTTCCATCCGGCGCACTTCGTCCCGAACCGCTGCGTAGGCCGCCGCACGCCGTACACACGTGGCGCACCCGCGCAGGTGCTGCGCCAGCTCTGCCAGCGCATCCGCATCGGCGGCGCCGAGCAGCGTCAGCATAATCTGGCGCTCTGCATCCCTACATCTCATGTCCGGATCGCGCTCCGCTGAAAGCGTCTGTGCGGGCCAGCCGGTGGAATGCCTTCTGAAGGGAGCTCAACGTTCGCCCGACGGTGAAGTTGCAGGCGCCGGCAGCTTCCTCCAGCGTGAGGCCCGCCACGACGACCAGCAGGAAGGGCTGCCGGACTGCGCGGGCCATGTCCTTGAGGGCAAAGAAGAGCTTCGAGCGGCGTGAGACCTGCTGTCCCCTCTTGATGTCGTCGATCAGGTCGGTCAGGCCGAATGGCTCGGGATGCGCGGCGGGCACGCAGGTCTGGGTGGCGACGGCGTAGAGCCAGGCCCTGAAGCTGGCGAAGCCCTCGAACGGACGGCGCCAGGCCGCCAGCGCGGCCCACACGTGCCGCAAGTGCTGCACGGCCGAGTCTTGCTTGCCGGTGCTCAGCAGCAGATACCAGTACAGGTCGTCGCCGTAACGCTCGACCAGGGCGTCCAGCGCCGAGTCGTCGCCCTGGACGAAGGCCGTCCAGAGCTCCTCATCGCTCGCTTCCACTCGGCTTTCGGAAAAGGGTGTGTTGTCCATGGCTACGCCTCCTGACGCGTCGTCCCATTCTGATGCCGCGCCGGCAGGCTGTCAATCGCACGGATCCGGTCGACCTCCCTGTGACAGGGCGCATGTCGGGAAGTAGAATGGCGCCCGTCAGGCCACTAACTTCGCGCCCGTTCGGGGAGGCGCAGATGCGCGTAGGCATCGGATACGACGTCCACAAGTTCGGCACTACGGGCACGCTCGTGCTGGGAGGCGTCCGCTTTCCGGACCAGCCCCGCCTCATCGCCCACAGCGACGGCGACGCTGTGATGCATGCCCTGGCCGACGCGGTCCTGGGCGCGGCGGCCCTGGGCGACATCGGGGAGCACTTTCCCGACACGGACGAGCAGTGGAGGGACGCCGACAGCGCGCGCATCCTCGGGGAGGCCGTCCGTTTGGCTCGCGAGCAGGCGGGACTGGCGCCCGTCAACGCGGACGTCAACATCGTGGCCGAACGCCCCCGCCTGGGCGAGGCCAAAACGCAGATGCGCGACCGCCTCGCAGCAATCCTTGCCCTCCCCCCGTCCAGCGTCAGCGTCAAGGCCCGGACGGCCGAGGGGCTCGGACCCGTCGGGCGCGGCGAGGCCGTCGAGGTGCACGCCGTCGTGCTGATGGACCGAGTGGGGTAGCCCGAGCGCACATCGGCGCTGTCCGTCGCATCGGGCGCGGCCTCACGTCCGTCATGCCCTTGTCAGAAAGGGTCGGACTGAGCAGACAGGTCGCCTATCCACCCCCCGCCAGGCGACGGGATCTCTCCGTGGCAGCGACGACGGCGTCGCGGAAGGCCTCCGGCACGCCGGCCTCCTCCAGGACGCGCAACCCCTCAACGGTGGTGCCGCCCGGCGTCGCCACTTCGTCTATAAGCCGCTGGGGAGCCTTCCCTGTCTCCAGGACCATCCTGGCGGCCCCCAGGGCCGTCTGTGCGGCCAATTCCGCCGCGACGCGGGGGTCTAGTCCTGCGGCCGCTCCGCCCTCCCTGAGGGCTCCTATGACGAGGTAGACGTATGCGGGGCCGCTGCCGCTCAGGCCCGTCACGGCGTCCATCTGCCCCTCCTCCTCCACTCGCACGCAGAGGCCGACGGCCCCGAGCATCTCTGCCACCAGATCGCCGTCCTCAGCGGTTGCCCCCGGGCCGGTGCAGTACGCGGCCGCCCCTGCGCCAACGAGGGCCGGCGTGTTCGGCATCACGCGGACGAGCCGGTCCGTGCCGAGCAAGTCCGCCAGGCGCGTCAGTGTGACGCCGGCGGCTATCGAGACGATCAGATGATCGGAGGTAACGTAC
Organism: uncultured candidatus Brocadiaceae bacterium; assembly: GCA_964442595.1. Lineage (GTDB taxonomy): Bacteria > Planctomycetota > Brocadiia > SM23-32 > SM23-32 > DAOVRD01. The sequence goes on from CAYUDW010000078.1 coordinate 10,709, forward strand.
CCGGCGATCTGTTCCGCCACAGTGGGCACGACGTTCGGCTTGACGCTCAGCACCACCACCCGGCACGCGTGCACGAGGGCGACGTTGTCGTCAAGCACGTTCTTACCGATCCTGCCGGCAAAGGCGCTGCGGCGCTCTGCGGACGGGTCGCTGGCGTAGAGCCTGTCCGCGCAGGCAGCGCCCGCCCCAAGCATGCCGTCCGTGAGCGCACCGGCCATCGTCCCGGCGCCAATGAAACCTATCGTTCGCTCGATCATGAGTGCCTCCGGGTGGGGTGACAGGAACGGGGCACCGCCGAGGCGCGGCGCGCGCCGTATTATTGGCAAAGGCCCCGCGATTTGCAATAATCCGGCGCCGGCCGATCCGGCGAGACCGTGCCACGTCCCTTGCAGAGCCACTAAACGCACGTATAATAGCTGCAGAGATGCCCGCGAGGCCACTGACATTCGCCGCTCTGTTGACAACCGGTCCCTCACCGGCCGAGGACAGCGTGCTGGAAGTGGCCGCCGTGCGCACCGGTGCCGAGGGTCCGGCGACCGAGTT
>CAYUDW010000078.1:11351-15967 GCA_964442595.1 uncultured candidatus Brocadiaceae bacterium
TGCGCGCCTTGCCCCGGGCGCGACTGCTGGCCCGCGTCTGGGACGCGCTGACGGACGAGCTGGCGCAGATGCCGCCTGCCGCCCTGGACGCCGTATGCCGCATCGCCGAGGCCGCGAACGACCCGCTGGCCCCCTTCCTCGCCGAGGCCGCGTCGAGACGGGGTGACATGGACCTGTCCGCGCGCCCGGAGGACGACCTGCTGGCGCTGTTCGCGGAACACCGTGACCTCTTCGCTCGTGTGCAGAAACAGGATTCTGAAGAGCCCTCGGACGAGCCCGTCCCGACCGAAGGGATCGTGCGGATGTTCAGCCCGCCCGGACCGGTCGGCAGGCGTCTGCCGCAGTACGAGCAGCGCGAGGAACAGGTCGAGATGGTCCGGGCCGTCTGCGAGGCCCTGAACGAACCGCATCACCTGATGGTGGAAGCCGGCACGGGGACGGGCAAGTCGATGGCCTACCTGCTGCCTGCCATCGCGTGGGCCTGCACGAACGGCGATAAGGTTCTCGTCTCGACCAACACGAAGAATCTCCAGGAGCAGCTCTATCGCAAGGACCTGCCGTTCCTGATGGAGCTGCTGCCCGGCAGGTTCGAGCCGGCATTGCTGAAGGGCCGGCGGAATTACCTCTGCGTGCGCCGCTTCGTGCATCTGATGCGCCACTTCGAGCGGGAGCTGGCAGAGCCGGAGGAGCTCATGTCCCTCCTGCCGCTGGTGGTCTGGGCCGCCCAGACCGAGTCCGGAGACCTGTCCGAGTGCAACGGCTTCCTGCTCAGCTCGGGCGCGCCGTCGGTTACGGGGGCCGTAGTGACGGGGCCGGACGAATGCCTCGGCCGGGCCTGCCGCTTTCGCGGCAAGTGCTTCGTGCAGCGCGCCAGGGCCCTGGCGCAGCTTGCGGACCTGATCGTCGTGAACCACGCCCTGCTCTTCTGGGAGCTCGGCCTTGACCAGCCCGTTCTGCCCCCCTACCGCTGCCTGGTGTTCGACGAGGCACACAACCTGGAGGACGTCGCGACGGAGGCGCTGGCCACCGTCGTGGACGGACTGAGCGTGTACCGGGTGACGAACTTCCTCAACCGGGCGCGACGCGACGGGAGCGGCAGCGGGCTGCTGGCCACCATCATGTACGAACTGAGCCGGAGCTTGCGACCTTCTGACCGGGAGACCCGGGAGAGGCTGACCGGCCTCGGCGGCGCAGTCATGGACGCCGTAGCCGAGGTGGTTGAGTCGGCAGGGCAGTTCTTCGAGGTTCTCGCCCAGCCCTTCGCGGAGTTCCCGTCCTACGTGGACAGGCTCCTTCTGCGGGAATGCCAGCCGGACCTCGGACCCGGAAGCGAAGTGTGGGGCGCGGCGGAAAGGCTGCGGCAGACAATCCACGCCGTGGGCGACAAAACGGAAAACCTGGCAGAGGCCCTGCTGGCCGCCGGCGAGAGCATCGAAGCCGCAGAAGAGTTGGCCGGCGATCTCCGCGCGCAGGTCGGAAGACTGCGCGAGGTGAGCCAGGCCGTGGAGTTCGTGCTGAAGCAAGAAGATGAGAGTCACGTCTACTGGCTGGAGAGGACCCCACGGGAGAGGCGCACGTTCTACTCACTCCACGCCGCGCCGCTTCAGATTGCCGACCAGATGCGGCACTTCTTCTTCGACGCGAAGCGGTGCGTCATCCTGACTTCAGCAACGCTCCAGGTCGACGGCAGCTTCGACTACGTGCAGCAGCGCCTGGGCGCCGCCGAAATGCCCTCGGGCCGGATGCAGGTCCTGGCCCTCGGGTCTCCGTTCGATTACGACCGGCAGGCCCTCGTCGGAGTGTCGACCTTCCTGCCCGATCCGGGAGGCCGGCGCGACAGAACGTTCGACAACGAGCTTGCGTCCTTCCTGACGGACCTGCTGCAAAGCACCAAGGGCCGGGCCCTGGTGCTGTTCACCTCCTACTCGCTGCTGGACGCCGTCTACGAAGGCATTAAGGAGCCGCTAGAGAGGGCCGGCATCATGGTGCTGGCGCAGGGCCATAGCGGCAGCCGGGAAGCCGTTACCTCCCTGTTTCGCAGCGTCACTTCGTCGGTCCTGCTCGGCACGCGGAGCTTCTGGGAGGGCGTGGACATTTCGGGCGAGACCTTGAGCTGCCTGGTGCTGACCAAGCTGCCCTTTCACGTCTTCACGGACCCCCTCGTTAGAGGCCGGACGGAGTACCTCCGCGCCCTGGGCCGCGACCCTTTCCTCCACTATACGCTGCCGGAGGCCGTGATCAGCTTCAGGCAGGGCTTCGGCCGCCTGATCCGCAACCGCACGGACACCGGCGTTATCGTCGTGACGGACAGGCGCATGGTGACCAAAGCATACGGCAGGACATTCCTGCGCAGCCTGCCGACGCGCCACCAGGTATTCCGGGACCGGCAGGAAGCGTTGGCAGCGACGAAGGCGTTCTTCGCCCGCGCCCCTTAGGTCGGGGACGCCGGCTCCTCCCCCAGGATCCTCTCATAGAGCGCCACAGTGTCGTCCGCGTGGCCCGCCAGCGAAAAGCGCTCGCACATGTGCTGCCTGGCGGCCTGACCCCACCGGCGTCGCGCGCCCGCATCGCCCGCCATCTGAAGGATCGCTTCCGCCAGGTCGCCCGGTTTGTCGTCGACGACGATCCCGGTCTCACCGTCCAGGACGATGTCCGGCAATACGCCGCGCCGGGCGACGACGAGCGGCTTGCCCATGGCCGCCATCTGGAGCGCGGCCCGGCACGAGCCGTCGCTGCCCGGCACGAGCATCAGCCCGGCGTCGAACATCGACAGCACTTCCCGGTAGTCCCCCCTGCGGTAGCCCAGCGGCATGACGGTTCCCTGAAGACCCATCTCCTCGACGGGCCGGTCCAGCAGTTGTTCCTTCTGCGTGCCTCGTCCGCAGACGACGATCTTGACGCTGCCGTTGCGCCCCTGCACGGCGTGGGCGGCCTCCAGCAACACCTCGAACCGGCGGTGGCGTTGCACGCGGGCGACGACGCCGATCAAGACGTCCTCCGTCCCGAGGCCGAACCGCTCCCGAACCCCCGCATGCTCAGGCACGGGACGGAACTCGTCCGTGTCTACCGCACCCCTGATGGTCGTCACCATCGGCGGGGCGAGGCCCATTCGGTCCACGGCCTGAATCCTGCACCGGTCGCTCAGCACAATCAGGTGGTCCGTCACTGGCGGGCCGCAGAAGAGGCGCCAGAGCAGGCTGCGCCTGTAGGTGCGCCCTCGATGATCGGTCCGAACCAGGGGGATGCCCGACAGCCGCCTCAGCGCCAGGTGGGCGACTACGTGGTCCCACGTGCCGTGGCAGTGCACGATCCGATACCCGCCTTCCCGGACGAGCCCGGCCAGCCGCCGGGCATCGCGCACGTGGCGCCACGCATTCAGGCCGCTTCGGAACCACAGGTCGTCGAAGACGCGGACGCCCATCTCCCGCGCTCGCTCAGCAAGTCCGGGCCGGTCGGGGCTCTCAGAACCCCGGCAGGCCAGATCCGAAGGCCATCCGCGCCGGGACAGCTCCAGGCAGAGCTGCGCAACGGGCTCCGACGGACCTGTCCACTTGTGATCCGCGTAGCAATGCAGAACGGGAACGCCCACGGCCGCCTCCAGGATGCACACGCCGTGGCCCATCTTAGCGCCCTCGACACGCGCAAAGCAACCCGTTCAAGGCAGCGCTCGGCGGCGCTGATTCTCCTTGCACGGCTGCGCGGTTTTGAGTACTATTGGGACGAGAGCGCGAAGGTGGCGGAATTGGCAGACGCGCTAGATTTAGGATCTAGTTCGCCGCATGGCGAATTGGGGGTTCGAATCCCCCCCTTCGCACCAATGCCATATGTTCGCGGCTCTGCCGGGGCGGGTGTAGCTCAGCGGAAGAGCACTAGCTTGCCATGCTAGGTGTCGAGGGTTCGAATCCCTTCACCCGCTCCATCGTTGCGTACATGGGCCGCACACGCCCGTTTTGCTTGATTGAAGCCCCATCCTGCGGTAGAATCGGGTTTTCTTGCGCGGCGTAGCCTCGCGCGCAACACGCGTTGCGCCGCTTTCCCCTGTTAGTCTCACGTCGAGGAGGAAGAAGCATGGCGGACGAAGAACGGGTCGAGGAACCCGAGGAAGAGAAAGAAGGACAGCAGCAAGCCGAGGCGGCGCCGGGCGCTCCTCAACAGCCCGTCACCGCCCCCGGACAGGTGCGCCTGAACTTCGATGGCGTCACCCCTCAATATGCCAACTTCTGCACGCTGACCGTCCGCCAGGGCGAGGTCTTCATGAGCTTCGGCAAGACCTTTCTGCCCACGAACGAACTGAAGGTGGACAGTCAGATCGTCATGAGCCTGCGCAACGTCGGCCAACTGCACCAGGCGATGACCCGCCTGCTGGAGCAGGCCCAGGCCCTGCCAGATCAGGCGACCTAAGGTCGCGCGGCGCGCCCAGAAGCGGCGCGTCTGCCGCTGGATTGACAGGCCCTGGTTGAGCGCGGATCGGATTGCTCAGCCAGGGCTTTCTTTTCGCCCCCACCGCCCTTCACTGGGCGCAGCCTGGATTCGGAGGGAATCGCCGGCACTCAGGGCCTCGCAGGCACCGCCGCCCTACTCGTCTTCGCCGTCCATGAGCGCCCCTTCCGTGAGCG
>CAYUDW010000079.1:0-3592 GCA_964442595.1 uncultured candidatus Brocadiaceae bacterium
CATGGTCCAAGATGTCCCTTCTACCGGAACAAGACCGGCATTTCAATGCTCAGGAGTCTCGCTTTCGATGGCGATCGGTCCGAATCGGTCGGAGGTCGGGCATGGTCTGCCGGGCAAACGAATGCGCAGGGGGCGGCGCCTGCTGCGGGCGTGCGGCGCGCGTGGAGGCCGAGATAGACAAGGTGCTTCGGGAGCGCGAGCGAATTCAGTCCACGCCGCCGTAAACCCCGTCTTTACTCAGGTTCAGCGGGCACCTGTGGGCCTATGTACGAGGTGGCGACGACCACGTCGTCGTACCACTTCGTGTTCGCGCGCACGGTGTTCCGCGAGATGAACAGGCCGATCCCGAAGCGATCGATCTTGAGCGTGTCGACGTCGCGGAGCCTCATGTTGGGGAAGTCCGCCACGAGTTCCCCGTCCAGCCAGCACGCGATGCGTCCGTCGCGCTCGTCGGGCGTGTTCGCCTTCACCATGTATTCGTAGCAGTACCAGCGACCCAGCTCGGGAATCAGGTCCGGCCGGGCGATGAAGTACGGGCCGAACGTCGCGACGCCTGACCGCAATTCGGACCCCGGCACGACCTTGCCCGAGGGATAGAAGTGGTCTCCGTAGCGTCCGCCTTGCTCGGCGTGGTAGCAGTAAACGTTCAGGTAGCCAGGCGATCTGCCGGATGAGTTCTCGTTTTCGAAGTTGACGAGGAACTTGTTGCGCCCGTCGGCCGGTATGCCCGGGGTGGCATGGCCGCCAGGGCAGTACTTGGCGGAGATCGACCCGCCGTTGTGGACAGAGCTTCTCCTGACGGCGAAGTCCCTTTCAAACTTGGAGTACCAGCGCAGGAAGAGGACGTCGCGCTCGTTCTCGAGTCGCTTGTCCACCCCGATTGAGAGTGGCGTCCTCTGTTGCGGCACGGTCAACTCCAGCGCTCTGCCTCCACCGTGCACGTTGCCGGCCTCTTCCGTGATGCGCATGTTGGCGTCATGGATGAGCCAAGTCCACTTGTCGCGCAGGTCAGCGGGAGAAGAGCAGTCTTCAAAACCGTCGGCGAAGATCACCGAAGGATCCTGCGCGATCCCCCGGTCGCCGGGGTACTCCGCGGCGATGCCGTTCCCTTCAGGCAGCTCTGGCAGCACTGTTGATTTCTCCAATCCGGATCCGCTGGCTGTGAGGAAAGCCAGCACCAGCACAACCGAAATGTGACACCAACTCGCAGCTCTCATGGCTCCGCAACCGCCCTCGTCGAAGAAAGGTTTGTGCGCGGCCCGCCTTGGTCAGCCGCCCGTGACGAAGCCTACCTTCGCACGTCGATGGTGAAGCTCTGGGTTGCGGGCCCCATCTGCCTGGTGCTGACTTCGACCTTCTCTTGGCCCCACATGAGGGCGTTCAGGTCGTACGTGCGGATCTCTTTGTCAATGGTAGCAGTCACTTCGACCTGGGCCTTGCCGGCGGCCTCGGGCGTGCCCGTGAGCAGGCCGGCGCCCTGATCGTCCATGCTGAGCCACGCCGGCCCCCGCACAAGGGCGAAGCGGGGCACCTCCACGTCCCAGTAGCCCTTGCCGCCAGCGGCCCTGGAGCGCAGGTCCCCGATGGAGCGGATTGCCGCGAGCTGGTAGCGGTACTGCTGACCGACCTTCGCCGCCGTGACGGGCCTGGTATGGATGAACGGCCGGGGGGCCTCCACGTAGTCGGACGAGTAGCTGCGCTTGCCCGCCTCATCCACGGCCACCACGCGATAGTAGGCCCTGTTGGCGTTGGGCAGATTCAGGCCCTCGCCCACGACGGCGAGTTCGGTCCCATCCGTCTCCGCCACGAAGTTGGCCGGGAAGGGGACGGGCAGATTGTGCTCCTGGTTGCCAACATTGGCGTCGTAGGGAGTGTCGCTGGCAAAGAACCCCTTCTCGTCGCTGCCATAGACTTTGTACCTGGCGGGCCGGCGGCCCTCCGGGTTCGGCTTCCAGCGCAGGACGCCCACGTTCTTCTGCTGGTCGAACTCCAGGACCACGTCGACCGGATATGCCACGCAACGCGCGGTGAAACTCCACACATCGCTCCATGGCCCCCACACCCCATTGGCGTCCGTCGCTCGCACACGCCAGTAGTACTTGGTATCCGGCGCCAGCAGGCCCGGGAAGGGCAGCGTGTACTGCGCCTTGCCCTTGTCCGCGGTCAAGGAGATGAGCTTGGCAAAGTTGGGCGAGAGCGGCCACTTCATGTCCGCCCGCTCGGAGAGTTCGAAGTGGTAGTCGGCAATCTCGTCGCCGTCAGGATCCCCGGCCGGGGTCCACCGGAAGGCGAATTCGCTGCCGTCGCTCTCGCCGCCGTCGGGTGGGAAGATGGCCCTTGCCGGGGCTTCGGGCGGCCTCGTGGCCGAACGTTCCACCCATTCATGGGTGACGCGGACCTTGCGCCCGTCGGGGCTCTGGTCGGTATAGACGAATGCGTTCTTGCCCACCACCATGCTGGGCAGCGCCCGGGGCGCCATCTGCACGTCGCTGATGATCCGCAGTTCCTTCAGCCGTGCTTCGGCTTCGAGCCGACAGCGGAGCCGGTACTCGTACCACGGCCCCCACTCGGAGGGGAACTGGTAGTCCAGAATTCCCGATGTCATTTCCTGCCATTCCTTGCCGTCCTTCGAAAGCTCGATCTTCGCCTCGACGCCCTCCGCATCGAAGTGTCCACCCACAAAGGGATAGGGGCTGCGCATCAGCCAGAGGATCGTCCCCGTCTTGCCGGGCTCGGCGGCGAGGCCGTCCGGGGTCGCCCGGATGTTCTCGACTGCCTCCGCGCCCTTGCGCCAGAGGTCGCCGCTCAGGTCCGGGCGGTAGTCCCACAGGCCGTTGCATATCTTGCCCATCCAGTCATCGCTCTTGACCTGGTCTTTCGGGTGCGAGTTGCCCTGGTACTTCAGGGGCATCGCGTGCCCCCAGCGCCAGACAATCGCCTCGCCCGGCCGCAGCACCATGTTCATCGTGTGGCCTTTGTAGCCATCGCGGCTGCCCGAGGCCGGGCCTTCGTAGACGTACTGGGCGGCCTCCCCTTCGCTCTGCTTGGTGCCGTCGGCAGAGAGGATCCCGTGGACGCGGGTGCGCCTGATGAGGTCGTGGTCGCGGCCCAGCTCCTGGGCGCTGGCGATGGTCTTGTTATCCCGCCTGAGGTAGATGTTCTGCATGTCGCCGTCCAACAGGTGCCAGCCGCCGTCGTAGTAGGCCTCGGAGATGCAATGTCCCACCAGGAATGCCGGACAAGCCTTGATCCCTGCCGCCTGCCAGAGCCCGGCGAGGGCGACCGAGTTGTCGCCGCAGGCGCTGTATCCGCGCACGTTGAAGAGCTTCACCGGGTCGCCCGTTTCCGACCCGCCGCCGGCAGCATGGTGCCAGCGGTAGGTGGCTTCGCCGTAGTAGAGGGCGATCGCTTTCTCTCGGTCGGTCATGCCGGGCAAGGTTAGGCTGGCGATGATCTCGGGGATGGTGCGGTAGTTGTTGCGACCGTTTGAGAGCCAGGGGTTCACCACGTCCGTGTCGCCGATGTTCTCCATGCGCACCGCGCGGTTGGATTCCCATCTCTGGGGATAGGCGTGCCAGACGCCGATCGGCTG
>CAYUDW010000079.1:3692-7552 GCA_964442595.1 uncultured candidatus Brocadiaceae bacterium
CGATCGCCGAGGACCCCGAGACCGGCGACCTCGTCATCGAGCCCAGCGGGTATGCTTCGCGCCCGGGCCTTCGGGCCTGCCGATGGAACCTGGCGGGAATCGCTCCCGATCTGAAGCTTGTTGCCCCCTTCTTCCAGGGCGTCATGCTCGACCTGGAGGACCCCCTCATCGCCGGCTCGCGCTGGGCGTGGCCTCACTCTTGGGAAGCGGGCATGGCAATCCTGCAAGGGGACGAGGGGGGATTCTGGGTTCACTGCCGGGACGATCGGTACCGCTTCAAGGCCCTGCAGGTCGGCGGCGGAGAGTCAGGGACAGAACGCCGGCTCGGCTTCGAGACCGAACCGGCCGGCCCGCTCGACCGGAACCTCGCCGCCGGGGGCCTTGCGTGGCGCCTGAACGTGTATGAGGGCGACTGGCGGGTCCCCGCGTCGGCGTACCGGGAATGGCTGCGCAGGGCCTACGAGCCCCGCTCCCCCCGGCCCGCCTGGTTGGAGGACGTACGCTTCGCCGTGAGCTGGTGTCCGTGCGAGGACGGGATACTGGAGGCCCTCGCCGCAAGGCTCGACCCCGCCAGCGTGCTGCTGCACGTCCCGCGCTGGCGCACCGACCCCTACGACGAGAACTACCCCACCTACCGTGCCAGCGCCGAAGGGCGTCAGTTCACCCAGGCGGCACGCGCGGCCGGCTTCCGCGTCATGCCGCACATGAACTCCGTGGACATGGACCCGACGCATCCCGTCTACGCCCACGTGCGCGACTTCCAGTACCGGGAACCGGTCTCCAAGTCCGTCCAGGGCTGGACCTGGATCAAGGGAGGGAACCTGCCCGTGCCGGAATCGAATGCCGCCCGCCTGCGCCACCGGGACAAGAAGACGATGGTCAAGATCCATCCGGGGCTGGCCACGTGGCGATCCATCCTCACGGAGAATGTGGCCGAAGCAGCCGAGGATCTCGACCTGGACGCCGTCTTCCTCGACGTGACGCTCTGCATCTGGAACACCGATAACGGCGTCGTCGAGTACCAGACGACGCCCGAGGGCATGCGGCGGCTCATCGCGCGGACGGCCGGCCTCGGGCGAGGCCTCGTCGTCGGCGGCGAGGGGCGGAACGAAGTGATCGCCCAGGACCTCTCCTTCGCCCAGGCGCACCTGTTCCGGAGCTGGCAGTCGTCGGCGGACGGGCTGGAGCGCGCGGGCGGGTGCCCGCTCAACGAGTTCCTCTTCGAGGGGCTGTGTCGCTCCTTCGGCTACTCGGGCCTCGACGGCTCGACGCCTGAGTCGGCCCTCCGAATGAAGACGCACGTCAGCCTGGGCGCCATCCCGACGGTGACCGTTCGCTCGGCCAGGGAACTGACCGAACCGAACGAAGCCGTCGCGGAGATGCTTGCCCTCGCCCGTGCATAGCGCCGGACCGGCCCTTCTGGCCGGGAGTGCCAGAGCATTCGACATGGCAACACAACGCCAGTAGAATCCTCCGAATCGGACGTGCCACGGGATGCCGCAAGACATCGCGAGAGGGGATGCGCACCAGAGAGGAACTCGGCACACGCAGGCTTGAGGAGAGGAGATTCCGGCCATGTATCTTCGGAAGGGCACGATAGCAGTGGCGCTGTGTTCGCTTGTGGCAAGCATCTGCGCGTCGGCCTACGGGGCGCAGTTCGTCAGTGTCCGGACCGTCGACGAGCAGCATCTGATGGTCCACTGGCTTGACGGCGAGGTGGAGTACTGGGGCGACGGGGAAGCGCCAGAGGGAAAGACCGGGGAGGGCGGCCGCGGCGGCCCCGTCATCAAACGCTGCGAGCCGGCGCTCGACACCGCCAGGGCCGCCGAACCCGCCAGTTACGCCATCAGCTCACGGGACGATCCGGACTACGCCGACGGCGTCCGGCCGACCCATGCGTTTCGCCGCACAAAGGTCAACGGGACCGACCATGCGTGGCCGGAGGCCAACTACACCGTGGAGCACACGATCTTCCTGAGGCTCCCCCGCAAGCTCCGGCAGGGCAGCACGTATACTCTGAGCATGGCACCGCAGACCAACAGCGACACCCCGTCCGCCGACTTCGCCTTCGACGCCTTCAGCAGCGTCTCCGAAGCCATCCACGTCAACCTCATCGGCTACAATCCGGTGCACACCGCCGTGAAGTCCGCCGATCTCTACATGTGGCTGGGGGACGGCGGCGCGCGCGACTACTCGGACTACGTCGGCCGGAAGGTCATCCTCTGCGACGTTGATTCCGGGGAGAAGCACGAAGTCGGGCGCGTTTCGTTCTGGAAGCCGGAAGGCGAGGACTACGGCAACTGGAACCTGACCAGGTCGGACGTCTGGAACTGCGACTTCTCCTCGTTCACGGGGACGGGCAGGTTCCGCCTGGCGATCGACGGGATCGGCTGCAGCCCGGAGTTCGAGATCCGCCGCGATATCTACTACGAGCCGTTCAAGACCTCGGTTCGCGGCTTCTTCTACATGCGCATCGGCATGGACACCAGCTATGACCCGCCGCCGCGGCAGCCCCGGTACATCCCCGACGTGGACCCCCCCGGATTCAAGGTCTACCGGACGACGTTTGGTCCGCACCATCCGGACTGGCGCACCATGCACGGCGACGTGTGGGACCGCAAGGAGCAATGGGGTGCATACAACGAGCCCGGCAACCCGACCAACCCCGACGCGTGGGGCGGGCATTCGGATGCCGCCGACTGGGACCGCCACTGCGGCCACATCTCGATCATCTGGGACATGCTCCTGCCCTACTTCCTGAGCAACGGCAAGATCGGTGACGACGACCTGGACATCGCCGAGAGCGGCAACGGCATCCCGGACATCGTCGACGAGGCGCTCTACGAGGTGGACTTCTGGCTGCGCCTGCGCGACGGAGACGGCGGCTACAGCTTCGGCTTGAACAACCCGGTCCGGGGCGATGAGCCAAGGATGTACCAGGCCGCGGCCCACCCGTACATGGCCTGGGTGAACGCGGCCAACTGCGCCATGACGGCCGACTGCTTCCGGGTTGCAGGTAGGCCCGACCTGATGGGCAAGTACAGGGACGCAGCCGTCGAGGCGTGGACCACCGCAAACGGGGACGGGCTCGACTTCGCCTACGGCATCGGCAACGGCCGCACCCGCGGCCGCGACCTGAAGATGATGGCCGCGGCGTTCCTCTACAACGTCACGGGCGATCGCGCCTACGAAGACGCGATGGCCGAGGAGTCGGTCGTCGACGGACCGGCCTCGGAGATCGACAACGAGAGGTCGCACTGCCAGCACTGGGGCACGGCCGCGTACCTGATGTGCGCAGAGAAGGGCTGGCAACCGATCCACTACCCCGAATTGCTGGAGAACATGAAGGCCTCGATCATCAACGAGGCGATGGTGAGCAACGTCGGGCCCTCCGAGCAGCGTCCCTCGCGCCGCAGCAGCGACAACGCGTGCGGCTGGTTCCAGACCACGGTCATGATCCACCCGCTCTGCATCGCGCACGCCGTGTCCACGGACGCGGCCCAGCGGGAGGCGCTGCTGAGGGCCATGATCCTGGAAGCCGACTACACCCAGGGCCGCAACACGATGAACATGGTGGAGATGACCGGCCTGGGCAGCCGCTGCGCCGAGAACATCTACACGTCCGGGCGCTGGGACGGGGTGCCCGGCGTGCACCCCGGCCACACGCCCTACATGAACGCACGCCCATGGGGCTCGAACTACATGGCCAACCCGCAGTGGTATGCCGAGAAGGGCTACCCGGCGTGGGACCAGTGGCCGCAGGCCGAGGCGCTCTGGCCCGCCCGCTACTGCTACTCCAACAGCGAGTTCACGCCGCAGCAGACCATGCGCGGGAAGATGCTCCTGCTGGGATACCTCTA
>CAYUDW010000079.1:7652-9274 GCA_964442595.1 uncultured candidatus Brocadiaceae bacterium
AGTTCACGCCGCAGCAGACCATGCGCGGGAAGATGCTCCTGCTGGGATACCTCTATTCATTGGGTGAGTCCCGTCAAGGCAAGTGACTCGGGCCTGCCACGGACGCGGGCCCAGGGTCCTGTGCTGCTGACGTAGGCCTTTGACAGTAGGGCGTCGGGCGGCTACCGTGCTCGCGAGCATGCGGTGCCGTTGTGGCATTTCACCAGAGGGAGGGAAGACCATGTTCGTTCGGCGGCTCTGGGTGGCGATCGGGGCCACCGTGGCCCCTTTGATCGGACCGTTGGGCAGAATGAGGCAACGTGCTGTGGCCATCAGTGTTGCAGGCGCCGCGTGCCTCATGGCGATCGTCCTGACAGGCGCTTCCTGCGCGCAGGCTCCGGGGGAGCATTCGCAGGGACGTGGATCCGCGGCTGAACTTGCGCAGGCCGGCGGCGGTGCTGTCTCGACGGCCCCGGCCGAGAGCACTACTCCGGCGCGGCGCAGGTGGCGTCGGCGTCAGGACGCCGGCGACCTCATCGCCGAGGCGATTGTGCCGACCGATGAGATGATTCGGGAGAACGGCCTGGCGTTCCGTTCCTCCCATTTCGCGGAGGATTGCCAGGATTGGGCGGCCGATGGCTACCCTTACTATCAGGGGCACGCCAGTCGGTTCGTCTTCGCGATCGAGGCGACCGGCGGCATCTGCAACGAGTATTCGCTCTGTGCAGCGGAAGGCCCGGACGGCCAGTACGGGCTCTACGTCTCGGTTTGTGAGTACCGGTTCGTGACGGAGCAACGGGAGGGGAAGGACGGCAAGGCGCGACCTTACCACCGGGTGGTGATCGACAGGGTTTACCTGGTCAAGCCCGACACGTTGTCCCTGGCCTTGCGCGCCCAGATACTGGACGAGCTCAGCCAGGGCAACTTCATGGGAGCGTATCGACGGTACGTCCGGGAGCATCAGGCAGGTGAAGCCGTCGAGCCCGTGAGCCGGCCCTGGCTGCAGGCAGGGGGCGAGTAGCACACCTTCGCGGCTCGGACGGCGCTTCAGGGCTGTTCTGCCCGGGGGCCTATGTACGAAGTGGCCACGACGACGTCGTCAAACCACATCGTGATGTCGTTGCGGGCCCTGCGGTTGTTCGTATAGAAGTCGAGCCCGAAGTGGTTTGGCTTGAGGGTGGCCACGTTCCGAAAACGAAGGTTGGGGAAGTCGCCGACCAGCTTGCCGTCCACCCAGAATGCCGCCCGCCCGTCACGCCTGCCCGGCGTGTTCGCCCGGACCATCAGCTCATAGCAGTACCACCGGTCCCGTTCGGGGATCAGGTCGGGCCGGGGCGTGAATCCTTCGCCGAACAGCTCCCTGTCGGGCGGGATCACCCGGCCGGAAGGGAAGAACTGGTCGCCCCAGCGGCCCCCCTGGTCCATGTGGTAGACGTAGAGGACCAGATGCCCCGGCGAGGGAATCTCCTCGCGGGGGCGCCAGGTGTCCAGGTACACGTCGAACTTGTTGCTCCCGTCGGCCCGCACGCCGGGGCATCCCTGGGGCACGGCGGGGGCTCGCGCGTTGATGCCGCCCCCGTTGTGTGCCCCGCCGTGGTAGACCTCCGTGCTCTTCTCGAACTTGGCGTAGAACCGCAGGAAGA
>CAYUDW010000079.1:9374-13872 GCA_964442595.1 uncultured candidatus Brocadiaceae bacterium
CGCCCCCGGGCTCGCCGGTGCCCGGTCGCTCGATCGTCATCTGCAGGGCCTTCCGGCCGGCGTGCACGTTCTCGCTTTCCTCCACGATGAGACAACCTCCCCAGGTGTCATCCCACTTCGTCTCGCCCTCCCAGTGAAATCCATCTGCAAGGAGGCCGGAGGGCGTCCTCTCGAATCCGTCCGCGAAGACCACGGCTGGGTCGCCCTCAATGCCCGCGTCGCCCGGATGATTCGCCGCGATGCCGTTGCCCTCGGGCAGTCCTGGCGGCACGTTCCCTCCGCCTGACGCCTGGCTTGAGACGACCAGGAAAGCGAATGCCACGCGAATCACGAGCCGGATGTCCATCCGATGAAACATGCGCGTTCCTCCGTGCGTCGGCTTGACGATGTTCAGTGAGAGCGGCGACAGCGCATCCGTCGCCTTGCTCAAGCAGTCTATCCGGATGCAGGCCGTTCGGCCAGTGTAGCCGGTCGGCGCGGCGGGCTGCCGGTTTGAAACAGCCGGCGGGTTGACAGGCGCCCCCGGCCTGTATATCTTGTCACTTACCGGTGGCCCGAACGGCGCGACCAGAGCTGCCGGCACACCCGCGCCCGGAGGATGTACGTGAATGGTGATGCCGAACGAGACTCCTGAGGACCTGGTGATCGACTGCCACTGTCACGTCGGGCGCAGCCTGTCGGCCGAAGAGCTGATCGAGATGATGGACGCGGCCGGCGTGGGGAAGGCCGTCGTCTTCGTCACGCCGTTCCTCTGGGGCCTGCTGGGGCAGGCCGACTATCACGACACCAACGACTACATCGCCGACGTGCAGCGCGAGCACCCGGACCGGCTCATAGGCTTCGCGTGCGTCAACCCGCATCTGGCCCCGGGCCGAGAGCTGGAAAGATGCGTCAAGGAGCTCGGACTGCGCGGGGTGAAGATCCATCCGGAGAACCACTGCTTCGCCGTGGACTCGCTGATCGGCGGGGAGATAATGGAAGCGGTCGGGGCTCTCCAGAAAGAGACCGGCCTGCGCATCCCCATACTGTCGCACGGGATGACGACGATCGGCGCGATGCCGGACCAGTTCGGACGCCTGGCGGGCAGATACCCGGACGTGTCGATCATCATCGCCCACGCCGCGGGATTCCAGAACCTCTACTTTCCCTCGTTCGAGCCGTTGACGGAGCATGACAACCTGTTTGTCGACACGGCCATGACCACCGTTGACGACCTGCACCTGATCGGGATGGCGGCGAGGGTCGGCGTCCGGAAGGTCCTCTTCGGGTCCGACCATTTCGCCCGCGGCCAGAGGAATCTCTACGGCAATTTCCAGTACGTGCTCGAAAGGGCGTTCCCCGACCCGGCCGAGCGAAGGCTCGTCATGGGCGGGAACATCGCCCGGATCTTCGCCATGCCGGCCTAGACGTGGCCCCATGCGCGCAGCAGCGCGCGCACGCGGTGGTAGCTCTCCTTCGGCGTCCCGTCGTCCCTGAGCCAGCCCGCGCCCGGGATGAACGCCGGGTCCGCCAGGTTCCACCACGTGATAGCCTCCACGTCCGGGCGCGCGTAGCATAGCGTATAGAACCACTCCGTCCAGTCGGCCTGCACCCTCTCACACCAGGGCTGGTGCCACTGGCCCCGCACACGCCGCATCATCTCGTCGCCCTTCAAATCGCCGGGCATGTCCCGCTTGCCCGAGGGCAGCCCGAGTTCCGTGATGTGCATCGGCTTACCGAACCGCGCGTACTCGTCCATGTATCTGCTGATGGTCAGCATGTCGCGGCCGATGTTGGAGGGGAAGTACATTTGCAGCCCGACCACGTCGAAGCTCACGTCCGCCTCCATCAGCCGGTCCAGGTAGCTGAGTGGCGTCAGCGTTCGCTCGTAGATCGGACCCATTCTCATGGAGCCCTCCCACGATCCTTCCTCCGCGGCGTAGGCGCCGTCCACCTGGCAGTGGTTGACGATGACGACCGCTTCGGGATTCTTGTCCCGGATCGAGTCGCAGGCCACCCGTGTGATCTCCACCTCCTGCTCCTGGGTCAGGCCCAGGCCGTTGGCCCAGTCGTGGGCCTCATTGATGGCATCCCATATCCCGATCCGGTCGCGATATCGCTCCACGCTGCGATGGACGACTCGGCGGCACTGGCGCTGGACAGTCGGCCAGTCGGCCCCCTCCAGCCAGGGAGGTATGCCGGCCTGATGCCCCCACCAGAGGGGGTGCCCCTTCGTCTTGATGCCTTCGCCTTCGCACCAGGCCAGCATCTCGTCAACGCGGCTGTAGTCCGGTTTGCCTTCCTCGGGCTCCAGCGCCTTCAGATAGAAGGGCAGTGTGCCGAAATTGAGGATCTCGGTGAACCGACGCTGAACGGCCTCCGCCGGCTTTCTTCTGCCGAAAGCGGTGGTGCCGAAGAGGAACTCGTCCCGCCTGGGCCGAGCCGCGATCTGCGCACGGGCGTGCTCGACCACCGCCAGCTCTCCGGCCCAGAGCCCGTGCGAAAGCGAAAGGAGCCGCAGCGTGGCCGCGCGGGCATCCGAAGCGTCGCCCGCTTCGGCCAGGCACTCGGCCGCCGCGTCAACGTGCGCCCGGCAGTCCACGGACCAGGCAGTCTGCGCTCCTTCCATGAACCGGCGCACCTCGGCCAACCGGCTTGTTGCGGCCTCCCGGACGAAGTCAAGGGGTCCGGCCCCTGTCTTGTAACCGTCGCCGCAGTTGTCGGCGCCCACCCACAGCTCGCCGAAATCGGGCACGGGAATCCACGCGTAGAGCGCGGCCGGCCCGGCCGGGATCTCAATCTCCACCGTGCCGTCCCGGGCAATTTCGCTCCGCCGCCGCAGCGGTTCGAAGTGCAAGTCACTCGCATACAATGACTTCAAGGATTCCTCCGGCATGGGCTCGCCGTCCATGCCGGTGAGTTTCACTTCGAGCGTTTCAGCCATCCTCGGCCTCCTTCGGGATCGGACGTGGGGGAATGCGACCTATACCGCCGAAGACGGCTCATGTCAACGCGCAGCCGCCGCCCTGGGGCCACCAGCAACGGGATACTGCATTCGCGCCCGCAACCCGGGCTTCGTCAGCGAGGCGTGGGTCTGGGACGAGCAGCGGCTGTTGGACGCCGAATGAGCCGGCAGGTGACAGCGCACGAAGGCTTCCGCCCGCGCCCACTTGCCAGCGGGCGTCCCGCCGGCTACTCTACCGTTCGCCCTTTGAGAGAGGAACGCACAACGTCATGGCAAGCAAGCTCTCGTCACGTGACCGCATGTTGGTCGCCCTCAGCGCCGAGGAGCCCGACTACGTCCCGTGCTCCTTCATGTTGTTCGCTGCCCTCAGGAAGCGGTGCGCCGATCAGGCCGAGTTCGTGGAGAGGCAGATCGAGATGGGTCTGGACCCGTACGTGCAGCTACCCATGCGGTCGCCCCGGGGCAAGCGCACGCAATCGGAGCACCATGACCTGTACGGCCTGCCCGTGCGGTTCGATCCCCGCGTCGAGGTGAAGAACTGGCGCGAAGATCCGGCCGACTCGCGCTATCCGGTCATCCACAGGGAATATGTTACGCCCGCGGGCACGCTCAACACGGCAGTCAATGAGACGGACGATTGGCCCCACGGGAACAGCGTCCCGCTCTTCGACGACTTCGTGGTGCCGCGCGCGCGCAAGCACCTTGTCACGTGCCCTGACGACCTGCCCGCCTTGCGATACCTGCTTACCCCGCCGACGGATGACGACGTGGCCGGCTTCCGGGAAGGCGCGCGCATCGCCAGGGCCTTCGCCGCTGAGCGCGACCTGCTTGTGGTGGGCGAATGGGGTGTGCTGTTCGATGCCGCGTGCTGGCTGTGCGGCATCCAGGAGCTGATGCTGATGGGCATGGCGGACCGGCCCTTCCTCCGCGACCTGCTGGCCATCCTGCACGAATGGAACAGGCGCCGCATGGAGGTGGTGTTGACGGAGGGGGTCGACCTGCTCATCCGGCGCGCCTGGTACGAGACGGCGGATTTCCTGTCTCCTTCCGTCTACCGGGAGCTCATCCTGCCACTGCTCAAGGAAGACGTGGAGCAGGCCCACCAGGCCGGGGCGAAGCTGGGGCTGATCACCACGGCCTCCTACACGCCGCTTCTGGACATGTACCTGGAATCCGGCATGGACGCGCTGATCGGCGTTGACCCGGTGGAGGACCCCCGCGCGGACTTCGCCCTGACCAAGGAGAAGCTGGGGGGCCGCGTCTGCCTGTGGGGAGGCGTCAACGGCTTCGTGACCGTGGAAACCGGCGCACCCGAACAGGTGCGCGCTGCCGTGAGGGCCGCCGTCGGCCAGCTCGCCCCGGGCGGCGGCCTTATACTGTCCCCCGTGGACAACATCACGGCGGACTCCGAGTCCGTCTGGCAGAATGTGAGGGCGTTCATAGACGAGTGGCGCGCGTGCCGCCGCTACCCCATCGAGGCATAGTCGGCCGGCGCAGCGCCGGCAGTCACGTGATACGATCGCCTGTGCCGCGAAGCCGACGGCCGGGCGACGA
>CAYUDW010000079.1:13972-15757 GCA_964442595.1 uncultured candidatus Brocadiaceae bacterium
GCGGATTTCGTGATCACCTGCTTCCGCATCGGCGGCTACGAAGCCTTGAACCTCGACGTGTCCATCCCCGCCAGGTACGAGATCTACGGCGACGAGACCTCAGGCCCGGGCGGCATATTCTTCGCCCTTCGGACGATCCCCGTCGTGATGGACATTGCGCAGCGCATGGAGCGCCTCTGCCCGGGCGCGTTCCTGATCAACTACGCAAACCCCACGGGTTTCGTCACGGACGCCGTGCGGCGCACCAGCTCCATCCCGGAACTGTCGCTGTGCAGCGGCTTCCTGGCGGTCGCCCGGCTCGTGGAGCAGTTCCTGGGCCTTCCCGCCGAAGACGTCGTGCCCATCACGGCCGGCGTCAATCACTACACGTGGCTCCTCCACGCCTACCTGGGCCGCAGGGACGTGGCGCCGGCACTGCTTCAGGCGCTGGTCGAGTCGGATACGAGCTCATCCGGCTGGGGCTGGAAGCGCACCGTGGACATAGCGGCCACGTACGGGATCATCCCCATCCCGGGCGGCCACATGGCCGACTACTTCTACCGCCGCGAGATGGTGGCACGGCAGAAAGAGGTGAAGCACTGGGGCCTGAGCGACCCGGCCACGAGTCATGCGACCGCCTGGAAACACTACGAGGAGCTGGCGAAGGCGGAAGCTCCCGAGTTCGACATGTCCATTCCGGGAATGCACCACTACGTTGGCTCGGTGAGCGACCTGGCCGTGGACGTGGCTGTCTCCATTGCTACCGACAGGCGCAAGGTCTTTGCGGTGAACCTTCCCAACGCCGGGCAGATCACCAACCTGCCGCGGGGGGAGATCGTCGAGTCCCCGGCTCTGGTCGGCGCGTGCGGCGCGCTGCCGCTGGCCGTGGGTGACCTGCCCGCCGCGGTGCTGCCGATGACGGAGATGCTGGCCCGCAGTCGCGGTCTGGCCGTGGACGCAGCCCTCATGGGAGACAAGCAGATGCTGCTCTACGCCTTGATGAGCGACCCGCTGGTGGACTCGCTCGTACAGGTCCAGCCGATGATGGAGGAGATGCTCGTTGCCCAGGCCCGGTGGTTGCCGCAGTTCGCCGGGTAGGGCGGGCGCCGCACTCAAAGGTCGTGCTTGGGCAGCGCAGCGAGGACGGCCAGAGGGAGAGCGGACCACGGCCCTCGACCTCCTTGGAGCCCCTAACAGAACCCCCTGCTGGCTTCGACCGGCTGCAGCGCCGAACGTGCGGCATTGGCCACTGATCCTCACTTATTGACACAGGTGAAGGATGCACGCTTTCACGGGTAAGACCGTAGCCTCGATCAGTGCCAATCTGTGTAAATCAGTGGCTCACTTCCGTTGGTCGTATCCGTCTTTGTCCCTTGGCGTCGCATGCATGCTGTGTCCATCCGTGTCCGCTGGCAGAAGGGCCGACGCCATTCGGTGGTGCGGAACGGCCTTGAATCAGTGCTGGTCTGTATAGATCAGTGGCTTGGCGCCGGTTGGGGAGAGCAGCGCCGAACTTACGGCACCATTGAGTCCTGTATGAGCAAAGTCAATAGGCCTGGGCTGTGTCGCTGAGCCCCTGGAAGGGGCGTCATACATGTGGCCGGGGGCTGTGCCGCCGCAGCACTACCTTTAACGGACTCAATCGCCGGCGTGGTGAGACGCGCGCAGGTCGTTGCCATCTCGGTGGTTTCCGAGTGGGATAGGTACCCGTTCAGCAGTCGGTGGCGAGTGGGCAGGACCGGATCGACTGCGGAGCCACATTCCCTTCGCCAATTGCATCTTACGTTGACAGGAGGGGTGGCTGAG
>CAYUDW010000080.1:0-5826 GCA_964442595.1 uncultured candidatus Brocadiaceae bacterium
GGCCGGCTGGCGACCTGCGGAGCGCGCGGCAGTCGCTCGAAATCGCCCAGTGCATGAGCGCGAAGCAGGAGGAATACACCGCCGCCTGACGGGCGTCCCGGGCGATGGGATTGGACTGGTGTACACCCGACTGGCGCGCGCGTAGCGTGCTCAGAGACATCGGGCTCGGCCTGAATGGGCTAGTGGGCCTTCAAGATTGAAATGCGGGGGCGGCGGCTCATTCGTTCTCGTCTCCCTTGTCTGCGGCCTGGGGGCGGTTTCGAACGACGACGAGGACGAGCGACAGGTGGACCGGTAACCTTGACGTCGAAGGCAAACAAGCCGCCTGGAAGGCGGCGCTACGGGCTGCGGACACATTCACCGCGCTTGTAGCGCCGGCATCCTTGCCGGCTTCGTTTCGACAAGTAGGGCTTCACGATTGAAGTGTTGGCGCAGTGGCTCATTCGTTCTCGTCTCCCTTATCTGCGGCCTGGCCGCGGTTTCGAACGACGACGAGGACGAGCACGAGTCGTATCTGAACCGGGAATCTCGAGGTTGAAACCCCACCAGCGCAGCACCTGGATCGGGTATCTGCGTCTCTCGTTGCGCGTCCTTCCCTCGAAGATCTCTCGCCGTTTGGCCCGCAACCCGCGTGGTGTAATGGCTTCGAGGGCGTTTCCTCTGCAATCAACGTCAGCCTCGTGCGCCATCCTCTCCCGGCCCATGCCTAACCTATTCACTTGCATGATGCGGCGATCCGGAGGCCCCGTACACCCAAGCCGGGCCGACCGGAGCGTCCCGGCCGACCCGGCGCAAGCGAGTAGCCCAGTCATTCTACTCGTACAGATTAGTAGCCTCAGTCTCGGAAACTGGTCGCTCAAGCTGATCGCTGGTCATCGTGACCTGGAAGCGCACGTCGCCGGCTCCGAGAGCCCGCGCTGTGACGCGCCAGCTGGCCTCCTCCTTCGGCCCTAAGGTTGGCAGCGGCCGGAACGTTATGACATTCTGCCGCGCAGTAGCCTCCGTGGGACCCGTGCTGGACACATACTCCATTTCCTCTTCCAGCGTGCAGCTTATGCTGATGTTCGTGCCCGCCGCAGAGCCCTGGTTGGTCACTTTGATCACGTAGGTCTCCGTGCTGCCGACCGCGATTGGGTCTTCAACGTCGATAACCTCCAACAAGATCGCCGAAATACCCCTAATGGCAGTCTCCGCACTGGCAACGGCCGCCACCGCGCAGTAGGCATTCGCCGTGGCGCGCTGGACGGCCGTGCCGATCTTCTCAGCTTTCAGGTTCACGCTCATTGTACGCGATGCGCCCGGCTCCAGATCGCCGACGTTCCAGGTTACCTTGCCCCTCCTCATTTGTCCGCCTGCTGTGGCGCTCACGAACGACGTGTTCGCGGGCACGGGATCCTCGAGCACCGTGTCCTTGGCTACCCAGTCGCCATTGTTGGTCACGGTCAGCTCGTAGGTGATACTCGTGCCCACGTACCTAAGCTCTGGCCCGCTCTTGACCAAAGCAAGCGATGGCCTGCGGACCATCGTCTTTGCAGCGGCCGCAGCTCTCAGACCCCCGGCAGACATGGCCAAGGCCGTGTTGGTGAACTCGCCAGTGCGCGCGGCCTTGACCTGGAACTCGAAAGAACGGGACTGCCCTTCCTCCAGGTCCCCGGCGTCCATCATCACCGATGACCTCCCGTCAGCAGTCTTCATGTCGGGGGGCAGTTCTTCCTGGACTCGCACCTCACGAGCTGTGCCGGTGCCCACGTTGGAGACGACCACTTTGTACGGAATCGGGTCGCAGAGCAGCGCATTAGCTGGCGCCGTCTTCATGAGTTTCAGGGCCGGCTGGATGGCCGCAATGTCAACACATGCCGGCTCCCTGTAGGTGGCGACAGCGCAGTGCCGTCTGGTCCCCGGCTTTTCAACCATTCCCGTGACCTTGATCACCTTAGACTCGCGCGCTCCGAGCGTGCCCAGTGCCCAAGTGGCCACCCCTTTCGCGACACTAACAGCACGCGGCTCAGTGCCGATGACCGTAAACCCGTCTGGCAGGTGCTCCATGATACCGACGTCAGCCAGCCGGTTGGGCCCCCTGTTGGTCACTTTGATGTCGTAGCTGAACTCCTTACCCGCCAGAACATCGGAAGGATTGCTCCGGTCCATGACAAGCATCCCGCCGGCAACGGATGCTGCCGGCGCCGGCCCTGGGGCCCGCTTCAGCGCGCTGAGCTCGGCACCCAGCGCAGCCACCCGCCGCTCTGTCCTTGCCAAGTCGGCCTTGAGTGTGTCAACTACCTCTGGAGAAACGCCTTCGCGCCGCCAGCTGGCACAGCCGGACAGCATCCCCCCAACGAGCGCCAACATACTGACAACTGCCCATCCCCTGCGTACACTTACCATCGGACTCACCCCCTCCAGGCTAGCGAAGCAGAACCCCTGCGAACTCGCGAATATTCCGCCAGGTAGACAGCACCCTCTTAACCCCCGCCCATATCCTACAATGACACTAGCACTCTTACCGTCCCTTGTCAAGACCTGAATGCACATTTTGGACCCGCAGCGAAGGGGGTCGGAAGCCCTGACGTGGAGATGCGCGCCTTCCGCCATGCCCTCACGAGCGGCCGCCTCGGCCCTCCAGGTCGCATCCATGCGGTACTTACCACCTGACCGCACCACAAGCGGCGTGGCGGCCCCGGCCTCGTCGATGTGGCGGGGGCGGCGAAGGTGATGCGGAAGGTCCATCGCGCCTGCGTGCTGCGTCCTGGCAAGATGTGGATGATGGAACGCACAGAACTGCGCAGCGTCGCCGGGCCCCCCGGGCCACGGAGGCGCCGGGCGGCGGCTAGATGCTTCTCAAAGGCAGGTTGCCTGAAGAACGCTTGATTGCCTCTCGCAGCTCGCGCAGGCATTCCGAAAGGCGATGCAGTTCCGCCGCGTCCGTGAATGGGATCTCTTCGGTGCCCCTGTCCTCGAGCGCCCCCAGCACGAACGATACGGTGAGAGTATCGATCGCCCTCGCCGGCTGGTAGGCCACTTCCCTGTCGCCATCCCCGCTGGTCTCCGTAAGAATACGGGCACCCACGAGCTCGTACAGCACATCGTTTGCCAGGCGGGTAGGTATGCCCAACTCGTGGATAATCTCAGCCGCCGTTGCCGGCTTCCTGCCTTCTGCGAAGTTTCTGACCGCCATCTGGGCTATCCGGAGGGCCAGCAGCTTCCTGAGGGAACGGCTCGCCTGCAGACAATCGGGCTCGAATTCGTAAGTCTCCACATTCTGGTGAGCGAAGGCGAGCTCCGCTCCGAACAGCACGACAAGCCACGTCGCCTGCAGCCAGATCAGAAAAAGCGGCAGAACGGCGAAGCTGCCGTAAATGGCGCTGTAGCGGGTTACACCGATCTGGAAGGAAATGTAGACCCACTGGACGAACTGGTACAGGGTGCCAGCGACCACACCGGCAAGAAGGGCAGACGACAAGTTGACTTTCGTGTTGGGCATGAAAACGTAGACGAAAGCGAAAAGGCCCCACCCTATGCAGTAGGGCAGAAGGCGAAGGACCGCCATGATGAGCGGCCCGAGGAAGCCGAGCAGCGAGACGCGGTCCACGACTGCCTGTACCTGGCCTGTGACGAGAACGGTGGCGCTACCTGATACGACCAGCAGGATCGGGCAGATCAGCACCATCGACAGGTAATCCGTGAACTTCCGCCCCAGCGTCCTCGGTCGCTTGATCCCCCATATCTCGTTGAAGGAACGCTCGACGTGGCCCAACACCTTGAGCACGGTCCACAGGAGGACGACGATCCCGACCCCTGCCATCACTCCGCCCCTTGTATTCTCAAGCAGGGAACTGGAGAACTCCAAGATCTTGGCCGCGATGTCCTCGTGGGCCGAGAACAGCGCCATGACTCGTTCCTCAAAGACCTTCTCGACGCCGAAGCCCTTCGCTATGCCGAACGCCATCGCAAGTGCAGGCACGATTGCCAGGATGGAATAGAAGGTCAGTGCCGAAGCCCTCAGGCTACACTTGTCAGCGCTGAATCCGCGGAGGGCCAGTAACACCACCCTCAAGTGTCTGATCAGCAAGGACTTCGAGCGCGGGAGATTACGCGAATGGATCCGCCAGATGCCTGACTTGAGGAACCTGATGGTCTCCCGTACCCTCTGTCTCACGGCCCTTCTCCTCCCTGTCTTCGGGTACCGCCGGCAGCACCACCACCATGCACCCCATGCCGCCCCGTGCCGGCCGGGCGATGTTAATGGAAGATCATTGGATCTGCAAGGACAGGTGGCCGTTCTGGAGATAGGTCCCACGACAGCCCCCCCAACGGCTGCTACTTGACCCGCCGCGGTACTCGGATTACAGTGATCTTGACGCGTTACCGGGGGGCACGAGACGGTGCTGTGACAAGCCCCCTTCTGAGTGTTTGAATCAAGTGCGGGCAAACCTGCGGAGCTCCTGCGCACAGCAAGGCGGCGATCTCGTCGTAGGCGTCCGAACGACGCGGCGCTGCCTGTGGGTCGAGGACCACGGGCTGCCGTTCGCTCTGCACGATTGGGAAAGCCATCGCCGAGGACTGCTCGGTGGCATGCCCGATGGGATCGGGTGGTAGATGGTGCACAGGGCAGGCGGCAGCCCGCATTCACGCACTCTGAGCCCACGGAGAACGAATCATGACTGACCGACTACCTGGCGTCCGAGACGAAGCGATTGCACTGACCAGGGAAGCCCTGGTTGTCGACATGTACACGACCAGCTTCTTCTGGGGCCTCAGAGCCCTCAGGGCTGGCGGCGTACGCCAGGAGCCCGGGTGGTTTGCCAAGACCGGCGAAGAGATCGGGATCAAGCCAGGCGCAGGGCGGTTCGACCTCCCCGCGATCAAGGAAGGGGGGCTGAACGTCTTCGGTCAGAGCATGCTCGACTGCGCCGCGCAGTCGAGCCACTTCTCGAACGAATACCAGCTTACGCTCGATGTCGCCCGCCAGTTCGGTCGAGAGGGCGAGTGGCCCGAGGACTGGGGCCAGTTCACTTATCCACCAGATCCGTACGACCACTACACGCTCCAGTACCCCAACCGCCACGGCATGGTCAACGCGCTCATCCTGTACGAGATCCTCATGCGCGAGGTCGACGCGATCGACGACTTGATCCTCGTGACCGGAGCGGAAGACATCGTCCGCGCGCATCGTGACGGCAAGGTGGGGGTGGTGCTCGACTGCAACTGCGTGCAGTTGATCGGCGATTCGCTGGAGATGCTGAGCATCCTCTATCGGCTCGGCTACCGACAGATGCTCATGGCCCGGTTCAGCCGTAACCTGTGTGCGGACAGTTGGCTCCAGGCGCGAACGAAGGGCGGCCTCACGCCCTTTGGCGAGGCCGTGGTCAGGGAGCTGAACCGTCTGGGCATGATCATCGACCTGTCTCACACGAACGACGAGGGCTTCTGGGACGTGCTCGAAGTCTCCGACGCACCGGTCATTTGCTCCCACTCGAACAGCCGCTCCGTATGCAGCCACCCCCGCAACCTGACCGACGACCAGATCAAGGCGTTGGCCGCCAAGGGCGGCGTCATCGGCCCTATGTGCGTCTTCATCGGCCCGGGCCCTGACTACCGCGACCAGACGAGCTGGTCCGTCGACGACCCCCGCTTCCAGCGTTGGCTGGACCATGTTGACCACGTGATCGGCCTCGTCGGCCCAGATCACGTCGGCTGGGGTTCCGACGGGTACATGACCATGATGGGCAGTCCTGCTGAGCTGCCGAAGATCACGGAGGGACTACTGGGGCGCGGGCACTCAGAAGCCGATGTCCGGAAGTTCTGGGGGGAGAACTACCTGAGGGT
>CAYUDW010000080.1:5926-15748 GCA_964442595.1 uncultured candidatus Brocadiaceae bacterium
AGGCCAACCAGCAGCCCGATTCCGCCGCCCAACACGACAGCAATGATGATCCGTAGTGCCATCTTTGATCGTTCCTTCCGACCTGCGCAGAGAACAAGAGCCGTCCAGCTAATCCATTATAGGTTACCACCCGCCGCTGCGGTAGCGGACATTCGAGTTGGGTCTTGGCACGTCCCCGCTCCGGCGCCCGGCCAGTGTGCGGCCGACAGGCCTCCGGACCTATTCCCGCTCGACCGGGTTCGGCATGTCCGGGGGGCCGCCGCGGGCCGCGAGTTGGAGCTCGATGTTCCGGCCGTTCCGCTGGCGACCGGTCAGCAGACCCTCGACCTCCAGGAAGCGCCGCACGGGCAATTCGGGGTCGTTGGAGGTCACCAGGTACTCGTGTCCGTCGACGTCCCACTGCACGTTGACGCGGCCCTCGTACTCCTTGCGCCGCGACTCCGGCCACTCCCAGAGGCAGTTCGAGTGGAGAACCCTGTAGTCGAGGTCGATACGCTCGACCAGCACTTGCTTGTCATCGGAGGTGACGGCCAGGACGCGCCCGACCGGGTCGACGATGAGCCCGGGGGGGTGGGTCGTGGAGGCGGCGATGTAGTAGCCGTGCCGCCAGGCGCGTCCGCGTGTCGCCGTGGGCACGGCGGGATTCGTGCAGAAAACCACGAGCTCGGCGTCCTGATCGGCCAGTGCCTGCCATCCCTCCTCGAAGCCGACGTCCCAGCATATCTGGACGCCGACGCGTCCGAAGTCGAGCTCGAAGACGGGGAACTGGCGGCCGGGCGTGATGCCGTGCTCCAGGGATCCGTCGGTCATCATTACGGGGAAGACCTTGTCGTAGACGCCGACCGGCTCGCCCGCTCGGTCGAGCAAGACGACGGAGTTGTAGACGCGGCCCTCGCGCCGCAGTTGCACGGGCGCGGTGGCGTAGGCGCCGAGCTGGCGGGCCTTGCCGGCGATCGCACTGACAAACGGGCCGTCCAGCGTCTCGGCTATCTCCTCGACGCGCTCATCGAGGAACTGAAAGGTGCACTCGGGCAGGATGGCCAGGTCCAGGTCCCAGCCCTGCTCCTTGGCCCGCTCGGCCATGCGCTCTATCAGCGCCAGGCTCTGGGCGATGAGCTGGTCCTCGTCGGCTGCCCCAAGCTGACGGTAGGTGCAAGTGCCAATCACTGTCGGGCGTGGGCCGTCCTTGCGTGGGCTCATGGGCAATAGCTCCTTTGAAGTGGCTGACGGGCATGCCGTCCCAACTGCGCAACACGTGAACCGTCATTGCTGACATGTGCGATGGCGAAGCTGTGCCGGTGGAACAGCTCGCCCTGCAGCATGTCTATGGTCCGACAGCCCGGCGCCCGAATCAAGCAAGCTTTGCAGGAGCGGGCTCTGCCTCGCTCGTCATCAGGCCTCCCCCAAGTGCTGTCGACCGCCGTGATCTCCCGGCGCGCCATCCGGCCTCGGCGACCCGCCGACGGGAATACACAAGGTCCCCCAGTGGCTCGGCCACAAGAGCGTCAACACGACGATGATCTACGCCCGCCCTGCCCCCCAGGACGACGAGATCAACGTGCTGTGACGTGTTGGACGCCGGACCTGGACGTGGTCGTGCATGTCAATGAGGACAGACAGCGGGACCGTCTCGGACCTAGACACCTCGCACCCGTCGGCAGGAAGGTCCGCCCCGGATAGTTGTGCCTGGTAAGGCACGGAAAGAGAAGGACTTGGGCCGGCTGGGCATCAGTAGGAGGGAAGGGCGCTCTCGGAGTATCGCCAATTGCACGACTGGTCGGCTGTGGCTAGAATATAGGCGGGGTTCTAGGGGGTCCGACTCGGTGCTGCCTATCGAGGAGCTGTCGGAGTACCTGCTGGCGCAAGTCACAGAATGAGGAATGATGATGGCTGGAACTGTACCCGCCGATGTCATCGGGCAGCTCCGTGAAGCTATCGCGGACTGGAAGAAGACCTGGAACTACAGGAAATGCGTCGAGCTGACAGACGGCGTCCTTGCCCGCTTTCAGCCTGTGTTCTCACCCGACCACGTTTCTGGAATCACGGAAGATGAGTTCCGGCCTTTCCTGCTCGACAAGAACAACCATCACTGGTCCGGGCTGCACCGTTCGGGCTCCCGCATGTGTTCGGACATGCCTGCCCTCCGAAAGTCCCTAGCATTGCTGGTGGATGAGACGCTGTCGTTGGCTGACCGCCTGGATAGAGCTACGGCTGTGGTCTCTGGCATGGGCAAGAACATCGCCTCTGCCATCTTGCTGGTGGCTCATCCCGATCGGTATGGTGTGTGGAACAACCGTTCCGAGGCCAATATGAAGCGCCTCGGGATTTGGCCGGATTTCGATCGGGGCGAGTCTTTCGGCAACCGCTATGAGAAGGTCAATCAGGTTCTTCTCCAGCTACGCGACGCACTAGCCATCGACCTGTGGACTCTGGACTACCTGTGGTGGCACCTCGATCAGTTGGAAGCTGGCGCCGTTGACGCTGTCGAGGCAGACGACATTGAGGCGGTTCTTTTGCCAGACGAAGAGGAACACAAGCAAAGATTCGGCTTGGAACGCCATCTTCACGAGTTTCTTCGGGACAACTGGGAACGTACCGAACTCGGTCAGGAATGGGCACTCTACGGGGAAGCCGGTGATGAGGACCCCGGGTACGAGTATCCATGCGATGTCGGCCGCATCGACCTTCTGGCGAAACACCACAGTGAGCCGCACTGGCTCATTATCGAGTTGAAGCGCAACCAAACGAGCGACCAGACCGTCGGGCAACTCTTGCGTTACATGGGATGGGTCAAGCGCAACCTGGCTGAGGATGGCGAAGAGGTGCATGGGCTGATCATCTGCCACGAGGCGGATGCCGCCCTCCGTTACGCCCTGAGCACCCTCCAGAACGTCGCCCTTCGGCTCTACCAGGTCGAATTCCACCTGATGCCACCGGAGATCATGCCCGACAAGAGCAGAAGGGGCGGTGCATGAGCAAGGACATGCGGATCCGGCTACTACGTGGAACCTGTACGTTCGAGCAAATGATGCGGATGTATCTGCACTGGCGGGAGGTCTGGGGGAAGTCGTGCGGGAGGCGAACACGAAACCAGCAGCGCGCCCGAAGGCCATCGATACGAAAGGCCGTAATCCCGGAGCGCCCCGCCCCGGGATGCGAGGTCGTCATCCGAGCGTGGCCGTTTCTGCCACCTCCAGCCAGGCAGGCGAGTCTCGAGATCGTCAGACTGAACCAGAGCGACCCCGGGCATCCGACAGCGCTGTAGCAGCAGGGCGTTCTCTGGCTCCTGTCAGATCACGATCGGCCGCATGGGGCCTGCGAGATCGACCAGTAGCTGGGCCACAGGAGCGTCAACACGACGATGATCTACGCCCGCCCTGCCCCCCAGGACGACGAGATCAACGTGCTGTGACGTGTTGGACGCCGGACCTGGACGTGGTCGTGCAGATCCTCGGCACCTATTTCAGCAAGAACCGCGTGCCCCCTAACGGCTCAGGCGGCTTTGCGCCATTCCTCGCTAGACCTCACCATGCTTGCTCGCCGTGGCAAGAACGTACACACCGAACTCGGCTCGCGCACGCAGTGGGCGAACGAGTCGCGACGCCGCAGGCGCGCATACTCCGGCCTCCTCGGCGTCGCCGACGCACTCGGGGCCCTGCCCGGATTACTGTTGGGGAGCGTAGGGAAGGACGAAGGGGGACCGACGACCATCAACTGCTGAGTACCACTCCCCGGCAGTTGCAGCGGCCCCCGCCTTCGTCTATCATAAGCTGATGTCTCACCCTCTCGCCCGATCGGGAACCGGCGCCCCCCAGTCGCGTGGAGGCGTCCCGCCGCCAAAGGCACCGGAGGGGATTGTGCGCCTTCCTCACGAGCAGGACTCCTGGCATGGCCAACGTGGACAGAATACGCAACCTGGCGATCATCGCGCACATAGACCACGGCAAGACGACGCTGATTGACGCGATCTTCCGGGCCGCGCACGTCTTCCGCGACAACCAGCAGGTGGCCGAGCGCGTGATGGACAACTATGAGCTGGAGCGCGAGCGGGGCATCACCATCCGCGCCAAGCACTGCACCGTCACCTGGGACGACCACCTCATCAACATCGTCGACACACCCGGCCACGCCGACTTCTCCGGCGAGGTCGAGCGCGTCATGTCCATGGTGGACTCGGCCTTGCTGGTGGTGGATGCCGGCGAGGGGCCGATGCCCCAGACACGCTACGTGCTCATGTGCGCCCTGCGGCTGGGCCTGCATCCCATCGTCGTCATCAACAAGGTGGACCAGGCCAACGCCCGGCCGGAGGCCGCCCTGGAGAAGACCTTCGACCTGTTCTTTGAGCTTGGCGCGGACGACCGTCAGGCCGACTTCCCCGTCCTCTACGCCTCCGCCCTGGAGGGCTGGGCAGTTCGCCACCTGAACGGCGAGCCGCGCCAGGGCGTGGACGCCCTGTTTGAGACGATCATCGAGCACGTCCCCTCGCCACACGTAGCCCCGGACGTGCCGTTCCGCATGCAGGTGAGCGCCCTGGCCTGGAGCGACTACCTGGGGCAGATAGGCTGCGGGCGCGTGCTGTCGGGCAGTCTGAAGAGAGGCGACGAACTGGTCCGCACCACCACCCGGTGGCGCTGTCCGGGCCGCCGTGACGCGGGCTGGGACGTGGTCTCCTCCGCGCCCGAGCGGGCCCTGGAACTGTGGGTGACGCGCGGCCTGGAGCGCGTGCCTGCCGATGAAGTCGGCGCCGGTGACATCGTCTGGATGGCGGGCCCCGAGCAGATCGGCATCGGGGACACCTTCTCGGCGCCTGAGATGGAGGCGCCGGCCCTCAAGCCGCTGGAGATCGAGGAGCCGACCGTCTCCATGTTCTTCCTCGTCAACACCAGCCCCTTCGCCGGCGAGGAGGGCACCGTCATGATGATGCGCCAGATACGCGACCGGCTGGAGCGCGAGATGCGCACCAACGTGGCTCTGCGCGTCGAGGACGTCGGGCGCCGGGACGGACTGAAGGTGTCCGGACGCGGCGAGCTGCACCTGGGCATCCTGATCGAGGAGATGCGCCGCGAGGGGCTGGAGCTGTGCGTATCGCGCCCGGAGGTGATCACGCACACGGACGAAGCCGGCAGAACGCAGGAGCCGATCGAGCAACTCGTGGCCGACGTGCCAGCGGAGTTCCAGGGCGTCATCATCGTGAAGCTGGCGCGCCGCAAGGGCGCGCTGAAGCACATGGAGTGCCCCGACACGGGGCTTGTGCGCATGGAGTTCGAGATCCCGACCAGGGGGCTGATCGGCTACCGCAGCGAGTTTCTGACGGACACGCGCGGGCTCGGCATCTTGACCAGCCGCTTCATTGGCTACGGGGCCTGGAGGGGCGAGATCCCCTCCCGCACGCGCGGCTCCCTCATCAGCCTGGCGACCGGCCCGGCCACGGCCCACCAGTTGAAGGGTCTCCAGGAGCGCGCCGTCCTGTTCGTCTCGCCTGGGGAGCGGGTCTATGCCGGCCAGATCGTCGGAGAGAACTCCCGCCCGCAAGACATGACCTGCAACCCCGCCAAACGCAAGGCGCTGACCAACCACCGCTCCTCCACCAAGGACCAGGCGGCCGTCCTGGAAGTGCCGCGCAGAATGACCCTCGACCAGGCACTGGAGTGGATCGCCGAGGATGAACTCGTCGAGGTCACGCCGAAGTCCATCCGCTTGTGCAAGGACGTCCTGAGCGCCCAGGAGCGCAAGAGAGAGCGCCGTCGCGAGATAGCCCTGAAGAGCTGACCCATCCCCTGCCGCCTCGCAGACGCACCCCCAGCAGCATGCCGCTCGCCCGCTCAAAGACCAGAAGTGCCAGCCGTGGCTCATGCAGAGCTCCCGCAGCTTCGGCCACACGTGCTCGTGCAGAGCATTCCGCTCAGCCACCAGGTCACTGAAGGTCGAGCTCACGAAGGTCCGGAATGTGCGGCTTCCCCGCGGCATGCCGTCTCCCAACGCTGAGCCCGCACACCTGCGTCGTCCGGCGGTCCCGCAGGCACACAGATGGTAGCTCTGGGGGGCGGCGCAGTCAGAAGCCCGATCTCCGTCCATGCCCGCCAGGCGCCTGCCGCTCTCTGCGCTCCGGCCGCTTGCAGTCAATCTCCGCATGGTCAACAATGACGCCCCAATGAGGGTGTGCATCGGCAGCTTGCAGAGGGCAAAGCGATGGCAGCCAAGCCGTTTGGACTGGCGGTGAAAGGGTTCGTGAGCGACCCGCAGGGCCGGCGGCTTCTGACCAGGCGGGCCCAGCTTGCAGCGGATAGTGTGGTTGCCCGCCGGCACGCGGCCGGAGGACCGGACCATCTCCTGTTCACAGCGCGGCGAATGCGGGGCAACCGCAGGTCCACAGGAGGCGACACCATGATCGGCCAGTTGGAACGAGCACACGCACGGCGGGTCGCCGTGCGCGGCGGCGCGGTGGTAGCCCTGCTCCTTGTTGTCTGTCACGGCCCGGTTTCCGCCGGCCTCCTCGTTAACGAGATCGCGGCCTATCCGGCTCTGCGCGAAGCGGCCCTCAGTAGCATTCCTCAGAGGAATCCCGAGGCCGCCGCGGCAGACGCGGACCTGCTGGCCCGGTTCCAGGGGCTGGAGGGATGGGGCAAGGAGCCCGGCGACGTGCCGGCCGAGCAGCAGGCCGTGGAGATGATCACGGAAGGAAAGCTACTCTCGGAAGCGCTCGCCCCCCTGCTGTGGCACAGCAGCAGCCGGGTGCGTTGGGAGGCCATACGGCACCTGGGTGAATCGAGGGACGTAGTCGCGGCACAGCTCCTCACCCAGCACCTGGCGGCGCTGACGGCTCCGGAGTTCGTCGGGCAGCACGGTAACGAGGCCGCCGGCGACGTTGGTTACGTTGTCGAGGCCCTCGGCAAGCTCGGATGCCGAGGGGCGGGTCCGCAGGTCTACCGGGCACTCGAGTGGGCCTACGGGAGCGAGATCCGGGGAGTGCCCCGCCAGTGTGTGGAGGCGTTGGGGCGCCTGCGGTACGCCCCCGCTGCGTCGGCGATGGCCAAGATGCTCGCAGCAGGTACTGACCTGGGTCGTCGCGGGAAGGTCGATGAGCGCCGACTGGTTGCCGCCTTCAATGCCGTGACGACGGCGGACATCGTCTTCCAGAGCCCCATCGGCATGATGGAAGCGATGAACGTGGGGCATACGGGCCTGACGCACCCCTACACGAATGATTTGTTTGACCGGCGAGCCCAAGCAGTTCGTCAGACTGCTCGGGAGTGCCAGGCCGTCCTGGAGGGGGCGCCGGTGGGGCCGCGCGAGCACTGGCTGAAGCAGCAGCTCTGGCAGAGAGGCGTGGCGCTGCCGCGCAGCGTCGGAAATGATCCGGGGCGGATCGTCCGGGCAATGGCGCAGACCTACGTCGGAATCCCTCCCGCGGCGCGCGACGCCGGTGTGGAGGCCCAGGCGATACTGGTCGGCCTTGTGAAGCACGGTCACCCCCTGGCGGTGCCCGCGCTGATCGACATCATGGAGATAACGCAGGGCGGCGAGACAATCGACCTGGCGGCCTGCCTGGAGGCGGTCAAGGTCAACGCCGGGGACGTGGGTCTGTCAGCGGTTGGCCCCCGCCGGGTGTCATCTTCGGCAACGCGCTCGCTCCTTCGGCCGGGGGGAACCGAAAGCCTGCACGCGGAATGGACTGAGTGGTGGCAGAAGAACAAGTCCCTCCTTGCCTACAGGTACGAGAGCCTGGCGAACTGACGGCGGGGGACAGTCACCTGCCGGATGCACTGTGGCAGCATCTGCCTTCACGGGCGTGAATCTCGTCGGTATCCCCCTCAGTACCGTTTTCACTGATCGTGCCGCGCACGTAGGCCACGGACAGGCTGTCCGCCTGCACGCTGCTGTTCGTGAAGCTGCCCAGGCAGAGCGCCCCGATCAGCGCCGGACGCCGTGAGATCGATTGCACGAGGGAATCAGCGGCGACAACAGCAGGTCGTGGCGCATAACCGGGGCACACGAGGGTCAGGAGAAGAGATACTGCCAGATCTTGCTGATGGGATTCTCGTGGGCGTGGCCTTCGGGTTGTCCATTCGCGCGGCCTCTCTTCTGACTTCCGCGCCGTCCCCGAACCGCACGCCACGGATGACCTGCGGGACCAGTTCCTGGCCGTTGAGCCTGCGCCAGGCCCCTTCCCTCAAGACCTTGTCCCGCGCCAACCTGTCATCGACTCCCACTCGCTTCTCCAGCTCCACCACGCTATCCTTGCCCGCCGAGCGTGTCCATCTTCGGTATTCGGGAAGGACCTCTCAGGGAACTGGTGACGACAATCCCCGAAGGACAGACTGGCCTGCCTGTATTGGCAGCTTCCAAGAGCATCTCATTCTCATGGCGTGACCGATGCAAGCGTTTGACCCCGGGGAGAGGGACAAAGTGAAAGGCAGCGAGATAGCTTTGGCTACACTCATGCGGGAGAAGGTGGATCGTCCATGCATCAACTCCTGCTGGATGACCAGCTCTTCGTACATGAGCAAGGTGGCGGGGCGCGACTACTGGTCGGACCGAGAGGGGGTTTTCTTCGAGTACCTGCATCAGTGTGGGATCAACCTGGTTCCTCAGTGGTACTTTCCCGGCGAAGAACAGCGCAACATCGAGCGTGGTCACATGGCCCACGAGCACCTCCCGGGAGGAACAGAGCGCATTCGTGGCCCGGAAGACATCCTGCGGGCTGTGGACGACCTACCGCCCGACTCGGCGGTCGAGAGAGAATACGATATCGAGGCAGCGGCTCGGCGCTACGCGGAGACCTTGCGTGCCCGGATCGATAGGACGAAGGGCGAGACGCTCTTCATCGATTGGTTTGGGCAGGCGGATTTCATGGGCGGCTACAACCGCTGGGGCTACGAGAACTACCTCATCGCTATCTTGGACTACCCCGAAGCCATGCGACGCTTCTATCACCACACGGCCCTGCGCGGACGACTGTTCAATCAGGCGATCGTGCACGCCCGGGAGAAGTACGGCATCGCACCGTTCGTCTACAGCGGCCAGGACATCTGCACGGGCCGTGGACCGATCGTGTCCCCGCAGATCTTGAGGGACATTTACTTCCCTGAACTCAAATGGGCGATGCAGCCGCTTATCGAGAATGGGATTGGCGTCATCTGGCATTGCGACGGCAACATCGGTCCCATCCTCAACGATATTCTCGACCTGGGAGTGATCGGCCTTCAGGGGTTCGAGGAAGAACACGGTGTCAAGTACGATGAGATTGTAAAGCTCAGAGACCGGACGGGGCGCCCCATCTCGGTCTTGGGCTGTGTCTCCGTGGTGACCACTCTGCCCCATGGGGCAGTTGAGGACGTCAGGGACTCGGTGGAGAGGTCGTTCCGGCTAGCAGGGAAGGGCAGAGGCTTTGTCCTCTCCTCGACCAGCAGCGTAATGCCAGAGGTCCCTCATGAGAACATCGACGCCCTGTTTGACTACGGAAGGGAATTTGGCACCAAGTTCCTTGCGCGGTGAATCAGCCCTCACTGGCATCTTCCCCGCAACGTTGCCCTCATTGGCGGCGGGAGAACCAGACGTAGCGGTGACGCCCAGCACAGCGTTCTCCGCAGCCGCGGCCTGATGGCCCGAGTCCGGATCCCCCCACACTGCCGCCGGTTGCTGTTGAGTTCGATCGGCGGCTGGTTCCCTACTCGGTGCGAGCACATATGCTGCGCGTGCCGCCACTAACCCACCGAGAAGTATGGCGAACGAGATCGGCAGCCCCCTGGTGCTCAGCGTCTTGCATCGCTCCGTCCTCCGGAAGGAAGAAGGGGCCCGGGCGACCGGGCCCTCCTGTCAGAA
>CAYUDW010000081.1:0-6026 GCA_964442595.1 uncultured candidatus Brocadiaceae bacterium
ATGCGGAGGTCAAGCAGCTCTTCTACGAGGCAGGCTTCAACTACGTGCGCGTGGCCGGCGGCGGATACGCATGGTCCACCCCCCGAAACAAGTCGGACGTCGAGGAGCTTGAGAGAGGCGGAGTGAAAGTGCTGCTCCAGCTCGGCAGCCACTATCCCTCCGCGGACTACTTCCGGTTCAGGGATAGCTGGCTCGTCGACCAGAAGGGCGAGAGCGGCGTCGAGGACCGCAACGCGTGGGCGATCTCTTACTCGGGCAAGAACTGGCCCCAGTATTCCTACGCCAGCGAAGAGGTGCGCCGGCAGATGGAAGTGGACTTCCCGGCCTACCTGAACGAGCTCAAGGGCTTTGGCAACGTCATCGGCCTGAACCTGCACAACGAGCCGGGGCTGCACTGGCTGACCGACCGCATCTTCGACTATAGCGCGCCGGCGATCCACAAGTTCCGCACCTGGCTGAAGGAGCGCTACGGGACGATCGAGCTACTGAATGGAGCGTGGGGCACTGCATTCGACTCGTTCGACTCCGTCGAGCCGCCGCGCGAGGAGCCGCCCGTCCAAAGCCTGGCCGCCTGGCTCGACTGGCGGCGCGCGAACGTGGACTTCATCGCCGACTTCCTCCAGTGGGAGATGGCGCTCGCCCGGCGCACGTGGCCCGGCCTGCCCATGACCACCAACAT
Source organism: uncultured candidatus Brocadiaceae bacterium (assembly GCA_964442595.1). Lineage (GTDB taxonomy): Bacteria > Planctomycetota > Brocadiia > SM23-32 > SM23-32 > DAOVRD01. Next base: position 680 of record CAYUDW010000081.1, read on the forward strand.
GGCCGGCCCAGTTGACTGGTGGCACCCCTGGCGGTGCGCGGACAACTTCCTGTTCACCGAGGGCATGGATGTCGCGGGCATTGACATCTATCCGAGCGAGTGGGTGCCTCGTCACTTTGCCGCCTACACCATGGACATGACCGCCGGCGTGGCGCAGGGCCGGCCCGTCCACGTGCTTGAGTGTGAAGTCTACAGCCCGCAGAAGTGGCCCGACCTGACGGAGGAACAGCGCGCCGCCATGCTGCGCAGCGAGATATGGACCTACATCGGCCACGGGGCGCGCGGCGTCCTGCTGTGGGGGCTGACGGGTCGCGGCGAGAACGATCTGACGCGCGGCGAGTACAACCGGTGCGTCGGAGCCATGCGGGACATTACGCACCTTTCCCGAATGCTTCGTCTGGGCAGCTTCCACAGGCGCAAGGCTGAGGTCGCCGTCCTCGTCGACCCGGATTCTTACCTCTACTTCTGCGGCAAAGAGGGCCCGCCCTACTTCCTCGACAAGGCCGGCATGGGCATGTACGGCGCCGCCAGGGACAATGGCTATGAGGTCGACGTGATCTTTGCCGAGCAGGTGCGGCGGGGGGTGGCGGAAGGCTACAAGGTGCTCCTGCTCCCGTGCCAGGTGATGATGGATGCGACGCTCGCACAGCGGCTCAGCGAGTTCGTGCGCGGCGGGGGGCTGTTGATCGCCGACGCCCCGTTCGCCGAAGTCGACGGGCACGGCCGCGCCCTGGAGTCCGTGCCCGGCTGCGGGCTGGACGACGTCTTCGGGGTCCGGGCGAGCGAGGGCGAAGGCGCACCTGAGATGATTCAGGCGGCGGGCCGGGAGATGAGCGCCTCGCGCCTTCGCCGAAACGTGGATCCGACCGGTGCTGACGTGATCGGGCGGTTCGCCGACGGGGGAGCGGCCGTGACCGTGAACCGGTTCGGCCACGGTCGTGCCGTCTATGTTGCCTCGTGCGTGAGCACGCCGTACTGCGACGGCTGGGGCACGTGGGCCCGGCCCGGCTTGAAGGCGCTGGTCCGGTCCCTGATCGAGAGCCATGCGCCGTCCATGCCTCGCGTCCAGGTGACGTACGAGGGGGACGCCTGCGTGGACGTCAGCCTGCTCGAGGACTCGAAGGGGAACCGGCTGATCGTGCTGACCGTCCTATGCGACAAGGGCAAGCCGATCTCGCCGGTCTCCCGGGTGGAGGTCTCACTGCCGGTCGATCAGCTTGAGGATGTGAGGGAGGTGCTGGCGCTTGGCCCGCCTTCTGAGGCAGGCGGACACGTCCGACACCTGCCCATGCCGCTGGCGGTCAGTCGGCAAGACGGCCGGGCCACGGTCGACGTCGGCGCCGTGGATTCCGCGGTGGTGGTCCTGCTGGCCAAAGATATGTTGCCCACGGGAGGCATGGTCGTCCCTGTTGAAGTTGAGACGGGAAGTGAGTTCAACGTCTTGGCTGGCTGGAGGAACGCATCACCGGGTCCTGTTGCCGGGACGGCGGACCTGATCTTGCCCGAGGGGGCGGAGAACCTGACCGGCCCGCGCCACATTCGTATCGAAGGCGGGGAGACCGGCAATGTCGAATTCCGCGTTCGGGCCCCCGACGCCGCGGAGCGAATGGTGGTGAAGGCTAACCTGCAACTGGCGGAGAGCGACGCGGAGCCCTTCGTCAGCGTCCCTCTGGACGTCTACGTGAAGTAAGCTGACGGCTATGGGTCAGGCCATCGTGTAGCCCGCCTGCTGCGTGACAACATCGATGAAGGCGAGCATGTTCTGAAGCGGCACGTCGCGCGGGACGGCATGAGCGGGGGCGAAGATGTAGCCTCCGTCCCGTCCCAGCTCCAAGAGGTGCTCAGTCTCGCGCCGCACGTCGTCCGGCGTGCCGTAGGGCAGCGTCTTCTGGGTGGACAGCCCCCCGTGGAAGGCCAGCCGTCCGCGGTACTTCCGCATCAGCCCGTCCACGTCCATCACCTCGGGCTGAAAGGGATTGAAGCAGTCCAGCCCAATCCCGATCAGGTCGTCGAACAGCTCGTCCACCTTGCCGCACGAATGGATCGTGACGAACTTGCCGGCCTCGCGCACCACGCCGTACATGCGCGCGAGCACCGGATAGATGAATTCGTGCCAGATCCTCGGCCCCATCTGAAGGCCGCGCTGCTGCCCCCAATCGTCGCCGAAGTGCACGGCGTCGACGTCGTACCTCAGGGCCTCCTCGACCTGCGCGATGTTGTGGTCCGCGATGGCGTTCAGCAACTCGTGCACGAAGCCCGGGTGGTCGTAGAAGTCCATCATCAGGTTGGCCATGCCCCGGAGCGTCCAGGCCCGCTCGTAGAGCGAGAAGCCGATGCTGAAGACGCGGAACCGGTCGCCGTGCTGGCGGATCCCGTCCGAAATGCCGTCGAGGAAGCGCGGGTCGCGCGGATGGGGGAACTCGTAGCCCGCCAGCGTCGGCTCGGGCAGCACGCAGCCCTTCACGTTGCCGATGTCCTTGTCGATGCTCCTGTCCCAGACCACACCGAAGCCGTCCCGGACGCAGTCGTCGCCCATGTCCGTGAAGGACGCGCCGCCCAGATGCAGGAAGTGATCCTGAAGCACGGGATCCAGATCGGGCGTGCCGAAATGGTCTACGAGCTTCCGGCCGGCCTCCACGGTGAAGCCGAAGGACCACGGCACGTAAGGCGGCCTGCGGCCCTCGAGCACCGTCCTGACGACTTCGCGCTTCGTCATCGTCGTCGAGCCTATACCTGTCCGCCCTGGACGAGTTGGGCGAACCGTCTGAAGCTCCTGTCGTAGGTCTTCTCTACGTCGTCAGGGAAGCAGCAGCCGGGCAGTTCCCCGCGCGACAGGTGGTATTGCAGGCACTCGCAGCAAATGCCCTTGTGCGAGCAGCCGGGATAGGTGCAGTTGCACCTCTTCAGGTTCGTTTCCTTCTTGCACTCCATCGGCACCGCCTCCTCTTTCTGGATCTTGCGGCATGCCCGGCCAAGAACGGGCGCGAGCGCGCATTCTAGTGGCGCTCTTCCAGCTCCGCAAGGCCACGCGAGGCGGCCATTCCGAGTTCCGCCACGGCGGGAGTGAGTCGCCCCGGCCTGCGGTTGTCTTGACATGCCGTCGGGCTGGTCGTAGATTGGCGCTTCGCTTTGCGTTGGGCAGGCTTCTCTGATGGCAAGGGGATGGCGATGGCCGAAGGCAAGATGCCGCTTGGGGTGTTTGCGTCCGTGGGCGCCGGGCTGGGCGCCTCGATCGATCGGGTGCTGGGACTGGGCGTGCCCACCGTGCAGATCCATGCTCCCGGGCCGGACGGCCGGAATGAAGAGCGGGCGGCGGAGATCAAGAAGGCTTTCGCCGACGCCGGGATCGAGATCACGCTCGTCTTCTGCGGCTACCCGGGCGAGAGCTATAAGTCGATCCCGATCGTGCGCGACACGGTGGGCCTGGTCCCACCGGCCACGCGCGCCGAACGGCTTGCACAAACCAAGCGTATCGCCGACTTCGCCTCGTGGGTCGGGGCCCCCGGCATCGGCGTGCACGTCGGCTTCGTCAGCGAGGAGCACGGGTCTCCCGAGTTTGCGGAAGTCGTGGACGTGCTCGGCGAGGTGGCCGATTACTGCGCAGCGCTCGGTCTGACGATGAACCTGGAGACGGGACAGGAGACGGCCGACACGCTCCTGCACGTGCTTCAGACCGTCGGGCGGGATAACCTGGGAGTGAACTTCGACCCGGCCAACATGATCCTCTACGGCAGCGGCGAGCCGCTTGAAGCACTGCGCAAGGTGGGCGCCTACGTCAAGAGCTGCCACTGCAAGGACGGCACCTGGAGCGACCAGCCCGGCAAGGAATGGGGCCTGGAGGTGCCGCTGGGTCAGGGCGCCGTCGACATCGGGAAGTTCGTCGCCATCCTGAACGAACTCGGTTACACGGGACCGCTCACGATCGAACGTGAGGTCAGCGGCGAGCGGCAGATAACCGACATCAAGGCCGGCATCGAACTGCTCAGGGACATCAAGGCGCGGCTGGGGATCGGGTGAACTGCGAAGGCTGAAGTCTGAAGGATGAGTCGGGCCCGCGGCCCGACGTGCGCGGACGGACCTGCGGCCCTGGCTGTCATCCCGAGTTCGCCGTACGGAGAACGAGGGATCAGTCGTCTATGACCCGCCAAGGCGGATAGATCCCTCGTCGGCCGATGCGCAAAGCGGCCTCCTCGGGATGACACAGGTGGTGTTGGGGCGCAACCGGAACGGCAAGTGCTAGAAAGGCGGATTGTGAGGAGGGAGCGTTGGCCAAAGGCCTGACGAAGCGCACCGAGGATTTCGCCCGCTGGTATAACGAGATCGTCCAGCAGGCCGAGCTGGCCGACTATGCGCCCGTGCGCGGCTGCATGGTGATCCGTCCGTACGGCTACGCCCTGTGGGAGAACGTGCGGGCCGGCCTGGACCGCCGCTTCAAAGAGACGGGCCACGAGAACGCCTACTTCCCGCTCTTCATCCCGCGGAGCTTCCTGGAGAAGGAAGCGGAGCACGTCGAGGGATTCAGCCCCGAGCTGGCGGTCGTCACCATCGGGGGCGGCAAGGAGCTGGAAGAGCCGCTGATCGTCCGCCCGACCTCCGAGACGGTCATCGGCCACATGTACTCCAAGTGGATCCAGAGCTACCGCGACCTGCCGGTGCTGATCAACCAGTGGGCCAACGTGGTGCGGTGGGAGCTGCGGCCCAGGCTGTTCCTGCGCACGACGGAGTTCCTCTGGCAGGAGGGCCACACCGCCCACGCCACGCGCGAAGAGGCCGAGGCGGAGGCGCGGCAGATGCTGGACGTTTACGCGGACTTCGCCGAGAACGAGGCGGCCGTGCCCGTCATCAAGGGGCGCAAGAGCGAGAGCGAGAAGTTCCCCGGCGCCGCCGTCAGTTACACCATAGAAGCCATAATGGGGGACGGCCGTGCGCTCCAGTCGGCCACCTCGCACGACCTGGGCGAGAACTTCGCCCGCGCATTCGACATCACGTATCAGGACGCCGACGGCGAGCTGCGTTTCTGCTGGACGACGAGCTGGGGCCTGAGCACGCGTTTCATCGGCGCCATTGTCATGGTCCACGGCGACGACCAGGGGCTGATCCTGCCCCCGCGCCTGGCGCCCATCCAGGCCGTCATCGTTCCCATATGGAAGACCGAAGAGGAGAGGGCACAGGTGCTCGGAGCCGCCGGGAAGGTTATGGCCGACCTGAGCGGGTTCCGCGTGAAGATCGACGACCGCGAGCAATTGACCCCCGGCTTCAAGTTCAACGATTGGGAGCTGAGGGGCGTGCCCCTGCGCATAGAGATCGGGCCGCGAGACGTTCGTAACGAGCAGGTCGTGCTGGCCCG
>CAYUDW010000081.1:6126-7519 GCA_964442595.1 uncultured candidatus Brocadiaceae bacterium
GACACCACGGCCACCGTGCGCTGCATCCCGTTGGAGCAGCCGGACGGGGGCGGGGCCTGCGTGGTGTGCGGCTCCGACGCGAGCGAGAAGGCCGTTTTCGCCCGGGCGTACTGACTCGCCCGTGGACGCGCTGGCGTGCGCGGGCCGAGTGTGGATGGCTTCCGGCCAGCCTGACGAGGGCCATGGCGGCACAGCCTTTGCACCACTTTCATGCGGGGTATGCGGCGCGTCTTGATACACTCTGCACGAAATCCGCCTGTGTGCTACAAATGGCGTCAGTGGAAGCATTGCCTTCCCTGCCGGCGGAGCGCGAGAGATGAGGATTGGCTTCCACGGGAATGTGGTTGACGAGCCGCAGATACGCGCGGGTCTGATCGGCTGCGGCTCGCACTCCTTCCGGAACGTCTGTCCCACGTTCCAGTTCGCTTCTGTCGAGCTGGTGGCCACGTGCGATCTGGTCGAGGAGAAGGCGCGCGCGTTCGCCGTCCAGTTCGGCGCGGCGTCGTTCTACGCCGACCACCGGCGGATGCTTGAAGCGGAAGACCTCGACGCCGTGTTCATTATCACGGGCTATAGCGAGGAGGGCCGGCCAATCTATCCGGCCCTGGCGACCGATTGCCTGGAGGCGGGCTGTCACGTCTGGATGGAGAAGCCGCCGGCCGCCAGTTGCGCGGAGATCGAAGGGCTCCAGCGCGCCGCAGAGGCCGCCGGCCGATCCTGCATGGTGGGGTTCAAGAAGATGTTCCTTCCTGCCAACGAGAAGGCGAAGGAGCTGATGTCGGACGAGGAGTTCGGGACGGCCCACCTCTTCGCGTTGCAGTATCCCCAACACGTGCCCCTGAAAGAGGAGTTCCAGGCATACTTGGAGTCACGTGAGCCTGTCCCCTCCGTCAGGGGATTCCTGGACCATCTCTGCCATCCTGCATCATTGCTGGTCTATCTGGCGGGAATGCCGCAGACGCTGTACTACGAACGGAGCGCGGCCGGCGGGGGGCTGGCCACGTTCGGCTTCGAGTCCGGCGCGATCGCCTCGCTGGCCCTCACGCGGGGAGCGTCCACGAACGCGGGCACGGAGAGGACCGTCATCGTGTCCGACCGCGGACGCCACATTGTGGTGGACAACAACGTGCGAGTCACGCTGCACCGGTCGCCCCCTGTGGGCTACGGCGACACGCCGAGCTTCTACGCCGGCACGACGGCGAGCGCCAGCGCGGCCTGGGAGCCCGAGTTCTCCCTGGGGCAGCTCTACAACAAGGGGCTGTTCCTGCTCGGCTACTACGGCGAGGTGGACGAGTTCGCGCGCGCCGTCATCGAAGGCCGACCTCCGAGCAAGGGCACACTGGAGGATGCCTGGAACATGACGCGGATCTTCGAGGCGTTCGCCGAAGGTCCG
>CAYUDW010000081.1:7619-15715 GCA_964442595.1 uncultured candidatus Brocadiaceae bacterium
CAGTTGCGCAAGTGTCGCGAAGAGCTTGGCTTCCGTTACGTCCGGTTCCACGGGCTGCTGGACGACGACATGAGCATCGTCCTGGGCACGCCCGAAAGGCCTGCATACCACTTTCACAACGTTGACCTCATCTACGACTTCCTGCTGGGCATCGGGATGAGGCCGTTGGTTGAGCTTAGCTTCATGCCGTCTGTCATCGCGTCCGGCTCGCAGACGGCCTTCCACTACGGGGGCAACGTAACGCCGCCCCGCGATTTCGCACGGTGGGAAGAACTGATCTGCGTCCTTGTCCGGCATCTGGCGGACCGCTACGGCCGGCGCGAGGTGGCGCGATGGCTCTTCGAGGTATGGAACGAGCCGAACCTGCCCTACTTCTGGGCCGGCACGCAAGGGGATTACTTCGAGCTGTATCGCCGCACGGCCGCCGCGATCAAGTCCGTAGACATGCACTTCCGCGTCGGAGGGCCTGCCACGGCCCGCGACGGGTGGGTGCCGGAGATGATTGAGTTCTGCAGAGGCAATGACGTCCCGCTCGACTTCATCTCCACGCACCACTACCCGACCGACTTTGAGCCGGAGGCGGCCGGAGAAGAAGGCCTGGACGTGCCGGAGCTGCTCTCCCGGGACCTGGAGGCGCGAATGGCCAGGGCGCCCAAGGGAGTACTGACCGAATGGGTGAGGCGCACCCGCGAGCAGGCCAGCGACCTGCCCCTCTATTACACGGAATGGAACAGCTCCCCGAGCTGCACCGATCACTTCCACGACGAGCCATACGCAGCGGCGTTCATCCTCAAGACCATCGCCGGTAACGACGGCCTGGTGGACGCATACTCGTACTGGACCTTCAGCGACATCTTCGAGGAAGTGGGCCTGCGGTCCCGGCCGTTCCACGGCGGGTTCGGGCTGCTGACCATTCACGGAATCGAGAAGCCTGCCTACCAGGCGTACCGCTTCCTGCACGAGTTGGGAGGCGAGCGCCTGCCGGTTGTCGGTTCAGGCGAGCCCGTCGAGGCGATGGCCACGATTGACGTCTCGTCGCTGCAAGTGCTCCTGTGGAACTGCGACGTGCCGGGCTCCGACCTGCCCGCGGCGCGGGTGAGGCTGCTGGCCGCAAACGCCGGGAACCCCCTCCGTGCGACCGTCGAGCGGGTCGACGAGCATCACGCCAATCCGAGGGCCGCCTGGGAGAACATGGCCAGCCCCGGCTACCTCACGGCCGCGCAGGTTGACGAGCTGAAAGACGCGGCCACGCCATATGTTGAGGGCCTCGAGGTCGAGCAGGATGAAGACAGACAAGCCGTGACGCTCGACATGCCCCCGTGGAGCATCGCCAGGGTCGTCCTGTCTGCAGCGGGTGCCTGAGCAAGTTCCCGAGCCCCGGCGCGCCTTCACGCCCCGGCGGACGCGATGAACACGTAGCCCCGGTAGCCGAAGTAGGCCGCAAAGGCCATCAGCAGCAGGGCGCACAGGCCCACCAGCCACCGATAGCTCGCGTCCGACAGAAGGCGCCGGCCGTGGTGGACGGACTCCGAGACCGCCGCGTACCAGGCCAGGTCGGCCAGCACGTGGCCGGAGTAGAACACGGCGTAGCCGAGCGCCCCGAACGGGGCGGCGTTCGCCATGAAGTTCAGGCCCACCGTGGCCCACCAGAGCGTGAAGTAGGGATTCGAGACCGACGTGAGCGCGCCGGCTGCTACGATCCGGGGGGTCGGCAGAGCGGCGTCGGAATCCGGCCCTTCCGCCCTGGTCGGTAGCCGCAGGCCCGGCAGCGCCCGCAGCATCAGGCCTCCCATGACCAGCAGGGCGGCCCCGCCCGCCAGTCCCACGATGCCGACGAATGCCTCGGCGCGAAGCAGCTTGCCCAGGCCGAAGATGAGAGCCAGCATCAAAGGTATCTCCACGATGGCGTGCCCCACAACGACCAACGGGCCCACCCAGCGGCCGCGCTCGGCGCTCCATCGCACCGTCGCGAACAGCACCGGGCCGGGCATCAGCGCGCCGGAGATGCCGGTTACGAAGGCAGTTACGAAAAGGACGGAAAGCCCCATGTCTTCGTCCGTCGCGGCTGGTGCCGGTCGGAGCAGTTGCGCCTGCGGGACCGGCGAAAAACGCGACCGAGCTTCAGCTCGACCGCCCGAATCGATTATACTGCACCGTTGGCCAGCCGCGCAGGCGAATCCCTGTGCCTCCGCGCGGCAGGTTCTCCGGCCGGAGCCGGCCGCTTGCACTGAAGAGACAGAGCCATGCCCAGGCGAAGGCGCCCCAATGGGCTGACCGAACGGGAGGAGCGGGCCGCGACGGCCGTGCAGCGCCACTGCCCGAAGGGGCGGGTGCTGGACTTCCCCGCCGGCCGCGGCTACCTGAGCCGGCACCTGCGCGAGCTGGGCTACGACGTCGTTGCGGCCGACGTCAACCCGGGCGCCTTGCGCGTCGAGGGCATCCAGTGCATTGCCATGAACCTGGACAGGACTTTCGAGTTGGAGGACGAAGCCTTCGACGCCGCCTGCTGCGTGGCCGGAATGGAGCACGCGGAGAACCCGTACCACGTAGCTCGCGAGTTCCGTCGCGTGCTCAGGCCAGGCGGCCTGCTGATGCTGTGCGTGCCGAATTTCAGCGCCCTGCTGCGGCGCATCCGCTACATGCTGTGGGGCAGGTGCCAGCGGCACAGCCTGCCCTTAACCCGCGACGGCGAGGAGAAGACCAACTCCGGTCACACCTCCCCCCTGCCGGTGGAGCAGTTCGAGCACGTGCTGGCGACGACCCGGTTCGAGGTGGTGGAGCGGCGGCTCTTCCGACCGAACGCGAAGACGGGCTTCTGGGCCTTCCCGCTGTGGGGGCCGACGGCGGCTCTGGCCTGGCTGGCCGGCAGGATCACCGGGCGCGGTCGCTTCGCTGCAGCGTGGCGCCCGGAAGTGCTGCTCCAGAGCGAAGTCTTCTTCGTCGCTCGCAAGCCGGCCCAGCCGGGAGCCCCGAATAGCTCGCCTGAACGGTCCGACGCCTGAGCGCGCCGCGTTTGACAGCCTGAACGGCCCTGCCTATAATAAGTCGTTTCTGGAATAAGCGTTGCGCAGCGGGGCGCACGGCTGCGCCGGGACCTGCCTGGGTGCGTCGGTTCGCACGGAATCTGCGGCGGGACGCGCTCCGCCGCCATCCCGTCTGATCGCTCGGGGCAGCCGTGTCGCGGTCGAATCGCCCCGCGGAAACAGAGTTCGGCTTGCATGCTCGTCTATCCTGCCATCGACATCGCCGGAGGGAAGTGCGTCAGGCTCCTGCAGGGCAGGCCGGACCAGGCGACGGTCTACCACGATCGCCCTGTCGAGGCCGCCCTCCACTGGCAGCAGCTCGGCGCGCGGGCGCTCCACGTGGTTGACCTGGACGCCACGCTCGGCCGTAGCCCGGCCGGAGAAGCCAACGCGGATGCCATAGAGGAGATAATCGACGTCGCCCGGGTGCCCGTGCAGGTGGCCGGCGGACTGCGCAGCGAGACGGCCGTCGAGCGTGCCCTGAACGCCGGCGCCGCGCGCGCCGTGGTTGGGACCCGCGCCGTCAGGGAACCCGAGTGGGCAGTGGAGCTCTGCCGCCTGTGGCCCGACCGCATCGTCATCGCGCTGGACGCGCGGGATGGGCGCGTGGCCGTCGAAGGCTGGCAGAAGCTGGTTGAGGCGGGGCCCGTGGAGCTGGCGCGGCGCCTGGAGGAGGCCGGTCCGGCGGCGCTTCTCTACACGGACATCGCCCGGGACGGCATGCTGAGTCGGCCCAACTTCGAGGTCACCAGGGAGCTGCTGGCTGCGGTCCGGACGCCCGTGATCGCATCCGGCGGCGTGGCTTCTCTGGACGACGTGCGGCGGCTCGGCGAGTGCGGAGCGGACGCCGTGGTCATCGGCAAGGCGCTCTACGAAGGCCACGTGGCGCTGCCGGAGGCGATCGAGGCCGCCCGGGATTACCCCTCCCGGCTCCAGCCCGAGCCTGCATCCGAGGTCGGAAGATAGGGAGCCGCCGGGACTGTGACTGACCTGGAGGAAGGAAGCTAATGGCGCAGAGGACGACAGCCAACATCTGCAACGTCGCGGTCGTTGGCCACGGAAGCGTGGGGAAGACGACGTTTGTCGACCACGTCCTGCAAGTGGCCGGCGTAGCCAAACGCGCGGGAGACGTGGACGCCGGGACCTCCTTGAGTGATCACGAGGAGGAAGAGAGAGAGCGCAAGTTTTCAATCAGCAGCGCCGTCTTTCACTTCGAGGCGGAGGGGCGGGCCTTCAACCTGATCGACACGCCCGGTTACCTGGACTTTGAGGGTGCGGCAATCGGCGCCCTCCCCGTCGTCGAGACGGCCCTCATTGCCATCAGCGCGCGCGACGGCATCCAGCTGAACACGCGGCGGATGTGGGCGTCGGCGGGGAAAAACGGGCTGGCCAGAATCCTGCTCATAACGCGCCTGGACGGCGACAACATCAACTTCGATCGGCTGGTCGCCGACATCCAGGAGGGCCTCGGCTCGCAGTGCCGGCCGGCTTTCCTGCCCGTCGGCCTCGGACAGGACTGCCGGGGCGTCGTGAACCTGCTCCAAACCGAACAGGCGCCCGACGGCGTCGTGGGCGACTTCGACGCCACCCGGGAAGCACTGCTCGAGTCCATCATCGAGTGCGACGACGCCCTGATGGAACGCTACTTCGAGGGCGAGAAGATCAGCTCCCAGGAGATTCTGGCCACGTTGGGCAGAGCCGTGGCATCGGGCAATCTGGTGCCCGTGTTGTGCTGCGCCACGAAGGGCGGCGTGGGTGTCAAGGAGGTGCTGAGTTTCCTGGCCGCCTGCGCCCCTTCCCCCTCCGACGTGCCGGCCCGCAAGGCCGCCGATGAGAACGGGGAGGAGGTCGAGTTGCCGGCGGATCCCGACGGACCGTTCTGCGCCCTGGTCTTCCGGACGGCAATGGACGTCCACGTCGGGAAGGTCGCCTACTTCCGAGTCTACAGCGGGGGCCTGAAGGACAACCTGACCGTTCAACTGGCCCGCACCGGCAAGAGCGAGAGGCTCGGCCACATCTACCTGATCCGGGGCCAGGAGCAGGAAGAGACCGAGTACGCGGCGCCCGGCGACATCTTGTGCGTCACCAAGCTGGAGGAGCTGGAGCTCAACGACACCCTGTGCGACCAGAGCCGCAGGCTGACGCTGCCGCCTGTGGAGTTCCCCAAGCCGATGATGTCTCTGGCGGTCCAGACTGACAGCCGGGAAGACGACCAGAAGATCAGTGGTGGCCTGCAGAGCCTGGTGGAGGCAGACCCGACGTTCACGATGCACCGGCATCCGCAGAGCGGCGAGATAGTCGTCACGGGCATGAGCACGCTCCACCTGGACGTGATGCTAAGCAAGCTGAAGCGCCGCTACGGCGTTTCGCTGAGCACGCACGAGCCGGCCACGGCCTACAAAGAGACGATCACCACAGTCGCCCAGAGCCGGTACCGCCACAAGAAGCAGACGGGCGGCCGGGGTCAGTACGGGGAGGTCTACCTGCGCCTGGAGCCGAACGAGCGGGGTGCGGGCTTTGAGTTCCTCGATGAGATCGTTGGCGGCGTCATCCCCAGGCAGTTCCTGCCTGCCATTGAGAAGGGCATCCGCGAGATAATGGACCGCGGGTTGCTGGCCGGCTACCCGGTCGTCGACCTGAAGGCCGCCGCGCACGACGGCTCCTTCCACAGCGTGGATTCCTCGGAAGCGGCCTTTAAGATAGCGGGCTCGCGGGCCTTCCAGATCGCATTCGAACAGGCCAGGCCCGTGCTGCTGGAGCCGATCGCCGAGATGGAGGTCACGATCCCGGCCGAGTTCATGGGCGACGTGACCGGCAACCTGACGGGCCATCGCGCCCGAATCCTGGGCATGGACCAGGTCGGCCAGATGCAGGTCATTCGCTCCGAGATCCCCATGGCCGAGGTCACCCACTACAGCGCTGAACTGAAAAGCATGACGGGCGGCGAGGGGAGCTTCACGCTGGAGTTCACCCACCACGAGATCGTCCCTCCCCACATCCAGGAGGAGATCATCGCCCGCAAGAAGAGGCAGGAGGACGAGCAGAAGTAGCTCCTGGCCTCCCCGCGTCGGGCCTTCCGCCGGCGTCCTGAAGCCGAGGCAAGTGCGGCCATGAAAGAACAGGTGAGAATAGCCGTCGTGATGGGCAGCGAGAGCGATCTGCCCGTGGCCGAGGCGGCGGTTGAAGCGCTGGAGCAGTTCGCTGTCCCGGTCGAGATGTGGGTGCTGAGCGCCCATCGTTCGCCGGAGGCGGTCGCGCAGTTCGCCCGCGAGGCGGAAGGACGCGGCCTGCGCGTGATCATCGCGCTCGCCGGAGGGGCGGCCCACCTGGCCGGCGTGCTGGCCGCTCACACGACTTTGCCCGTCATCGGCGTCCCGATTCCCACGGACCGCATGGGTGGCATGGACTCGCTGCTGTCCACCGTGCAGATGCCGGCGGGCGTGCCCGTGGCTTGCATGGGGCTGGGCAAGTCTGGCGCCAGGAATGCCGCCCTCATGGCATTGCAGATCCTGGCCACGTCGGACGACGCCCTGCGCGAGGCGCTCGTGCGCCAGAGGGACGAGCTGGCCGCCTACGTCCAGCACCAGGACGAGCGCGTGAAGCGCTGGCTCGAAGAGCGCCCCTCTTAGTCCGCCCAACGGAGCTCTCCGCAACGCCGTCTGGTCCGCCGACAGATGGTCCTGCAGGACCGGAGAAGCCCAGCCCGCCGACAACCCGTTCGGCGTTCTCGACGGCCGCACCGCCCCGCCAACTTGAAGGCTGCCCATGCTTGTTGCATAATGTACTCACACGCTGGACAAGGGGGATGAAGATGGACTTCTACGAGGTGATCAAGGGGCGGCGGAGCGTCAGGGCCTACCGGAGCGACCCGGTCGAGGACGAGAAGCTCGAGCGCATCCTGAGCACGGCGCGCACGGCGCCCAGCGCAGCGAACCGACAGCCGGTGCTGTTCCACGTCATCCGTGACCCGAAGCTGCGCGAGAAGATGATTGAAGTCTATTCTCAGGGATGGTTTACGCAGGCGCCCGTCATAATCTGCGCGTCCGCCAGGCCTGCGGAAGCCTGGCAGCGCGGAGACGGCAAGAACTACGCCGACGTGGACGTGGCCATCGCCATGGACCACCTGATCCTCGCCGCCGCCGCCGAAGGGCTGGGCACGTGCTGGATAGGGGCGTTCAAGGCCGACAGGCTGCGGGAACTGCTGGAGCTGCCCGATGAACTGGAGCCCCTGGCCCTTACGCCCGTGGGATACCCCGCCCAAGAGCCCGAGGCAAGGCCGCGCAAGCCACTGGACGAACTGGTGGAATACCGGTGAAGAGATACAAAGCCCTCAATCTGATGAACAACATAGGCTTCTGGCCCGATAAGGCGGCCATCATCGACGCCATCAAGGAAATCCTCATGCTGGGCAAGTGCCGCAAGCCTCTGCCCGTCAGGGACTACGGCTTCTACCGGGACCGACAGTGGCGCACGGAGAGTAACGCCCTCGTGCCCTATCAGAGCGTGGACTGGTACGTCTACGAGGCGCTTGACGAGGACCGGATGCAGGTGGACTCGCAGCGCATCCTGCAGTCGTTCAGGGTCGAGCCGTGGCGCAAGGACAACCTGCTGGGAGATCACTACGACCTGTTCGTGATGGAAGAGGACATGTTCGATCCGCGCAGGGGCGAGGGCGAGCAACGGATGGCCTACACGGTCGGCAAGGCGGACCGCCTCACGGCCATCGTCATCAGCACCTATCGGATCGCGCACATATGGGGCATGCCGTACAGCTACCTGAAGACGGAGGTCATGCGCCAGCTCTGCTTCATGTTCGGCCTGCCTGACGAGCACCGCACGAACATTCTGGTCGAGGGCGGGTCGCGATACTGCGCGAACGCGTGCATCCTGCGACCGGCCAGCGTCGCTCCTGACGATTGGGACAGGCTGACTACAGACAGGCTGGCCAGGGGAGCCCTGTGTCCGGAGTGCACGGCGGACCTGCAGAGCTTCTTCGAACAGGCGGCCAGAGAGGAGAACTAAGAGCCTCTAACAGAATGCCGCGTGAGCCGCGTTGCGCTTCCGGCCGGATGG
>CAYUDW010000082.1:0-15588 GCA_964442595.1 uncultured candidatus Brocadiaceae bacterium
CTGCTGCCCGAGCTGGTGGACATGGACGCGTTGACCCCCGGCCGGGACGAGGCGGCTGCGTGGCCGTGCTCCGGGCCGCCCGCGCAGGAAGGGCGCCATCCGCATGTGTGCTTCGACGCAGCCGACCCCCTGTTCGCCCAGGCCGGGGAGGATGCCCGCTCCGCAGACGCCGCCGAAGCCGCCGCCCTGTTGGACAGTCTCGTGGATCACGTCGCGTCTCGCGTCCACTGCTGGCTCCGCGAGCGGGATCGCGGGTGAGCGTGTCCCGGCTGCGGTCTTTGACAGTGCGGCGGCGCTCTGATATCAAACGTGTGGTGACTTACCGTTGCTCCAGATCAACCACCAGGGGAGCAGGTTGCGCGAATCGGTTCTCAGAGCGGCGGCGTGCATTGCGCTGGCGGCCGTCTTCCTATCATCCTTCGGCTGCTCCAACGATCCCTATCCGCCGGCCGAGGCCAGGAAGGTAGTCTACGGGGCGCTCGGCGAGGACCCCCGTACGCTGGACCCCGCCCAGGCCAGCGACACGCTCTCGGGCGGCGTGCTCGCTCAGATGTACGAGGCCCTCTACGAATACCACTACCTGAAGCGTCCCTACGAGCTGCGGCCCGCCCTTGCGGACGGCATGCCTCAGGTCAGCGAAGACGGGCTCACCTACACGATCCGCGTCAAGAAGGGCGTTCGCTTCCAGGACGCCTCGTGCTTCGAACAGACGGGCGGCAAAGGCCGGGAGGTGACGGCCGAGGACTTCATCTACCAGATCAAACGTCTGGCAGACCCCGCGAATAGGCCCAGCGGCTGGTGGCTGTTCGAAGGGAAAGTGGCGGGCCTGGACGAGTTCCATGCGGAGGCCGTGCGGAGGGCGGCGGGCGGCGAGCCGATGGATTACGCCATGCCCGTCGAAGGGCTGAGGGCACCGGACAGCCACACGCTTCGGATACGCCTCAAGGAGAGGTTCCCGCAACTGAGGTATGCCCTGGCCATGAGCTACACGGCGGCGGTGCCGCACGAGGCCGTCGATTACTACGGTGAGGACTTCGTCAACTCCCCCGTGGGGACCGGGCCTTTCCGGCTGAAGGAATGGAGCAAGCGGTGGCGGCTGATCCTGGAGCGGAACCCCACCTATCGGGAAGACCTCTACCCGAGCGAAGGGGCGCCGGGCGACGCCCAGGCGGGGCTGCTGGACGCCGCCGGGAGCCGCCTGCCCATTGCGGATGAAGTCTACTACACCATCATGTACGAGAGCCAGCCGGCCTGGATCTACTTCAAGCAGGGCTATCTGGGCGTCTCCGGGCTGGGCAAGGACAACTTCGACGAGGCGATCAGCCCGGACAAGGAGCTTCGCCCGGAGTTCGAGGAGAAGGGCGTGCGCCTGATGAAGCAGCATGACGCCGACGTCTACTACGTCGGCTTCAACGCGCGCGATTCCGTGATGGGCACGAACAAGAAGCTGCGCCAGGCCATGAGCCTCGCCTTCGACACCGAATGGCGCATCGAGAACCTCTACCGGGGGCAGGCCATCTCCGCGCAGGGCCCCATTCCGCCCGGCATCTTCGGCTACGAGCCGGACTTCCGCAATCCCTACAAGCAGTACGACGTGCAGAAGGCGCGCGAGATGCTGGCCGAGGCGGGCTATCCCGGCGGCCTCAATGCGGACGGCCAGCGGCTGGAGCTGGATTACGAGATCGGCCGTCCCGGCCCGGCGGCCATCCAGCATGCGCAGGCCTTCGCCCACGACATGGAGCAGATCGGCATCAAGATCAACATCCACACCAACACCTGGAGCGAATTCCTGAACAAGGCGCACGAAGGCCGCCTGGGCCTGTTCGCCCTGGGCTGGATACTCGACTACCCCGACCCGGAGAACTTCCTTCAGTTGCTCTTCGGCCCCAACTCCCCCCCGGGGCCGAACAACACGTGGTATGAGAGCCCCGAGTACGACGCCCTGTTCGACGAGATGAAGGCGATGGAGAACACGCCCGAGCGCCTGGCCATCATCCGCAGAATGCGCGATATCGTGGTCGAGGATGCCATCTGGATACCCGTGGTGCACTCCGTGGACTACATCCTCGTGCACCGATGGGTGAGGAACTACAAGCCTCACGGCATAACCGGCGGCTACCTGAAGTACCGCGACGTGGACGTGGAGCTGCGATCGCGCCTGCGCCAGGAGTGGAACCGGCCGAACTACCCGCTGCTGGGTGCCGTCCTGGGCGGCGTTCTGGCGACCTTCTGCGTGCTGGCCGTGCTCAGGAAGGGGATAACGGGGAGGGCCGCGCCGTGACCGCCTACATCATCCGGCGCATGCTCTACACGGTTCCCCTCGTGCTGGGGGTCTGCCTCATCACTTTCTTCCTGTTCGAGTGGATGTTCACGCCGCGGCTGCGTGCCATCCGGATGCTGGGCGAGAAGCACGTGGCCGAGGAGCGCCTCCAGGAAGTGATCCAGGCCCATGGGTGGGACAAGCCCCTCTTTCTCAATCTGAAGGCCGACGCTTTGGGAGTCGCGAACCAGCTCGACCTGGCCGGCCTGAAAGCGAAGGCCCTGCTGCTGGCGGCCAACGCGGGGCTCCAGGGCCACCGCGTAGTCACGGACACGCGGTTCAGCCAACACATGGCGCGGCTGCTCCTTTTCCGCTTCGGACGCTCCGAGAAGACCAACGAGCCCATCGGCCGCAAGATAGTCAATGGCATGGTGCCATCGCTCACGCTGATGGTGCCCATATTCTTCGCGGGGCTTTTCGTGTCCATCAGCCTGGCGCTCGTGGTGGCGTACTTCCGGGCCACGTACCTGGACCTGGGCGTGGTGATCGTTTGCGTCTGTTTCATGTCCGTCTCCATTCTGGTCTACATCATCGGGGGGCAGTACGTGCTGGCGCGGCACATGAAGTTGTTCCCCGTCTACGGATACGCCCCCGGCGTCCATTCCATCCGCTTCCTGCTGCTGCCCGTCCTGATCGCCTTGCTCAAGGGCCTGGGCGGGGACGTGCGCTTCTACAGGACCATCATGCTGGAGGAGGTCTCACGGGACTACGTGCGCACCGCCCGCGCCAAGGGGCTGACCGAGCGAGTGATTCTGTTCAAGCACGTGCTGAAGAACGCGATGATACCCATCCTGACGCGCACGGTGCTTCACATCCCGTTCCTGTTCATGGGGTCGCTCCTCCTGGAAAGGTTCTTCGGCATCCCCGGCCTGGGGAACATGACGATAGAGGCGATCGAGAGCGCCGACTTTCCCGTGCTGAGCGCCATGGTCTACCTGGGTGCGCTGCTCTTCGCACTGGGCAACCTGGCCACCGACATCAGCTACACCCTCGTCGACCCGCGCGTGAGGCTGCGATGAACGAGGAGCTTGTCACGATGCAGGCCCGGTCGCTGTGGGCGGAAGCCTGGCACAGACTGCGCCGCAACAGGCTGGCGATGGTGTGCCTGGCCGTCATCTCCGTCTACTTCGTGCTCGGCCTGCTGGACATGATCCCCGTTGCCAGGACGATCGGCACGGGAGAGGCCAGGACCCCGGTGGAAGGAACCCTCGTGGACTGGCTCTTCGCCAGGGTTGTGGGCGAGGTGACGAAGGAGGAAAGCTACGTGCCGCCGGGAGAAGGCGCGCACGTGCTCGGCACGGACATCCAGGGCCTGGACATCCTTTACAAGTCCGTCAAGGGCATCAGCACGGCCGTGGTTCTGGGGTTGGGGACGGCCGCCATCTACATCCCGCTCGGCCTCCTTTTCGGCATCGTGGCAGGCTTCTTCGGCGGTCTGGTGGACGACCTGATCGTCTACGTCTACTCCACGCTGGCCTGCATTCCCGGCATCTTGCTGCTGATCGCGCTGATGACGGTGATGGGGAAGGGCACGCCGCAGCTCTGTATCGCCATGGGCGTCACCAACTGGGTCGGCCTGTGCCGCCTGATTCGCGGGGAGACGCTCAAGCTGCGCGAGGCGGACTACGTGCTGGCGGCCCGCGCCGTGGGGGCGGGTCCCTTTCGCACCATCTTCCTGCACCTGGTGCCCAACGTGTTCCACATCGTCATCATCGCTTTCACCCTCGGCTTCAGCGGCATCGTGATGTCCGAAGCCGTGCTCACCTACCTGGGAGTCGGCGTGGAGGCGGACACGATCTCGTGGGGCATGATGATTTCCACGGCGAACATGGAGCTGACCCGCCATCCGGTGGTCTGGTGGCAGTTCGTGAGTTCCGCTGTGGCGCTGCTGATGCTTGTGCTGGCGTTCAACGTGTTCGGCGACGCCCTGCGCGACGCCCTCGACCCTCGGTTGAGGACTGAGTAGAAAGGCAGACCTATGGCCGAAGCGCTGCTCAGAGTCCGGGATCTGGCCACTCATTTCCACACCGAGGGGGGGGTGGCCCGTGCCGTGGACGGCGTCAGCTTCGAGATCGAGCGGGGGGAGATGTTCTGTCTGGTGGGCGAATCGGGCTGCGGCAAGTCGGTGACGGCCCTGTCCATCATGCAGCTCGTTCCCTCGCCGCCGGGCAGGATAGTCTCCGGCAGTGTCATGCTGGCAGGGGAAGACCTGCTCCGGCTTCCGCCGGGACGAATGCGGCGCATACGGGGCGAGAAGATCGGCATGGTCTTCCAGGAACCCATGACGGCCCTGAACCCCGTCTTCACCATCGGCAGCCAGATCACGGAAGCCATACACGCCCATCGGGAGGCCTCACGCGGGGAGGCCGCGCGGATGGCGGTTGACATGCTGGAGCGCGTACGGACCCCCGATCCATCTCGCTGCATGGGGCTCTACCCCCACGAGATGTCGGGCGGCATGCTTCAGCGCGCGATGATCGCCATGGCGCTGGTGTGCCGGCCGGTCCTGCTGATCGCGGACGAGCCTACCACGGCCCTCGACGTGACCATACAGGCCGGAATACTGCGCCTGCTGGACGACCTTCGCCGGGAGCTGGGCATGTCCGTGTTGCTCATCACGCACGATCTGGGCGTGGTGGCGCAGGTCGCCGACGTGGTGGCCGTCATGTACGCGGGCCAGATCGTCGAGTACGCCGACGTGAAGACGGTGTTCGCCGACCCGTTGCACCCCTACATGATCAGCCTGTTGCGGTCGCTGCCGACCCTCGGGACGCGCAAGAAGAAGCTGGACGCCATAGCCGGGCAGGTGCCCGATCCGCGCCGCTTCCCCGAGGGCTGCCGGTTCCATCCGCGTTGCTACATGGCCGCTCCTGAGTGCTCGCGCGTGAACCCGGAGCTTCGGGAGGTGAGGACCGGGCACAGGGCGGCCTGCATCCGGCTGGAAGGCTACTGGCAGCCTGGCTCCTCGCCGCCGGTCGCCCCTGTCACGCAACCCCGAGAAAGAGCGCGCGATGTCTGAGCCGCAGCCCCTGCTGGAGGTCCAGGATCTGGTCAAGCACTTCCCCATTCGGGGAGGCGTGCTCAGCCGGGTTGTCGGCCACGTGCGGGCCGTGGATGGCGTGTCCTTCGCCGTGAGGCGCGGTCGCACGCTGGGCCTGGTCGGCGAGAGCGGATGCGGGAAGACTACGACGGGCCGCACGCTGCTGCGGCTGCTGGAGCCGACGGGCGGACGCGTGTTCTTCGACGGGATGCCCGTGCATTCTCTCGAGGCCCGTTCCCTCCGCGCGCTCAGAAGGCGCATGCAGATCATCTTCCAGGATCCCTACGGCTCGCTCGATCCGCGCATGACGGTGGGCGGCATCGTTGGCGAGCCGCTCAGCGCATATGGCGAGGCCCGGGGACGTGAACGTCGCCGCCTGGTGGGCGAACTGCTCGAACGCGTGGGCCTGTCGGCCTCCTACGTCAACCACTACCCCCACGAGTTCTCGGGCGGGCAGCGTCAGAGGATCGGCATTGCCCGTGCCCTGGCCCTGAACCCCGACTTCGTCGTGTGCGACGAGCCCGTCTCCGCGCTGGACGTTTCCATCCAGGCCCAGATCATCAACCTGCTGGCGGACCTCCAGGACGAGCGCGGAATCTCCTACCTCTTCATCTCACACGACCTCGGCGTGGTCGAGCACATCTCGCACGACGTGGCCGTCATGTACCAGGGCCTCATCGTCGAGATGGCGTCCAGGGACGAGCTGTATGCGCGGCCCCTCCATCCGTACACAAAGGTGCTCCTGGCCGCGATACCGGTCCCTGATCCTGAGATGAAAGGGCAGTCGGACGCTCCGTCAGGCCAGATCGCCTCCGCGATGGGACTGACGGCGGGTTGCCCCTTCTATCCGCGGTGCGCGGCGGGCGACGAACGATGCAGGGCTGCGGTTCCGGACCTGCGGGAGGTTGCGCCGGGCCACTTCGTGCGCTGTGTAAACGCGTGAGCGGGGGCGGAGGGCGCCGCGCGAATGCGACGAAGAGACGCCGGGCGCTGCGCTCTGGCTGGGGGCTCAGGGAGCCAGTTTAACACCGGTATTCTGGAGCCATTGGTCCAGCCGGGCCTGGCGCACGTCGAGTTGGGGATGGTCCAGACCGGGAGGGATCCTGCTGATCATGCTCAGCAGGTCGCCGTAGGTGTCTGCCACATCCGCATTCCGCTCCTCCCGGGCCAGTCGGGCCAGTCTTGGGAGGAACATGGCGGCCACGTCTCTGGCGTACTTCGTCTTCTCTTCGTCTCTCAGTTCTTCCTCGATGACGTCCAGGAGGGGTCTCTTCTCGTAGGCAGCGGGGTTCCCTTCCAGGCCGGTGACGGCGTCGACGATCTTCTTCTTGGTTTCCAGCGGGTCAGTCAGCAGTTCCTTTGCCTTCGGCGAGGCCGTTGCGGGGATAGCCTCCGCATCGGGAACCTGATGGAGGAGGGCGGCCCGGTAGTAGGCGATCGGGCGGGCGGTTGTCTCCCCCGGGTCAGCGGCGTACTCCCGCACGCTGTTCTCCAGTTGGCGCCAGCAGTAGGCGACGTATTTGGGTTCTGTGTGCTTGGTCAGTTCCACAAACCACTGCATGCGCCACGCCTGGACCTGGCTGGCCGCGTCGGCGGGGCTGTCCTGAACAACGGGGGGGAAAGGCACGCCCGTCAGTTCGCCCAGCAACTGGCCCAGCGCCTGGCGAACGGGCGCGGACCCGCTCTGCTCATCCCCCAGGACTTCCAGCATGGGCTTGACCGGCCCTAACTCCCGCTTCTGCCGAAGCGCCTGCAACGCATTCTGACGCGTTGCGTCGTCCTGACTGGTGAGCACGGCGCGGAGGTTGAGTTGCCACGGCTGCTGGTCGGCCGGCGGAAGGGAACCCATATTGCTTGCGAGCCAGGCGTCTACGACGCTTCGGAGTTCCTCCGGCCCCATGCTTTCCGGACGAGTGGCGCCGATGTTGTTGATCTTGATCAGGGCCAGGCCCGGTCCGTAAGCGAAAGTGTCCGGCATATCCGAGTAAAGGACGGCCAGCAGCGCGGCGTTCACCTGCCTGGCCTGCGGTTCGGACGCCCCCAGACCTTCCCATATCTGCCCCAGTGCGTTGGCGGACCAATAGGCCAGCTGCATGTTGGAGCTGCCGAGTGCATCGATCAGCACGTCGGTTGCTTCGCGAGCCTTCAGCTCGCCCAGGGCCAGGATGCAGTGGCCCACGTAGTTGGCGTCTTCTGCCTCCCCGTGGCCCTTGACGACGTCGCCCAGCGGCGTGATAGCCACCTGACCGGCCTCAACCAGCTCGCCTCGCTTCTCTGTGCGCTCGTACCTGGGTGCTTTCTCGAGCGCCTCCATCGCGCGGCGAACAGACTCGGCCGTGATTCCCTCCTGGGCACGGGCGGCGCGCGCCAGACAACACGCAGCCACAAGGAGAATGAACAGGACCCCTTTGCGCTTGATGATCATCGGAAAGCACTCCGTCAGCAGTTGACTGCGTGATTCACCGCCCACAGTCGGCGTCTTGACACGCCATTTCTATCAGAGCGCCTGAGTTCAGTCAAGGGCCGTTGCCACAAAACCCCACCCGCTCGGCACCTGCCGGCGGCCCTCTCCTTCAGCGGTCCTCGATGGTAACCCTGGAGCCCCGCCGTTTCGGCTCGGAACGCAGCTCCTTCTGCAGATGCTCACAAAAGCCTTTCGTGCCTTCCCTGCGGCTCGTCGCGAAGAGCTGACGACGGAAGAAGGGGCAGCCCAGGCAGTCCGGTATGTAAGATCCGCAGCAACGCTTGGGGATCCGCCGCTTCTCCCGCACTGGCTCGCCGGACCCCTGGCGTGGTCGGCTGGAAACACGCGCATGGTCCGCAGGAGCGACGGCCAGGCTGAGGACTACCCCGAAGATGGGAACCAGCGTCCCCACGAGCCACCAGAAGATGGGGTTGCGCCCCTTCCGGGCCGCCACGAACGCAGAGCAGCCGCCGCACAATATCTGAAAAGCGCCCAGATAGTACATCCGCCACCGCCTCGTTCTGGGAGCCTTCATCCTAAGGTTCGCCGGGCGTCCATGCAAGCAGAAACCGGCCGGCGTTCTCGTCGCTCCGCCGCTCAGAAACTGCATCCCGTGGAAAACCGCGCACCGATCTCCTATCGTATGCGGACCACGGATTCGGCGTGGGGCTTTTTCGGGTCGCGACTGCGGGAGGGGACTACGTGGGCATTGCTGATCTCACGCTGTGGCAATGGGCGGGAGCTGTAACCGCCGCCCTCCTTGTGGGCCTCTCGAAGGCCGGGTTCGGGACCGGCGCCGGCATTCTGGCCGTTCCTCTGATGGCGACGGTTCTTGGCCCGGCGGACATGCTGTCCGTGATGCTGCTGGTCCTGATCACCGGCGACGTCTTCTCGCTCGTCCACTACGTTCGGGAACATGATCGTCGGAACTTGATGATCCTGGTGCCCGGCATGCTGGCGGGCGTGGCGGTCGGCACGCTGGCGCTCGGCTGGTTCCTGGCTCTGCCGGACTCGCGGCTGTGGATGGAGCGCCTCGTGGGGGTCCTTTCGGTCGGCTTCGTGGGCGTCCAGTTCTACCGGATGGCTCGCGAGCACCGGCTGGGGGAGCCGGGACCCGCCTACCGGCCCAGGGCATGGCACGGGATCGGCCTGGGAGCCTGTGCCGGAGTCACCTCCACGCTGGCCCATGCCGGCGGCCCGCTCATCGTTCTCTTCATGCTGCCGCAGAAGCTGGACAAACGCGTCTTTGTCGGCACGGTGCTGAAGTACTTCTTCGTCGGCAATCTCGTCAAACTGATTCCTTACACCGTGCAGGGGCTCATGAACGCGCAGAATGCGCTGCTTGGCCTCCTGCTCCTTCCTGCCGTGGCCGTCGGCGCAGTGGCGGGCGCGCGGCTCAACCGCAGGTTCAGCGACCGCGCCTTCCGGCTGCTCGTTTATGGCCTGGCGCTTGCCTTGGGCCTTTACCTGCTGAGTGGCTGGGGGCCGCGAGGGGGATAGCAGAGAGTCGGTCGGCCGCACGGGGGGCGGGCGACGTCGGCTACGCGGTCAACTCTCGCAGGGCAGGGGGGACGGGGTTCTTCGCCGGGCCGGCCTCCAGGTCCGCCACCGTCTCTTCCCACGATTTCAGCCCGCTGACGGTGTCGACGGCCGTCAGGTTCTGCGCTCCAACGGCGGCCATGAGCGCCATGCACCTCTGCGGGTCCTCGCCCCTGAGCACTCCGGCCAGGAACCCCGCAATAGCGGCGTCCCCGGCGCCCGTTGTGCTGGCGATCTGGCCCACCTTGCATGAGGGCTCGAAGATCTCTTGCGCTCGCCAGAGCTCAGGCGATGGGAGCAAGCGGCGCAGGACTGGTCCGGGATCGGCGGTCTTGAGGTACGCGCCGGCGTGCCCGCATTTGACGCCGACCACAGAGGCGCCCATCTCCAGGCACCGACCGGCCAGCCTCCGCAGGTCGTCGGCCGTCGTCGTGTCGGCGATGCTTCCTCCCTTGCCGGCGAGCTCGTCGAAGCGCCCTCTGTCGAGCATGAAGAGCAACTCGTCCAGGCTCGGAAGGAACAGGTCGACGTAAGGGAGTGTGCGGGCCAGGAGGGCCCGCCAGTCAGCGCGACCGGCGTCGCTGCCCGGATCGGGGAAGGACAGATCGAGGCACGTGGCGACTCCGGCGTCGCGGACGCTCTTCAGGATCTGCCCTGCCTCGGCCCCGCCGTCGGCGTACATCCTTCGCATCAGCGGCGGATAGCCGAAGTGGAACAGCCGGGAGCGCCCCACAACGCTCAGGTCCACGTCCTCGGGCCCGAAGGTGTCGTTGGCGTCGGGGCAATGCAGGAACATGCGATCGATGCCCGGCGGCGCGATGACTATCGTGTACGAGGTGTTCTCACCCTCGACTACGTGCATGCCTGCCTCGGCGCCCGGCGCGAGTTCGCGGAGCCGTTCCAGCAGTATCTGGCCGAACGGGTCGGCGCCGCACTTGCCCATCAGGGCCACGCGCAGTCCCAACCGATGCAGTGCCGGCCCCGTGTTGCCCACCGCTCCGCCGGGGTTGATCTGGACACCTTCCATTCGGACGAGCTGCCCGGGACGCAGGATCTCTGCGATGGTCGTTCCGGAGACTCCGCCGAACGCGGGCGTGATGTCGATGCAGACGTGGCCGGCGATGACCGCGTCCAGACCATCCTTGGGCATGATGACGCTCTTCTTGTTCAGGCGGGCGGATTATGGGCCCGGCGGAGAGGCTTGCTCAAGAGGCGCTGGCAGTCCCGGCCCGAACCCTACGGGCCCTCACCTGCTTGGCTGCGCCGAAGCATGCTGGAAGTGCAACCCGAAATAGGTTACGACCGCGAACACGATCAGAAGGAAGAAGGGGTCTTCCAGAAGCCAGGTGAACGAGTTCTTGAGGAATCCCGCGTGCGCGTGCAGCAGGTACGACAGGAGGCCGTAGGCGCCGATCAATGAGCACGCCCCAAACACGGCCGTGGCGATGATGATCATCCTGGTCATCCACATCATGGCCGCCGCGCTTGCCAGCAGACCGATCAGGAAAGCGACGGTGCCGAGCGTGGCGTCGACCGGGAACAGAATGCAGGAAAGGATCGCGAACGGCGACAGGATAACGATGAGGGCGGCCACGGGCTTCGCCTTGCGCGCGGCAACGAAGCAGACGGTCAGCCCTACCACGGCTCCGACGGCCAGAGCGCCCAGTTGCGCTTGCTCCGTGGCCTCGGGTCGGAGGGCCTGTAACGTCGAGAACCCAAGGAAACCTCCAGTGACCAGGCCCCAGACGGACGTGAAAGGCGTCAGAAAAGCCTCGAACAGGGACCACCCCAGCAGCAGGGAAGCGAAACCAGCGGCCACCATCGCGACGAACGCACCCCACCCGACCATCTGCGTCCTGGCGAGCGCCTCAAGCTGGGTGTCCACGTGGCCTGCAAGATCCTTGAACCTTTCTTCGGCTTCCCTGGAGATCTCCTCGGCCTTTCGCTCGATTAGACGTTCCTCGGCCCTTCTCTCAGTTCCGCTGGGCTCAGCCCTTTCGGCTCTGTCCACGGTGGCCGAGTACTCCTGGTAGACCTGAGCATCTGCCGCAGGCGCTGCGGCAAGGGCGAGCAGAGAGAGAACGAGCACGGTTTGGGCGAGTGCATTTCTCACGGCAGCGAACCGCGAAAGACCGACGGATAGGGCGCCCGACTCGGTCGGCGAGAGACTAGACCTGCCCTTCCTCCTTGAGCTCCATGTTCTTGCGAGCGATCAGCTCATCGAGCGCCTTGGAGAAGTAGTCGTAGTTCTCTGCGATCTCTTTGCTGACGCGCTGCTCGTAGGTGCTGCGCGCCTTCTCTATGGGCTCCCTCAGCACGTGGTAGAACGTGCCGTAAATGATGCCCTCTTTGACGGCGTCTTCGTGGTAGGCTTCCAGGTCGGCGGCCAGCACGCGGGCGATTCGCCAGGCGTTCTGGTGGTCGGGATCATCCGCCACCTCGACTGGGAGGCCCCCGCCGACGACTCCCATCGGCGTCTCCTGCACCATCGCCGGCTCGTCGACGTCCTCCAGCATCGTGGCGACTTGGCCCTCCTCGCCGGCCACTAACTCGCTGATGCGGCCGTAGAGCCGATCTATGCGCCGACCGATCGACTCGAGCGCCTTCACTATGTCCTTGGCCTGCTGGTTGATGGCCGCAACCATGCGGCCCTGGGTCTCTTCGATGGCGCCGACTTGCTGCTCCAGCTTGCGCAGGTGGTCGTTGACGGCTCGAAGCGCCGAGTCCATCCCCTCGCTGTCATCCACGTACTCCACCGTAAGCACGGTTGCGGGGATGTGGGCGATGCCTTGCCGGGGGGGCGCTTCATCCTGGCCTGGGTTGCCCGGGTTGTCCTTCTTGCCGAATACCTTTTTCATCAGACCACCGGTGGCAGGTTGCCCCTGCTGGTTCGTAGCTCCTGGGGATGCTTCGTCCGGCATGGCAGCCCCTTCTCACCTTGGCCGAGCGGCGCCTCGCCCGTTGGGGCCGGGCCAGAGCCGCATGATTTGCCAACGATGTTACACAACGGCGGAGCCAAACGCAAGCGGTTTTGGCGTCCGCTCTGGCCTTCGCGACCCGGCCGGCGTATGCCCCGCGGGCACGTCTGCGCTCGCGCGAGTTCTGGCTGCAGCCGGGCCAGTCCCCGCTCCCGCGCTTCGCTGCGGCTCATGACTTGACATTTGCCCGCCCAGAGGTTATTTGATTGCTTTCGGAAACTAGGAAAATGCGGCAGCGGGGACCTGGCATGGAGCAATCGCGCGACGACAACCTGCCGTTGTTCAGGAAGGTGCGCCAGTTCAAGGATGCCGAACGGGTAAGGAAGGCCGGGCTCTACCCCTACTTCCGCCCCATCTCATCGGCGCAGGACACCGAGGTGATGATGGACGGGCGGAAGGTGATCATGCTGGGCTCCAACTGCTACCTGGGCCTCGTGAGTAATCCCGAGGTCAAGGAGGCCGTCAAGCGGGCGGCGGAGAAGTACGGCTCCGGATCCTCCGGCTCGCGCTTCCTGAACGGGACGCTCGACATCCACTTGAAGCTCGAGGAAGAGCTGGCCGACCTGGTCCACAAGGAGGCCGCCGTCCTCTACTCCACCGGCTTCCAGGTGAACCTCGGCGTCATCAGCGCCTTGGTCGGCAAAGGGGACTACGTCGTGACCGACCGGGAGGATCACGCCAGCATCATGGACGGCTGCCGGCTTTGCTTCGGGAAGCTGGTGCGGTTCGGCCATAACGACATGGCGTCCCTGGAGGAGAGGCTGAAGGACCTGCCCCTGGCAGCCGGCAAGCTCATCGCCGTGGACGGCGTGTTCAGCATGACGGGCGACATCGCGGACCTGCCCAGGATCACCGAGCTGGCCGAGCGGTACGGGGCGGCCGTGATGGTGGACGACGCGCACGGCATCGGCGTTCTGGGCAGCCAGGGCGCCGGCACCAGCGATCACTTCGGGCTGGCGGACAAAGTGCAGCTCATCATGGGGACCTTCAGCAAGTCCCTGGCCTCCCTCGGCGGCTTCATTGCGTCCGACCGACTGACGATCGAGTACCTCAAGCACAACTCGCGGGCCCTCATCTTCAGTGCCAGCATATCACCCCCGAACACTGCCGCCGCGCTGGCCGCCTTGCGCATCATGCGCAGGGAGCCGGAACGGATCGAGAGGCTCTGGCACAACACGCGGTTGATGAAGGGCGGACTGGAAGAGCTCGGATTCGACGTGGGCAGGTGCCAGACCCCCATCATCCCCGTTCACGTGGGCGAGATGATGGCCTGCTTCAAGATGTGCAAGCGCCTGGACGAAGAGGGCGTCTTCGTCAATCCGGCCGTTCCCCCCGCCGTGGGGCCAAACGAAGCCCTGCTGCGCGTCAGCCTGATGGCTACTCACACGGACGAGCAGATAGCTTTCGCGCTGGACAAGATGGGCAAGGTCGGACGGGAGCTGCACGTCATCTGAGGCCGCCTGCCGAAGCATGGGGCTGTCGCCGAGGAACCTGCCGATGGGCATTGAGCTCGCTGAAGCCGTGTCGCCACGCCAGATGGGGCAGTTCATCGAGTACCCCCTGAAGCTCTACGCCGGTGACCCTTTCTTCGTCCCTCACATGATGACCGAGCGCAAGCAGTTCTTCAGCGCCCGGAACCCCATCTTCGACTTCACGGAGGTCCGCTACCTGCTTGCGCTGGACGAGCAGGGGAACGTGCTGGGCAGGACGACGGCCCATGTCAACCGCCGGCACAACGAGTTCGCCGGCGAGACGGCGGGATTCTTCGGATTCTTCGAGTGCGTCGAGCGCATGGACGTGGCGCGCGCCCTGTTCGGGTCGGCGGAGGAGTGGCTGCGCGCGCAAGGCATGTCCGTCATACGCGGGCCGTTCAACTTCTCGACGAACCAGGAGTGCGGCTTCCTCGCCCGGGGCTTCGACAGGCCGCCGGCCATCATGATGCCCTACACCAAGCCCTATTACCTGGACTTCATGGCGGAGTTGGGCTATTCGGGGGCCAAGGACCTGGTGGCATACGAATACGAGTACGAGGGACGGATTCCGGACTACATCGAGCGCTTCAGCCAGAAGGTGCAGCACCACTCGAAGGTCGTCGTCCGTACCATTGACCCCCGGAACTTCCACGAGGACGTCCGCAAGGCGTTCAGCGTCTACAACAGGGCGTGGCACGAGAACTGGGGCTTCGTGCCCATGACCGAGGAGCAGTTCGCGTTCACCGCCGACGGCTTGAAGCAGATCGTGGACCCCGCCCTCGCCCTCATCGCCGAGATCGACGGCGAGCCGGTCGGTTTCTCGCTGGCGCTGCCCGATTACAATCCGCTCTTCAAGAAGGCGGGGGGCCGCCTGTTCCCGTTCGGCGCGCTGACCATCCTGCTCGGGCGCAGGAAGATCACGCACGTCAGAGTCCTCATCATGGGCGTGGTGCGCGAGCATCGCAAACGTGGGATCGACATACTGCTCACGTACCACATGTTCCGGAACGGAATCCCCCGCGGCTGTCGGTCGGCGGAGCTTTCGTGGATCCTCGAGGAGAACGTTCTCCTGCGCCGGGCCCTGGAGCGGATGGGCGCGACGCACACCAAGACCTACCGAATCTTCGAGAAGCAACTGTGAGAGTTCTACTGACTGGAGCGAACGGCTTCGTCGGCAGTCACGTTCTGGATCGGCTGCTGCTCGACGGCCACGACGTCGCCGTGATGCTCCGGAAGGCGAGCGACACCCGTTTCATCGAGGGGCAGTTGCCCCGCGTGGAGGTCCGTTACGGCTCGCTGGAATCCGCCCGACTGCTCCAGGCTGTCGTCCACGGCGCTGAGGTCGTGATTCATTGCGCGGGCAAGACGAAGGCCCTGCGCAAGGCGGAGTACTACGCGGTGAACGCGGAGGGCACGCGCAGTCTGCTGGAGGCCTGCAAGATGGCCGTGCCTCCGGTCCGTCGCATCGTCCACGTCTCGTCCCTGGCGGCGGCCGGGCCGGGCCTGCCCGAGTCGCCTTCCGCGGAGGACGACGAGCCGCACCCCGTCACCGCCTACGGCGAGAGCAAGCTGCTCGGCGAGCGCTGTGTCCGCCAGCAGCAGGCCGTGCCCTACGTCATCCTCAGGCCGGCCGCCGTCTACGGCCCGAGGGACGCCGACCTGTTCCTGGCCTTCAAGTCTGTGCGCAGGGGTGTCGCCCCGCTCATCAAGGGGGGCAAGCAGCCCCTGAGCCTCATATACGCGCCGGACGTGGCCGAGGCCGTCGTTCGGGCCGT
>CAYUDW010000083.1:0-6570 GCA_964442595.1 uncultured candidatus Brocadiaceae bacterium
GGCCTTGCCGGTTTTCACGGCCGCAACCGGCCGGCGTCCGGCCGCGATAGCCTGAACGTACGGACGCAGAGGAGATGCGACTCAGAAGAACTAAGGATTGTACGGAAAAGGCGCCAAGTACGTCAAGAAGAGGCGCCGTGCCCCCGTCCGGCATCCGATGCACTCTCAGCCTGATGAGCCGACGCGGCATCACACTTCGCCGACCCAGGCGCGGACCCCGTCGTTGCTGAACCACTGGTCGTTCGCGCTGTCGATGCCGTAGTAGGCCGGGCCGACGAGCAGACCGAAACGGCCGGTCAGTGCGTGTATTTCGTGATAGGGACCGACACTTGAAATCCGGTGCCCCACGGTCACGCGGCCCAGCGACCGGGCGCTGATGTCGCTATCCGTGTAGTCCCAGCCGACGAGAGCATTGGTCAGCGTCTGCTCCACGTCCACCGAGCTACTCACCATGTCCCCGAGCGTGACCAGGCTCGCAAGACTCCCGGACACCTCCAACTGCGTGTTCTCCAGGTTGTCGAAGGCGAACACGCTGAACACGTTGCCGGTCACGCTGACGCGGACGTTGCTGAGGCGGCCTGCCGTATAGAGCAAGTCGAGCCCGTTGCCGAAGGACATGTCGCCCGTAATGTCGTCGAAGACATAGACCCGCCCGCCGTGGCCGAGGGCCGAAACGTCGCCGGAAACCGCCTCAAGGGAATAGAACAAGTCCACGTTCCCTTGAGAGCTGACGTCGCCAACGACGCCGGACGGCCCCCTCAGCAAGGCCACGCCGATGTCCCCGGCCACCAGGTCGCCGGTCAGGTCGGCCAGAAGGCCAAGGTTCAGCACATCCAGGCCGCCGACGACGGTCAGGTCGCCCACTTCGCCCCAGGCCATGTGGAACTGTCCCAGCCCGCCTCCGACGTATACGTCGCCCCCCTGGAGAGCGTCCACGCCCTGCAGACTCGCCAGCGCAAGGTCGCCGCTCACCACGACGTCCCCGCCGATGGGCGAGGTCGAGACGAACACGCCTACGTCACCCAGCCCGACGAATGCCGCGGGATCGTCGTGGTCGCCGTCTCCATCCAGGTCCAGCGGCAGCACGACGTTGCCGCCGAGCGCGGTCCCGTTCAGGTCCATCCCACGCAGCTCGGCAACGACTGACAGGACCGAGACGTTTGACGCCGCCACGATGAAGTCGATCCCGTAGGGGTGGAAAGTGCGGTCGTAAATGGCCACGGGCTGGCTGGATCCGGGCTTCTGCTCGACCACCACGCCGAAACGCGAGTATTGCGGCAGCAGAACCACCTGCGTGATGCCGATCGCGTCGTTGCCCAGAACCAGAGCGGCCGGGCGCACGTCCACCTGGTCCGCCGACTGGGCGTCCGTGTCGTAGAAGGTGACCTGCCCGCCATAGATCTCGACGATCTGCGGCGCCAGAAGGCCGGGCAGAGAGAATGAGTACTCGAAGCCGCCGCCCGCCGCACCGTCTCCGTCGCCGTCCAGCGCGTTGGCCCAGTTGTCCGCCAGTCCGCCGCTGGTGATCGTGAGCGTATAGGTCTCACCCGGCATCAGGGATGCCTGCACTTCCAGCAGTGCCGTGTCCACCCCCACGCTGAGCACGCCGAGCGGTATCGGCGTCTGCGACTCGTCCTGGAGGAGGTAATTGGCCGTGTCAACGAGCGGGTACCGGGCCATGCCTTCCGTGAATTGGACCTCCAGGCGGACGGCGTCAGGGCCGGCGTCCGAGATGAGAACAACGTTGGCCACCTGGGGGGCGCCCGCTTCAGGCATCAGCGTGCCGACAACCTGAACGTCGTCGATGTTCCACCCCGAGTAGCGGGCCCACGCGTCCGTCGGCCCCGTCCCGAAGCGAATGCGGAACTGGTCGTTGCCGTCCGCGTAGTCCGAAACGTCGTACACGAGCAACTGCCACGCGGGATCGGTGACCTCTTCCTCGTTGACGAAGACCTGCTGCCAGTCCTGCCCGTCAAAGACCTCGAGCCGAGCCTGGTCGTACTGGCCGTCCTCGACGTTCAGCCACCGCTGGAACCGCAACGTGACGCCCGTCAGGCCGCTGGAGTCGATCACGGGGGACGTCGCCCAGATGGTGTTGACCATCGAGTTCTGGTAGTCCCCGCCGACGTTGTAGCCCAGGATGTAGTCGTCCGCGGTCGATGTGGCGTCCGCGGCCGGATCCGGGTTGCCGTACTGGCCGCCGCCGGCCTCAGCCGGGCTGCGCGACCACCTGCCCAGCGTGTCCAGGGTCCAGCCGTTGTCCGTGCTGAAGTCGTCGAAGAAAGCCAGGCCTTGCTCCCACCGGACGGGTTCGGCCCGGACGTCCTGAAGGGCCATCGCCGGCACCTCGGCGGAGAGCAGCACGTAGTAGCTGTGGTCCGTGCCGAACGGATCGCCCTGCGGGAAATCGGGCACGTCGATCGAGCCGGTCAGAGTGCCGAAGTCCGACATGCCGCCCGACACCGTAACCGAGCCGAGAAGCCAGTCCGCCCCCTCTTCCAGCGTGTCATTGTCCGAAAGGTAGATGCTGACCGCCACGTCCTCGGAGAAGCCCACGTTCCCGGCGTTCCTGACCGTGTACTGGATGTCGACGTCGGCGGTGCCGAACAGGTAGTCGGGGGTGAAGACCACGTCGTGCGCGCGCAGCGCCACGGCCTCGATGGGCAGGGCCAGCTCGTCCATGGCGCCAAGCACGTTGAGGCGGCCCCCGCTAACGAACAGGCCGTCCAGACTCGCCACGGGGTCGACGCCGTCCAGGATGGCCGCCTTGATCGCCGGAGATATCGGGTCGTCCGGGTCGGTCGGAATGGGATTATAGGCCAGCAGCAGGGCGACGGCGCCCGTCACGTGCGGCGCTGCCATCGAGGTGCCCTGGTACCAATCGTAGCTGTTGTTGGGTACGGTGCTGTATATCTGGACGCCAGGGGCAGCGAGGTCCACACTGGAGCTGCCGTAGTTGGAGAAGGAGGCCAGGTCATCGTTGTCGTCGGTGGCGGCCACGGAAATGATGTTGGTCAGTCCGTAACTGGAGGGGTAATGCGGCAGCACGTCGTTGCTGACACCCGAGTTGCCGGCGGACGCAACGAAGAGCTGGTCGTTCTCGCCCGCCACCTCGATGGCCCGTTCGAGCGTCTCGCTGAACCCGCCGCCGCCCCAGCTATTGTTGGTCACGTCGAAGCCCATCATGACGGCGTACTCGACCGCCTCGACGGCGCCCGCGGTCGGTCCGCCCCACTGCCCAAGGAACTTCAGGGCCGCCAGTTGCACGGTCCAGTTCACGCCAGCCAGTCCCTGCCCGTTATTCCCAACGGCCCCGATCGTGCCGGCCACGTGAGTCCCGTGCCCCACATCGTCGAACGGATCGCTATCGTTGTTATAGAAGTCCCACCCATAGTAGTCGTCGACGTAGCCGTTGCCGTCGTCGTCGATACCGTTGTTCGGGATCTCACCAGGGTTGGTCCAGATGTTCGCCCTCAGGTCGGGATGCCAGTAGTCGATGCCGGTGTCAATGACGCCGACGACGACGTCCGGGCTGCCCGTGGTGCGGCCCCACGCCTCGGCGGTGTCCGTGTCCGCGTCCGCCGTGCCGCCGGTCTGTCCCGTGTTGTACAGGCCCCAGAGCTCGTCGAAGTCCGGGTCGCTGGGGATGACCTGGTCCACCGTGACGATGTAGTCGGGCTCGGCGTAAGTTACGCCAGGCAACTGGTCGACGGCCTCAACGCCTTCCACCACGGACAGGCCCTCGGGCAATCCGACGAGGATGGCTCCCGCGTATCCGTACTGATGGAGCAGCGTCGCGCCAGGCAGCATGGCGACAATCTCCTCGGCGGAAGCCGCCACGGCCGGGTCCAGGCCGGCCAGTATCCTGCCCGGGACCACGGGCAGCTCCTGCCCGTCGCCGCCCGCCACGGGGAACATCTCCGGATCGTCGAAGTCCAGAGGCACGGTCAGCGCAGTGGACAGAAGAAGGCGTGACTCCAGCGCCTCCAGTTCGATGACACGGTAACGGTTACGCGTCGCTTTCTTGTTCTCCGGCTGGCCGATCCGCATCGTCAGTCCCTCGGTCGGAAACGCCTCCTGTTGTGTCGACAGACTGGGGCGCCTGCCTGCCACCAATCCGCGCTCCGGCAATCAGAGTCAACCCACGTACGCCTGGACTCCGTCGATCATCTCTCCCGGAGATCCATCAATGTGGTAGAAGACTCCGCCCGCAAACAGGTCGAAACTGCCGGTTCTGGCGCGGATCTGATGGGGAGGCGCCGTGCTCGCCACCTGGCCGCCCACTGTCACACGGCCCAGCGAGCCCGCG
The DNA here is from genome assembly GCA_964442595.1 of uncultured candidatus Brocadiaceae bacterium. Taxonomy (GTDB): domain Bacteria; phylum Planctomycetota; class Brocadiia; order SM23-32; family SM23-32; genus DAOVRD01. The sequence continues at coordinate 4,310 of CAYUDW010000083.1, forward strand.
TCGATATTGCTATTGAGGTAGCTACCGGTGACCAGCACCTCGTCCAGGCTGCCGCCGGTCACCGTGATGTTCGAGTCTTCGATGTTGGCGCTGACCATGATCCTCTGCAGGTTGCCGGCCACGTTCACGTCGCCGGAGAGGCTGCCGCCGCTGACGAGGAGCTGGTCCAGGCCTGACCCGGGCGCACCGGAACGGTTCACCGCGATCTGGCCGCCGGCCGAAACGCCGGCCCGAGCCACGATGCGTCCGGCATGGTGAAAGACATCGACGGTCGCACCGATCGGCCCGTAGCTGACTATGAGCTGCTCCAACTCTCCGTCGGACGTGACCTGGTCCGCAATGCCGTCCGGCGTGTTAAACAGGATCGTGCCCATGCTGCCGGCGTGCAGGCTGCCCGCGAAGGCCCCGTCCGCCACCAGGAAGTAGCCGAGCGCATCGCCCACCAGGATGTCGTCGCCGATCATGGCGCCGGCGCCCGCATAGCCGGATATCTGGAGCTGTTCGGCGTTGCCCGTGATCCGGATGCGCGGATCAGGATTGCCGTTGGACGTAATGCGCCCACCCACGATGAGCATTCGGCCGACGTCGCCCCCGATCTCCACGTCGCCTTCCACGTCGCCATTGAGCATGAGCAGCTCGATGCCATCGCCCAGATCGTCGTTGCCCACGGAGATGTCGCCGTCCACGTCGCCGAAGATCAAGACCTGCCCGGCATGATCGCCGACCGTGACAGAGCTCTGCATTGCCGTCAGGCCGGGGTTGACGATCTGAAGCACGCCAACGTCCCCGTCCACGCTGATGTCACCCGTCAACTGGCCGCCCACTATGCGGAGGCTGTCCACGTTGCCGTCAGTAACCGTGAGGGCGGCGCTCAGGTCAGCGCCGACTATGCTGACGGTGCCCACGTCGCCCGTAACAGCCACGGCTCCGACGACGGGGCCAGAGGTCTGCAGGTGGTCGAGCCCCGCTCCGGCGGTCACCGTGCCACCGGCGCCCGTGCCCGCAGGCACGATCAGGCGCCCGATGTGGCCGGCGACGTCGACCGGTGCCACGAGTCCGGCCGGCCCGTTGATGTTCGCGTTATCAATCGCGCCAGCGCTAATGCTGCCCAGCATGTCGACGCTGGGAGCCAGCCACAGCGTGCCAACAGTGCCATCCACGTCCAGGTCGCCCTCGAAGTCGGCCCCGCTGACCAGAATCTGACTCAGGTTCCCTCCGACGTCGACGGTGACCGTGTCTGCTATGGCGGCCGGCACGCCCGGCCCGGCCATGACCATGATTGTGCCCACGTCGCCGGTCGTCGTCCCGACTGTGAGCGGCTGGCCGGCAGTGGCGGGCGTGATGGCCCCGCCCTGCACGAGGATCTGCCTGACGTTGCCGCTGACCTGGACGTTGCCGTTCAACTCGCCGCCGATGACCATCAGGACGCCCATGTCTCCGCCCGGGTCGTTCGGGCTGAGCGGATCGTTCTGGACGGTCGTCACGTCGCCCACAACGCTGCCCACCACGTAGACGGTGCCGATGTTGCCGGGGATGCTGTTGCCGCGCACCGGATCGTAGTAGCCCGTGGCGGTTATGTCGCCGAGCACGTCGCCCGCAACGAAGACGGACCGGATGCCCCCGCCGGGCCTCAGGGCGGAAAGCTGCGCGGTGGTAGCGATCCCGCCGATCAGGTCGCCGTTGGCGATGGTGACCGACCCGATGGCCACGTTGTCCCTGTTGCTGCCGCCGGCGGAGATGGTGCCGACCACGTCGCCCGACCGGACGGTGACCGAGCCGATGTAGCTGAATGCAGAGAAGTCGCCGCCGATGCCCCGGCCGACGACCGCGGTGTCCACGCGCCCGTGCGGACCGATAAGACCGAAGTCCCCAATCAGCGCTCCGCCGATGCTGAGCAGGCCAACGGGGCCGTCCACTTCGACGTCCGCGTCAACGTCCAGCGTGACCGCCAGCGTATCCAGCCTGGCCGCGCCGATGCGCAGGTTGCCTCCTCCGGCCACAGCGGCAGCCGTGATGGAGCCGATGCCCTGGTGGCCGACGATGTTGGAGCTCATGTCCGCCACGATGGAGCCACGCGCCGTGATCGAGCCGATCGAGTCGAAGGCTTCGATGTCCATGTTGATCACGTCACCGCCCCAGACGCCGATCGACCGGATGTTCTGGTGCGTCGAGATACCGACCACCCATCCCCCGAACGGCAGCGGCTCTGTGTTGTCCATGCCGCCGCCCAGGATCGTGATGCTGTTGATGCCCTCGCCGGT
>CAYUDW010000083.1:6670-15484 GCA_964442595.1 uncultured candidatus Brocadiaceae bacterium
AGCCGATGCCGGCTCCGGCGAAGATGGGCCCGGCGATAGTGGCGTTGCTGGCCGTAATCGTGGAGATCTGTCCCCCGGCGAAGACTCCACCCACCGGCCGGCCGCCAGTGCCGCCGTATATGCCGTTGCCGACCGCAAGAGTGCGAATGTCGCCGGTCGCGTAGACCACGCCTGCTATGCCGTCCCAGGAGCGCGCGTTCCTGTGCATGCCGCGGAAGTTGAAGGCCGTGCCGTTCAGCGTGCCGTCCGCGTTGGCACGAACCGTATCGATGGCGCCGCCCACGTAGATGTCGCCGATGGAGCCGTTGGCCTCGATCCGGTTCACGTCGCCCGCCACCAGCACGCCATTGAAGTAAAGCGCGCTGTCATCGCTGAGAACCGGCCCGGCCGAGGTGGCTGCCGAAAGTACCTGATCGACGCTGACTGCGGCAACCGCGGGCGGAGCGAACGTGGCGGGCGTCGGATTCGGCAGTGCGCCCCCTTCGGGCGCGAATCGCTCGGTCAAGCCGATGTGGCCGTCGGCATGAAGCAGGCCGACGGAGGCTGCGCTCACGTTGACTATGTCGCCCTGCTCGGTGTAATTCACTATAGCGCTGATGCGGGGCCCGGCGCCACCGGCCGCGGCCGCCGCTGCATCCACGTAGTAAACGTCCAGCTCCGCCAGCGGGTCGGGACTCGACAGGCCAATGAAGACCCCGTTGGTATCGCCGTCGCTGTCCAGAGTGATAAAGGAGACGTCCGCCCTGCCCTCCTCGATGCCGATGATGATGGAGTCGGTGCCGCTGATCTCCGTAATGACGGCCCCGACCGGGCCGCCTCCCGGGCGTCCCACCGGCAGGTAGCGGTAAGTCAGCGAGGCAGGCACCTCCACCGTGGTGGTCTCGGCCACGGTGACGGTGCCCTGTTTGGTGGCGTAAATGGCCTGCGTGACCGTTGTGATCGTCGTGGTGGAGATGGGGTTCAGGTGCAGGTTGCTGCCGCCGTCATCCGTGAAGACGTGGCCCCAATTGTCCACGAAGACGGGGCCAAGTGTGGTCGAGACGCCTGTCACGTCCCTGTAGTAGATCTGGCCCACCACGTGGGCGAACGCCACGTCTGCGCCGGCCGCCATGTCCAGGCGTGACACGGCATCGAGCGCACCGAAGTTGCCGCCCACGTACAGCAGGTCCAGGCCATCGCGATGGATGCCCATGCCGACGGCAAGCTCCGCGTAGAAGTCTCCGCCCGCGATGATCGACCCGACGTGGCCGTCCACCCTGATCGGGGGCGTCTCGAAGGAGCTGCCGCTCACGCGCAGCAACGCCGGCTGGCCCAGGACCCCCGCCACGTATATCTCGCCGACGTTGCCGCCGACGGTCAAGTAGCCGCTGTAAGAGGACGGGGTCGACATGTCGCCGAACATGAAATCGCCCGAGCGTATCTCCAGCTTGTCCAGGTTCCCGGCGATGTTGAAGTACGGATAGTCATGGTCATCGCTGGTGGCGTTGTCCGCGCTGATCAGGCCCACGTCGCCCGACACGGTCAGGTTCGCATCCGCGTAGTTGCCGGCGCCGCGCACGTGAATGAAGCCCAGGCTGCCGCCCACGCTGACGTAGGTGTCGCTCATGTCGTCGGCGAACTCGAGGGTCGCGCTGGTGTCGGCAGTCCCGAACAGGTTCGAGCCGACCACGATGCCGCCCAGGCTCACCGGCGCCGTGCCGCTCACGGTGATCCGGTAATCGACCGAGCCCGCCGTGAACAGCTCCAGCGCGGGGTCCCCGACCTCACCGACCATCAGGTAGTAGTTCCCGCCCTCATCGGCCGTGAAGGCGGCGGGCTCCTCCCCGAAGGCCGTCACGGCTACGAGTCTTCCCGAGGGGGCAAAGATGTACACCGGCGCCCCAAGGCCTTCGTCCACCTGAACCGTCACTTGCTGGCCGAGCCCCGCGTTGAAAACGTGCCAATCCTGGGCGTCCACGTCATCGCCTACGAGGAACACACCTGACGGCGCGATGTGGCCCTCGATGGTGAACGTGCCGGTCGGCGAGCCGACCACAGAGGCCGCATCCGGGGAGTCGTTGCTGAGCCCGGAGTCGCTGCGCCCGGAGTAGAGCTCCGCGTACTCATCCGGCGGGAAGGGATACGGCCAGGGCGGACGCGGGTCGCGCGGGTCCGCCGGCCAAAGCGCGGAATCGGCCTTACCGTTGTAGGCCCTGAGGTCGAAATCGAAAACGGGCTGATCCGTCGAATTGCCCCCGACGAAGATGTCGGCGTTGATGGTGCCACTGCACTGGAACTCCATCAGATACCCGCCGACGTAGATGCTGGCCGACCCGCCGAGATCGAGGCCCGCCATGACGTTGGTGGCCGTCAGCTCCGCCACGGTGCTCTGGACCAGCAGCCTGTCCACGTTGCCTTCGATGTAGAGGCCGCCCGTAGTCACTCCCTGGAAGTCGAACTGGACGCCGTGGATGTAGCCGACCCGTATCTCGTGGATCGTCTCTCCCGGACCGAGGGTCGCCCCGGGCATGCCTATCGAGCCCTTTAGCGAGCCATCAATGGCCAAGGTGCCGAAGCCGGTGGAAGCGCCGTCGAAGTGGATGTTGCCGGTGATGACGGCCCCGCCGCTGCCGGCCGGCGCGGTGGCCGGCGCGTTCGCGAACGTTTCCATCCAGGGCGTAACGGCAGAGCTCCACCAGTCGTACGGGCCGGTGTTGTAGGCGCCATAGGCAGCAACGACGGCGGGTGTCGCCATCACGTCCAGTTCGCCCGGGTCCATAGCAAGATCGAAGCTCCAGGCCGAAAGGCTCACGACTTCCATCCAGACGGGCAGGGCAGCCCCCGTGTAGTTGTAGAACTGCCTGTCGGTCACCAGGTCAGAGAAGACGTTGCCGTTCAGGTCTGCCAGATAGACGGCTTGCACGCCGAAGAAGTCCGAGGCCAACACGGTCGCCTCTGCCGGGAGGGTGAACAAGAACCAGTCGCCATTGGGCGGATCGGCGGGCGCCAGGGGCCCGTTGCCAAACAGCGTGAACTCAGGCGTCCTGGGGCCGAATCCCTGCTGGTTCCCCGAATTGTAGCTGATGTCCATCGGCAGAGAGAGGGTCGGCGGCAGGTCCTCCTGCGTCTGCACGATGTTGTAGGGATCCCGGTAGAGCTCGGTCCTGTCCACCTGGAGCGTGTAGGGAACCCCCGAAGTCTCCACGCAGACGTAGACCGTGAGGGCGTCCATCGTGTCGTTCACCGGGTCCAGGTCCAGCAGGGCGCTGCCGGTGTCGTTGCCGGCGAAGGCAATCTGACCGAGGAACGGGTGGTCGACGATGATCTCCCGGATCTGCGCGCCGGCGGTGGGCGTCACCAGAATGCGCTCAGCCTCCTGGCCAGCGAAAGTGTACCAATCGTTGCCGATAGGCTGGCCGGTCGTGACCAGCCCCACACCCGCCACGACCGCACGACCCGTGGTGTACGTTATCAGATCGCCGCTGGGAACGATGATGGTGAGTGCGGTCTGCTGCGTGTGATTGCCCATGTCCGCCAGTGGGGCTTCCACGTCACCCAGGCTGAAGCCGGTCCGGAACTGGCCCGTCTGGACGTACAGGCTGGACTCCTCGGTGACCCCGTGGAAGTATATGTCACCTATCTTTGATCCGTTAACCAGGAAGGGCTGGCCGAGGCCGCTCTGCGAGTCGAGGGAATCCCAGATCTCGACGTAGCCTGGCCCCTCAAACGTGGCGATGACCACGGTGTTGGCGCTGCCTTCACCGTCTGAAGGCGTGTCCCCCTGCGTGAAGTAAAGCCGGTCGCCCGAGTATAGGACTGACGGCTCGCCCGCGTTGATCGCGCTAAGCAGAAGGCGAGGCTCCAGACGCTCCAAAGACAACTCTGTGAGCCGGGGTACGGCACGTTGTCTGCGTTTCATTGGCCTGTCCCGAAGCATCATGAGAACGCGTCGGGCACCGGCACGACCCTCACGGCCCTCCGGCCGCCAGCCGCACGGCCCGTTCCACCGGCCCCGATGCTCCCAAAAAGTCTCCCCTATTATGCACGCGGAGCAGGTGATGTCAAGAAAAACCCTGGGCCGCATACGGCCCTTCTCCTCGCCCCTGTCGCCCGGTGAGTCCATCGGTCTCAACCAGGGCTCCTCAGCAACCACCGGTCGCCCCCGTGATGCCACGCAGCCTGACGCGGGCGGAGCTTGGCTTTGCCGGCCAATGCTGATACAATCGCGGGACGCTGATATGTGGAATCAGCCTTCCCCCAGTCGGGTGAAGTTCGCCCAACCGGCCGCTGGCGTACGCAATGACATCTCTTCTCGAAACCCTCAGACGTGCACGCTGCCGCCGGCAGCTTGAGCAGGTGAACAAGCTCGAGCCGCAGATGAAGGCGCTGGGCGATGAGGAGATCGCCGAGCGCGTCCTCGCCCTTAGGCAGCGCCGCCGCAGGGGTGCCGAGCTGACGGACCTGCTGCCGCAGATGTACGCGCTGGTCAGGGAGGCCAGCCGGCGCGCCATCGGCGTGCGCCAGTACGACATCCAGGTGGAGGCGGCCGTCAGCATGGCCAACGGGTGCGTCATCGAAATGAACACCGGGGAGGGGAAGACTTTCGTCGCTCCCATGGCGGCCGCCCTCTACGCTCTCGATCAGCGAGGGGTTCACGTCCTGACCGCCAACGACTACCTGGCCGGCAGAGACACACGCGTTCTTAAGCCCGTCTACGAGCTGCTCGGCCTGACCGCAGATGTCGTCCTGGCCGACAGCGGCCCGAGGGAGCGCGCCCGGGCTTTCGAGGCCGACGTAACTTACAGCACGGTCCACCAGCTCGGCTTCGGTTTCCTGCGGCAATACTTCCAGCAGGCCCCCGAAGCGCTCAGACAGCAGGACATGTGGCGCTACATCCGCAGCGAGATAGACGGCTCCAATCGGGAGAAAAGGTGCCTGAGGGGGCGGTACTTCGCCATCCTGGATGAGGTCGACAGCATCTTGATCGACTACGCGCGCAGCCCCCTCTCAATCAGCGTCCAGGCCGAAACGCAGCGGCCGCCGGAAGTTTACACGGTGGCCCGTCGATTCGCGGTCGAGTCCCTTCAGCAAAAGACGGACTACAAGCTGGACCTGGTACGTCGCAACGTGGAGCTGACCGACAGGGGCAAGAAACGAGTCGGCGAGCTGCAGAAGGAATACGGCTACCTGCACCTGATGGACGCCGAGTGGGAGGAGAGACTCGAGGAGGCCCTCTCCGCCGAGCACCTGTTCAACCGCGGCGAGCACTACGTCGTTCAGGGCGGGCTGGTTGTGCTGGTGGATCAGACTTCAGGCCGGCTGATGATCGGCCAGAGGCTGGGAGCCGAACTCCACCTGGCGCTCGAACACAAGGAAGGCGTGCCGATCCAGCCCAGGCAGACCGTTGCCAAGAAGATCACCATCCAGTCCCTCATACGTCCATACGAGCGCCTTGCCGGCATGACGGGCACGGCCTGGGAGGAACGCAAGGAGTTCCGAACCGTCTACGGCATGCGGATCCTGCGCTTCGAGCCCCGGCTGCGACTGCGCCGACAGGAACGGCCGGACCGGTTCTCCACCGGCGCTGACGCGCGCTGGGAAGCCGTAGTCGAGGACATCCTCGCCGAGCACGCCAGGGGCCGGCCTGTGCTGGTGGGCACGCGCTCAATCGACAAGTCCGAGGCCCTCAGCCAGATGCTGAAGGACAGGAAAGTGGACCACCAGGTGCTCAGCGGCGTCAACCATGCTCGCGAGGCCGAGATCATCGCCGAGGCAGGCCAAAGGGGCGCCGTAACGGTGGCCGCCAGAATGGCGGGGCGCGGCGTGGAAATCAAGCTCGGCGACGGAGTCGAGGAACTGGGAGGAATGCACGTCGTCAGTACCGAACGCGACATCCTGAGCCGGGTGGACCGGCAACTGGCCGGACGATGCGGCCGGCGCGGGAGTCCCGGCTCCGTGCAGTATTTCGTCAGCACAGACGATGACGTGTTTCAGGTGCTGTCGGAACGGCGTCGCAAGCGCGTGAAGCGCGACTGCGAGAGACTGGGCTCGGGGCCGCGGAATTCGGACTCCCTGTCTCGCACCGTTCAGACCGCCCAGGAGATGTTCGCCCACCGCTTTTCCCAGATCAGGCAGGCGCTGCTCGTGCGGGACCTGGCCCAGGAGGAGACTCAACGCATCCTGTTCGGGCAGGACAGGCTATGACCGGCGCCCCCACCGGCCTTCGGGCTCAGTAGAGCCAGTACTTCAGCTTCCGGTGGAGCAGTCTGCCGTAGATCGAGAAGTAGGTCGACTTCTCGGGTCGGATGATCTTGGCCTTGCCCGTCATGCCGGGCTTCAGCACGTACTGCGGCACATCGCCTTCCGCAGTTCGGGCCAACGAGTTGTCCACGTAGATGTCGGCCATGAAGACGTTGGCGTTCTTGTGGGTGACCGACCGCTCCGCCACCTGCTCAACGGTTGCCCGTATGGGCTCTTTGGAGATCAGGGGGCGCAGTCGGATCTCGGCTACCAGCCCCTCCTCCACCTCCGTGATTCGCTCGGCGGGCACGGCTATCCTGACCATGACGCGCTCCGCGATGCTGCCGATCCGGCAGAGGGGTTCGCCCTCCCTGACCACGATGCCCAGGAGCGTTTCGGGCTCTTCGGGCTGCAGAACCGTGCCGGCGATGGGGGCGAGGGAATGGCAGTCCCGTATCCTGGCCCTCAGCAACTCGATCTCCGCCTCCTTGGCCCTGGCCGAATGCCCCAGGACCCGCATCTCGGCCAGCAGGCTGCCCCGGCGTTCGAGGTCTCTTTCATTATCCTCCTCGCCGCGCAGCTTGACTATCCGGGCTTCGATGTTCTTGGCGTTCGCCAACTCCTTGCTGAGCTCAAGCTCCAGCTCATCCGTCCTGAGCTTGACGAGCAGATCGCCCTGCTCGACGGAATCGCCCTGGTCGAAGTGAACCTGCTCGATCTCTCCCGCGATCCTGGCCGTGACGGTCCGTTGCTCTTCGGGCTGGACGAAGCATTTGGCGCCTATCTTCTCGTCCACCGGCATGAAGCCCACGAACCAGACCACGGCGGCGCCGATCAGGAGCCCTACCGCCCACTTGGCCGCTTTGCGTGCGCGCGAACGGCCACGCCTGACCAATTCGTCCCCGCTCTCGATCTTCTTGGCGTAGAACCCGCTGAACGGGATGTGCTCAAAAAGCCTCCGGTTGGCCAGGGCGGACGCGGCATGCGCAGCGAACACGGTGCACAGGACCCGTTCGAAGTTCGTGAGCGTCTGCTCGGCGTAGTTCTCGAAGAATAGCACCCCCACCTTCACGTCGCCGGAGGTCAGCGGGAATACCAGCAGTGACTTCGAGCCGGTCATGGCGACGTAAGAGTTCACCTGGCGGCGCAGCTCCTCGTCCTCGATGTCCTCCAAAGAGGTCATGCCCGCCAGGAAGTGGAGAGGCTTGCCGGTCTGCAGGACGATCTCCCCCAGTTCGCAGACCAGACGGGCCCAGGCGCCTTTCTTGTTCGGTTCGGAGACGCTGCTGACGGCCCCCAGCCGCAACTCGCCGTCCTTGTCCGCCGTTACCAGCACCACGCGGTCGAGCCGGGCGATCTCCACCGCCGAGTTCACCACCACTTCCCGCAACTGGCGGGAGAACGTGTAATGCTGCAGCTCCAGGATCGCCTTGCTGAGCCGATCGATGTCCTGACGTTCCTCGTGCTGGACGGTCAGGATGCGCTGGGCGCTGTAGAGGCTGTAGTAGCCGGACAGCGTCTCGGCAAGCTGGATCTGGCGCCGCAGGACGGCCTCCGACACGGGCGGGAAGACGAGCCGGAGCACGCCCAGGTTACCGCGCAAGCCGACGACGGGGATGAAGACCAGGCTCCTCTGGTCGCCGGTGCCAAACTCGGAAGGCACCGATCCTGGAAGACCGTCAGGAAGGACGACCACCTCTCCCTGCTCAAACGTGGCGCGAAGGGCCTGCTGTTGCTGCTGCTCGGGGATCTGGATGCCCCTCACGGCGCCGACCACCTGCTCGATCTCCTCGCACAGGATCAGCTCGTTCTCGCGCAGCAGCCAGAGCGTGGCCGCCATGGCGCCCACCGTGTCCACAACGATGCGCACGAGTTGCCGGTTGAACGAATGCACGGGGGGCTTGGTCAGGCTCAGCTCGATGAGCTGCCTGGAGACCACTTCAGGGGTCATGGTTTCTTTCGCCATGGCCGAACGGACTCGTGCGTCTCAAAAGGCATCGCCGAGAGCGGACATGCGCAGACGGCTGGAGGTTGGACCCGCCGAACCAGTCCTGTGGCATCTACTGCTGATCGGCGGCCGGCGGAGCGACGTTGATGTCGATCTCCCCGTGTTGCTGCTCGCACCGGCGGATGACCTGCCCGAGCGATATCGCCATCCTCTTGGCGTTCCGCGGGGACAGGACCACCTTATTCTCGATCTGGATCACCTCCGGGCCGAGCTGGTTGCCGAAGCTCAAGAGGATGGCATCCTGGGCAGCCGTCACCGTGAAGAAGTTGGCGTAGTGCGTGCTGACCCCTGCATCTCTGAGCTGAATGCGCCGCTGCTGGGCCTGCTGGTCCGGCCCGCCGGCCGTTCCTCCTTCAGACACGGAATCGCTCTCCTGTCGCCAGAATCGGAAAAGCCGCCCGCCTGACAAAGCCGGTGGCAGGATAGGCCAGCATCGGCAGAAGCACATGGCCGGCTCCGGACGCCAAAGCCCGAGCAGACCGGAGCCGCACCTGCCCGCCCTTCCAGCAGATCGTGGAGTGGAGGCTTCGGCGAGCCCAACCAATGGACTTTACTGCCTGCCGATGGCAATGTCAAGCGGCGTGAGC
>CAYUDW010000084.1:0-1354 GCA_964442595.1 uncultured candidatus Brocadiaceae bacterium
AACTCCAGCGCGCCCCTGGGCTGGTAGGCGTAGGCGTCGAACAAGTTCTTCGTGCGGGCTATGGAGGCGATGGGCGGGTTGATCTCCGCCGCGATCTGAATGTGCCAGACGGGGTTCTCGCCCCTGACGTTCAGGTCGAGGCGTAATCCCAGCTCTCCCGTCCTTGCAGCCTTGGGATTGGGCAGGGCGGTGGCCGCTGAGCTGAGGCCGTCCACTTCGCCCGAGACGACTGCGCTCCACAGGTACCACCTCTGGGGTCCGCGCGTGGTCTCCCGTGTGGTGCTCTCCTTGAAGAACACGATGTCGCTCAGCCGCGTGGCCTCGGCCACCCTCTCAGGGGTCCACTGGCTCTCGGCGCCATGCGCCGGCGGCGCCAGCGCCACGTACAGAACGGTCACCACCATCAGCAGAGCGCAACACCTCAGGACTGACATTGAGCGTCCTCCTGTGGACACACCTGTAACGTCACAACGCAACCGAAACGGATGTCGGCGAATGCGGGCGGCCATTATAGCACTCGCCCCGCAGACAAGCACCTGCTGACGAAATGGCGGCGTGCGGGCCAGACGCGCCGCCGAAAACGGCGCCCCTGCCTGCCGCGCGTCAGGCCCCGGCCCTCAACCGGCTTCCACCCAGATCGGGCTCGACCACGCCATCTGGCCGTCCGCGCGCGTCAGGCGCACGTAATAGCAGTCCACCGGGCTGCTGCCTCGATCCTCCAAGCGCCAGGACACGGACCCGCCGTCGGGCCGGGTGGAGGCCAGCACGTGACCGTTGCGAATGACCTCGGCCCGCACAATGTCGACCTCGCTGGCCGCATTGACGAGCAGATTCCTCGATCCGCGGGCCCGTATCTCCGAGCCCATCGGGTTCCCGTTGATCGCAAAGCGCAGCAGCATTCGGACGTTGGTCGTGGCGAAGACTCGTCGCTGCCGAAGCGCCTCGAAGACGGCGGCGCGCGTCAGCTCCGGCGCCCACGCGCCCATGATGCCCTGGCGACGCAGGAGCCGGTACTGCTCGGGCTCTCGCTGAAGGTTGTGGAGTTCATCGCCCGGGCGCCCGTCGTGGATGTCCCCGCCGCCCACGAACCCGAACCGGTAGCCCCGCTCGAGCGCGTCCACAACGTGCTGCCCCTCCTTCTCGCCGCCGTGGGAGCGGATCGGGAACGGGTTGCCCGCGCTCTCCGGGCATTCGCTGCTGCCCCAGACGGAATGGATCTCGACGAGCCGCTCCACCTGCGGGTCGTGCCCGAGCGACCAGTCCACACCCATCTCGACGTTGGCCGAATGGTGTGGGATGACCAGTGCCGATTCCCGTCGGGCCACCTCGTACAGGTGGTCCAGCCGCCCCTGCT
>CAYUDW010000084.1:1454-4175 GCA_964442595.1 uncultured candidatus Brocadiaceae bacterium
ACCAGTGCCGATTCCCGTCGGGCCACCTCGTACAGGTGGTCCAGCCGCCCCTGCTGGGGGTCGTTGCACCGAAGGATCGGCCCCCGGTCGCCGGGGAAGTAGACGTTGCGGTGGCCGAACCTGCGGCTGGTCCACTCCTGCCCGACCAGGGCGACGAATGCCCCGTCTTCGTTGAAGTCGTTGACCACCGCCGCGGAGTACTCCCACTGCCGGTCGGTCAGGGATTCGGAGTGGTCCGAGACGGCGAAGACGTCCAGGAAGCTCTCGTCCCGCGCGAAGGCGTGCAACTCCTCCGGGCAACGGAGCCCGTCGCTGAGGAAGGTCTGGCAGTGCAGGTCGCCCCAGAACAGGCCCTCCTCGGGCGGCCCGTCGCTGACCTCTATCGGATTCGACAGCGCTTCGATTCCCGAGCCCGGCTCGCGGACGCGGACGCACTTCAGCCCGGGCGTCAGATAGCGGAGGCCGTGGATGCGCGCGATGGGGCGCGCGTCGTCGGCATACGGACCCGAGACGCCCGAGAAGGAGAAGCTGCCCGGGCCGTCATAGCCGTCCCCGCCGTCGAGTTCGAGCGTCCCCTCGAACTCGGGGAGGACGTTGTCCATGTAGGAGATGCCCCGGGGGGATCGGTTGTAGCGGCCGGCAACGGCGGGCAGCGGCCCGTAGCAGGATGTGCCGACCTCGTAAGGCTCCGTCAGGACCTTGACCCCCAGCGTGAACTCGCGGCCCATCTGCACGGTGGAGGGCGCAACGAGGAACAGTCCCGTAGGCTCCATTCGGTGACCTTCCTCTCCCGTTCAGGGCACCAGCCGTCGTTCGCGCCACCATTGGCGCTTCGCCAGCGACATGCCTACGGGCCAGCGCCTGCGATTGGGTCGAGGGCCTTAAGCGCCTGGCGGAACGCTTCGTTGCCGAACCGGCGGTACTCCTCGGCGGTCACCCCTGCCCAGTCGATCACGGGCCGGTTCAGCTTCGCGCGCATCTCCTCGGGAATGCGGCCCGTTCGGGCCAACTCCTTTCCGGCGTCGCGAAGGGCGGCTCGCAATGCTCTGAGCGGTTCCGCCAGCTCCGGGGCGCTCTCCATGTAAGGCAGGAACTCGCCCGCCGCCATCACGATGGGCTGCGCGCCGAACTGACCGAACCTGGCCTCCAGCGCAGCGAAGTGCTCCTGCTCCGGGAAGCCGCAGTTGCAGACAACCACCCATCGCCAGTCCTTGCCCTTATGGCGCGTCGGGTGTGTCGTCGTTCCGCCGCTCTCGGTCAGCCACGGCTCGACCAGCGGCAGCATGCGCTCCAACATAGCCTGAACGCCGGCCGGCACGCTGTTTATGTAGAGCCCGAAGCCGAGCACCAGCACGTCGCAGGCCAGCATGCTCTCATGCAGTTCGGGGCCGTCGTCCTGCTGGACGCACTTGCCGGGGGTCTTTGTCCAGCAACTGAAGCATCCCGTGCAGGGCCGCACGTCCATCTCCTGAAGGCACAGCTCTTCCACGTCCGCGCCTCCTTCGCGCGCGCCCTCCAGAAGCGGGGCGAGCAGCCGCCGCGTATTGCTTCTCCGCGCGCGAGGACTCCCGTTGATCGCAAGTACTTTCATACTTCGCTTCCCTCCCGTGGCCGGGTCAGCCCCCGGCCCGCTGTCGCGTTCTCACGGAGTGACGCACCGGTGCCGATCAGAGCACCGAGAGCGCGGCCCCGCCCGCCGCAAGTGCCAGCAAGGTGATCATTGCGGCAACTCCCTTCAGCCCTCCCCGGGTGTTCTCAGGTCTCACCTCGCGCCTCCTCCGAGCAGCCGGGCGGTCGGAGTAGTCGTTCATGCTCAAGCCCGGCGACGAGAGACGCGGCTCGCTCCTCCGAAGTTGCCTCCGGCTACGAAGGCTGGATGGCCGCTTGCGCCGTCCGCAGCGCAGAGCGCCTCCGGCCGGATCCGGTACCGCCTCATGTTGACGGGGGGGCCAACCTGACGGCCGTCCCGTAGACCAGCAGCTCGGCAGCACTGCCAATCACGCTGGTGGTCATGAAACGGACGTTGACGACAGCGTCAGCGCCGAGCTCAGCCGCTTCCTGGAGCATCCGCTGGAGAGCGACATCCCGGGCCTTGCCCATCATCTCCGTGTACTCCGTCAGCTCCCCGCCGAGAACCAAGCGCACCAAGGCGGAAATGTCCTTTCCCAGCCAGATGGCATAGATGGTGTGCCCCTTAACCAGGCCGAGGGCCTCGGTTACGTCCCTTCCCGGAACACGGTCAGTGTTCTCCACCAGGATATCGGGGGTCTGGCTCTCGACATCCAGGCCGGCCGGTCCCCGTGCGCGCGAGCGCCGGTCCAAGGCAAGGGAAACGAGCAGAACTGCAATGCCGCCCAGCAACGAGTACACGGCTCCCCTGACCCACCAGGGCAGCGGCCCGCCCACTGCAGGGTCGTTGACGATCGTGACATACCAGGGGACTACCACGAAGACGACGGCGAAGAAACCCAGCACGAACGCCAGCGAACCCAGTCGTCCTATCCATCTCGTCATCGCTTGCCCCTCCCTGCCACGGTGGACCTCCACGTCTACAAGGTCTCTCGCCCACTTCACCGCCGTCAGGATGGCAGCAACTCGAGACCGGCGCGTTCGCCGAGTCAGACCTGCGCTCGGCGGCTGCCGTGTGAGACGGGATTGGGCCGGGCCTTCCTGGCGTGATTCTACAGCGTCCCCGCCGGATTGCCAGCGGAACGTTGCCTG
>CAYUDW010000084.1:4275-8233 GCA_964442595.1 uncultured candidatus Brocadiaceae bacterium
GGTTCGAGTCTCACTCGTCCTGCGGCGTCCCGGTCGCCTGCTGCATCTCCCTCCGGCGAACAGCGTAGTCCGCCGTAAGGCGTAACGCAGGACGGGCCGCTGTACGCGGTCATGCCATGGTCGACGAAGGGCTGGCGATGGGTCTAAGCCCGTTCGGCAGGCACTTGCGGCCCGATGTACTCGGTGGCCGCGACCACGTCGTCATACCACATCTTAATGTCCGTCACGTCCCGGCGGTTGTGGGTGTAGATGCCGAGATCGATGCGGTTCGACTTGAGCCTCTCCACGTTCCTGAGCCGCAGGTTCGGGAAGTCTGCAAGCAGTCGGCCGTCCACCCAGAAAGCGATCCGCCCGTCCCGATCGCCCGGCACGTTCGCCTTGACCATCAGCTCGTAGCAGTGCCAGCTACCACGTTCGGGGACGAAATCGGGCCGGGGGACGAACTGCTCGCCGAAGATCTCCCGGCTGCCGGGGAATACCCTCCCGGAGGGGAAGAACTGGTCGCCCCAGCGGCCGCCCTGGTCCATGTGGTAGACGTAGACGACCAGCCAGCCCGGCGACGGTATCTCCTCGCTCGGGCGCCAGGTGTCCAGGACGACGGTGAACTTGTTGCTGCCGTCCGCGCGCACTCCCGGGCAGGCCTGGGGCACGCCGGGCGGCCTGGCGGCGATGCCGCCGCCGTTGTGCGCGCCCCCGTGGAAGAGCTCCACGTCCTTGCCGAACTTCGCATAGTAGCGCAGGAATAGCGTGTCGCATCCATCTTCGAAGTACTTGCCCACGCCGGCGCCTGCGGGCAGGCCCGTGCCGGGCCGCACGATCGTCATCTCCAGGGCTTTGCCGCCGCCGTGCACGTTCTCGGGTTGGTCCGTGATGACGCAGTCACCTCCGGACGTATCCCACTTCTTCTCATCGCCCTTCCGCCGGCCGCCCGGCAGGCGGCCGCTCTCCGTGGTCTCGAACCCGTCGGCGAAGACGACCGCCGGGTGTCGCTCGATCTCCCGGTCGCCGGGATGCGTGGCGGCAATTCCGGGGCCTTCGGGCAGCTCTGCTGGCATAGACGTTCTCTCCGTCAATGGCTGAAGGCTTCTTGCTGGTCACGTGCTGCTGTCTTGCCGCAAACGGCGCGACATGATATGGCCTACGTTCTTCCATGGCAAATCCCTCCTCCACTTGAGAAGGCGAGCGCGCCGCCGTATCATCGCGGGCCTTCGTGGCAGGACCATCCTGCGGGCTCCCGGCGGAGCCCGCACGCGCATGTGACAGGAGGCCGACGAGAGATCACGATGAACGGTGATGAGAGCAGTGACGCCCTGAGTTCCCTTCGACGCCTGAAGGACAGCGCCGGCGGGTTGATCGCGGAGGCCATTGCCCCCGTGGAGGAGGCAATCCGGGAAATCGGGGTCTCATTTCGCGCCTCGCACTACGCCGAGGATTGCCGCGACTGGGACCCGGATGGCTACGCCCTCTACCAGGCGCACGCCGGCCGGTTCGTCTTCGCGATCGAGGTTGCGGAAGGCAATCTGAGCGAATACTGCCTCTGCGCGGCGCAGGGGCCGGACGGCCAGCACGGCCTCTACGTCTCCATCTGCGACTACCACGTGGAGGACGAAGAGCGCAAGGCCGAGGGCGGGGAGAAGGAGGTCATGCATCGGGCGGTGATCGACAGGATGTACCTGGCCCGGCCCGAGACGCTCTCCCTTTCGTTGCGCGCGCAGATGCTGGACGAGCTGAGCCAGGGCAACTTCCTCAGGGCGTACCGGCATTACGTGGAGCAGGACCCGGAGGAGCGGCCTGAGGACGGCGTGTTCCGCTATTGGCTGCCCAAGAAGAAGGCGTAGGCCGTGCCGGTCGGCGCCCGTCGTGTCCAGCACAATGCGTTCGGAGGGATTCGGGAGGTGGGCGGATCATGAAGTTCAGCAGCGGGTTCTGGAGGCTCCGGCCGGGCGTGCAGGGCCATTATCCCGCCCGCGTGCACGAGGTCGAGCGCCGCGAGGGCGAGCTGATCGTCCATGCCTCGACCCAGCCTTCGCCCGAACGCTGGGCGACGCTGAACTGCCCGATGCTGTCTATCAGCCTGTCCTCGCCCGCACCGGACGTCATCCGGGTCCGGCTCACGCACCACGCGGGCGGCGTGCAGCGCGGGCCGGCCTTCGAGATCCATCAGGCGCCGACCAATCCGGAGATCACCGAAACCGAGTCGCAACTGACCTTCCGCAGCGGCGAGCTGACCGCCCGAGTCCGGCGCCGGACGTGGGGGATCGAGTTCCTCGGCGCCGGCGAGCCGCTCACGGACACCGGCTTCCGCAACATGGGCTGGATGACGGTGAGCAAAGGCCCGCAGGACGCGCTCAATTGGCTTGAAGCCGAGGCGCAGCGCACGGCGTACGTAAAGGAGGAGCTTCGCCTGGGCGTCGGCGAGTGCATCTACGGCCTGGGGGAACGCTTCACGGCCTTCGTCAAGAACGGGCAGGCGGTCGAGATGTGGAACGCGGACGGCGGCACGTCGTCCGAGCTCGCCTACAAGAACGTGCCCTTCTACCTGAGCAATCGCGGCTACGGGGTGCTGGTGAACCATCCGGAGTGCGTCTCGTTCGAGGTCGGCTCGGAGAAGGTCTCGCGTGTCGGGTTCAGCGTGCCCGGCGAGGCGCTTGAGTACTTCGTCATCTACGGTCCGTCTCCGAAGGAAGTGCTGGAGAAGTACACGGCGCTGACGGGTCGCCCCGCCATGCCGCCGCCCTGGTCCTTCGGGCTGTGGCTCACGACGTCCTTCACGACCGACTACGACGAAGGAACGGTGACGGGCTTCGTCCAGGGCATGGCCGACCGCGACCTGCCGCTGCACGTCTTCCACTTCGACTGCTTCTGGATGAAGGGGTTCCACTGGTGCGACTTCGAGTGGGACCCTGACGTTTTCCCCGACCCACCCGGCATGCTGAAGCGGCTGAAGGAGCGCGGCCTGCGCATCTGCGTCTGGATCAACCCCTACATCGGGCAGCGGTCGGCGCTCTTCGAGGAAGGCCGCGCCCGGGGCTACCTCCTCAAACGCCCCAACGGCGACGTGTGGCAGTGGGACCAGTGGCAGGCCGGCATGGGCCTGGTTGACTTCACGAATCCGGACGCCTACCGCTGGTTCGGCGACAAGCTGCGCGCCCTGGTCGACATGGGCGTCGACTGCTTCAAGACCGACTTCGGCGAGCGTATCCCGACCGACGTCGTCTACGCGGACGGCTCGGACCCCGTGAAGATGCACAACTACTACGCGTTCCTCTACAACCGTTGCGTCTTCGAGGTGCTGGACGAGAAGCTGGGCCAAGGGGAGGCCACGCTCTTCGCGCGCTCGGCCACGGTGGGCTCGCAGCGATTCCCCGTGCACTGGGGCGGCGACTCGAGCGCGAGCTACGAGTCGATGGCCGAGACGCTGCGGGGCGGGCTGTCGCTCGGGCTTTGCGGGTTCGGCTTCTGGAGCCACGACATCGGCGGCTTCGAGAGCACGGCCTCGCCCGACATCTACAAGCGCTGGATCGCTTTCGGCCTCCTTTCGTCGCACAGCCGGCTGCACGGCAACAGCTCCTACCGCGTGCCCTGGCTCTACGACGAGGAGTCCGTGGACGTGCTGCGCCACTTCGCGAAGCTCAAGTGCCGGCTCATGCCTTACGTCTACGGGGCGGCCCGCGAGGCGCACGAGAGGGGCATCCCCGTGCTACGGGCGATGGTGCTGGAGTTCCCCGACGATCCGGCGTGCGCCCACCTGGACCGCCAGTACATGCTCGGGCCGTCGCTGCTGGTCGCACCCGTCTTCCGCGAGGACGGCGTCGTGGAGTACTACGTGCCGGCGGGCGGCTGGACGCACTTGCTTTCGGGGCGGGCCGTCGATGGCCCGCGCTGGGTGCGGGAGACGTGCGACTACCTGAGCCTGCCGCTGCTGGTGCGGCCGAACGCCATCATTCCGATGGGCGCG
>CAYUDW010000084.1:8333-11558 GCA_964442595.1 uncultured candidatus Brocadiaceae bacterium
GCGACAACTGAAGGGCAGGGCTGACATGGCGGTTACCTCGATCCTGGACGCGGTTAGACGAGCGCGCGAACGTCATCAGGCGGTCCCCCTCTTCGTGTGCGGCGACATGCTCAGTGCGGAGGGCGTTATCGCGGCCTCCGAGGCCACGGGCAGGCCCTGCATGTTGGGCATGTGGGGCGGCCTGCTGGAACGGCCGGGGGGCGAAGACCTCGTCCGCTGGGTCCGCAGCGCCGCCGAACGGAGCGACGCGACGGTGTCCCTCATGCTGGATCACGGCAGGGCGGTCGAGCAGTGCTTGCGGGCGCTCGATCTGGGTTTTTCGGATGTGATGTACGACGGCTCGTCCCTGCCGCTGGAGGAGAACCTGGCGAACGCCGGGCGCGTGGTTGAGGTCGCCCGCGCCGCTGGCGTCGGGGTCGAGGCCGAACTGGGAATCGTGGGGCGGGGCTCGGAATACCACGCCTCCAACAACGAGGGGCTGACGGACGTCGAGAGCGCCGTCCGGTTCGCGTCTGAGAGCGGATGTGACGTCCTGGCGGTGGCCATCGGCACGGCTCACGGACAGTACAGCGCGGAGCCTCGGCTCGACCTGGATCGCTTGCGCCGTATCCGAAGCCGCGTGAACGTGCCCCTGGCAGTGCACGGCGGTTCCGGCCTTTCGGAGGAGCAGTTCCGTTCCGTCATCGAGGCGGGGGTCTCGAAGATCAACATCGGCACGGACCTCTACCTGGCGGCGCGGGACGGCATGGCCGACGCGGCGCGACAGGACGAAGTGCGCTACTTCGATTTCCTTCAGGCGGCGCGGGACGCGTTCCGCGCGCGAGCCGAGCACTATCTGCGGCTGTTCAGCGGGCCGGACGCCGCCGCCGGCCGAGGGTGATGAGCGCGGCGCACCCACGCGCGGATTGACAGGCCCGGGGGGCGGCAGTAGACTCCCACGAATCGCGTCCCACGCGTTCGCATATCACCTGGCAAGGGGCATCGGATGGACACTGTGTTGGTCGGGCATGGACGGGAGTGCATCACGCCGCCGCTGGGCATTCGGATGGTCGGCTACGCGTCGCGCACCGAGGGCGCCGCCGACGTGCATGACGACTTGTTCGTCAACGCCGTCGCAATCGAGCACGGCGACGAGCGGGTCGCGCTGCTCACCTACGACATCTGTCTGCTGAGCATCGAGCAGGCGGATGAGTTCAAGGCTGCCTTTCTGGAGGCGACCGGCCTGGAGCCTGACCACGTTTTGCTGAACACCACCCACACGCACGCCGGGCCTGCACTGGGCGGCCGCGAGGACAGTACGATGCAGGACGAGTATCGCGCGGAGGTCATCCGGCAGAGCGTGCGCGCGTTGCGCACGGCGCTGGCCGAAGCTTCACCGGCCGTGCTTTCGGCCGGCACGGCCCCGCTCGACATCGGCTGCAACCGCCGCGAGAGGATGGCCGACGGCAAGGTGTGGCTGGGCGAGGACCCCGACGGACCGACGCTGCACGAGGTGGACGTCTGGCGATTCGCGCGGGAGCACAAACCGGACGTCGTGCTGTTCAGCGCGCCGGTGCACGGCACCACGCTGGGCGAGTGGAACCTGAGCATCACGGGCGAGTGGATGGGGCGCGCCATCCAGCGCCTGGAATGCCGCGGGCCGGGCGCGCGATTCGTCTTCCTCCAGGGCTGCGGCGCAAATCAGAACCCGTACAGCACGAAACGCGACGGAGTGCGAGGCACGTTCGGCGAGATGGAGCAGCACGCCGCGGCCGCCGCCGCGGCCGTGCGGCAGGCCCTGAGCCACGTGCGGGACCTCGGTGCCCTGCCCGTGCGGGCCGTCACACGCACGGCGGATCTGCCGCCGAAAGAAGAAGACGGCGAGCCGAAGCCGCTCCGGCTGCACGGCATCCGCCTTGGCGACGCCATGCTGGTGGCGATGAGCGCCGAGGTGTTCGTCGAGTACGCGCTGTTCGGCCGCCAGGCGTCGCCGGCGCAGGCGACGCTCGTGCTGGGCTACAGCAACGGAAACGTCGGGTACCTGCCGACCGCCGCCGCCTACCCCGAGGGCGGCTACGAGATCAACACAACAAAGGTCGGGCCCGACTCCGAACGGATCGCCCAGGAGGCGATCGAGGCGGTCTTCCACGATCTGGCCGACTGACCCGGCGCGCCAGGTCCGCCCTGCTTACATCGGAATTGGGAGAGGAGCCCATGAAGGGTCTGCTATCGACACCCGTCCGGCAGAGCTGGGAAGGGCTGGTCCGCTGCATCCGACGCGACGGGATTCCCGACCGCGTCTACCACATGGAGCTGTTCATCGACCGCGAGGTGCAGGAGGAGATCTGCGCGCGGTTCGCTCTGCTGAAGGGAGCCGACCCGGATGCCCCCGAGTCCGGGTGGAGGCGCCAGTTGGCCGTGCAGCGTTTCCTCGGGTACGACTACGTCTGCACCACGCTGGATGACTTCGAGCTTCCGTTAAGGTGGCTGAAAGCGGACGACGCCGGCGCGCTGGCGCGCGAGGGCGGGCGCAGCTTCATGGAAGAGCACGCCGGGCCCATCACGAACTGGGACGACTTCGAGGCGTACCCCTGGCCCGACGTGGATGCCACCTCGACGCGGTCCCTGGAGTGGTACTCGGAGAATCTGCCGGACGACATGTGCATCATCGCCACCGAGTACTTCGGCCAGGCGGCCGAACACCTCACGTGGCTGATGGGATACGAGACGCTCTGCTACGCGCTGTACGACCAGCGCGACCTCGTGAAGGCGATAAGCGACAGGTTGATGGAAGTCCACCGTCGCGTCCTGCAACGAATCCTGGAGTTCGACCGGGTCAAGGTCATCTGGGGAAGCGACGACATGGGATTCCGAGGCGGGACGCTGATCAGCCCGGACGACATGCGGGAGTTCGTCCTGCCCGAGCACAAGCTCATGGCGCAGATGGCTCAGGACGCCGGGCGACCCTACATACTGCACTCCTGCGGGAACCTGGCGCCGATCATGGAGGACTTGATCGAGGACGTGGAAATCGACGGGCGCCACTCGTTCGAAGACGTCATAGAGCCCGTTGAGGAGGCCTACCGGACCTACGGCAGCCGCATCTCGATCCTCGGCGGCATCGACGTCGACTTCCTTTGCCGCGCCGACGAGGAGCAGATTCGCGCGCGCGTCCGGCGCGTCCTCGAGCAGTGCATGCCCGGCGGCGGTTACTGCCTGGGCTCCGGGAACAGCATCGCCAACTAC
>CAYUDW010000084.1:11658-15475 GCA_964442595.1 uncultured candidatus Brocadiaceae bacterium
GCCGGCGGCCTCGACGACGAGGTCGACGCCGTAGGGGAACTCGTCCCGGATGCGCTCTTCCAGGTTTTCGTGAACCGGGTCGAGCGCGACGGCCCCGAACTGCGCAGCCGCTTCCCTACGATACTCCGAGAGCTCGGAGACGAAGACCTGGGGCACGCCGAGGGCCGTCATGCTGAGCAGTGCCCCCAACCCGATGGGGCCGGCCCCGATCACCAGGGCGCTACGCGCTTCCCAGCACTGCGCCAGCCGGATCGCGTGTCCCGCCGTGCCCAGCGTGTCGAGAAGGACGACGCCCTCCGCGAACGATGTGTCGGCGTCCAGGCTGAGGGCGTTCCGGTCCGGCAGCAGCATGTACTCGGCGTACCCGCCATCGCAGCTCCAACCGATGAGGCCGGCCTTGTTGGGGCATAGATTCTCTTTGCCCTGCCGGCAGAACTCGCACTCGCCGCAGTGCTTCGGCAGGTAGGCGGCGATGCGGGCCCCGACCTCGGTCCGGCAGTTGGCGCCCGTTTCCACGACCGCCCCGGCGACTTCGTGTCCGGGCGTGGACTTCAGGCCGTTCAGGAGGACCTTGTGGTCTGAGCCGCATATTCCGCACCCCTCGACACGGATCAGCAGCTCGCCCTCCGCGGGTTCGGGCGTGGGCACTTCGACCAGCTCGATCCGTCCGTTCCCTGGGAAACGTGCCGCCCGCATTCTGCTGCGTCGCCTCCTGTGGTGGAACTGGAGATTGCAGGCGTGTGGCCAAGACAAGAGGCCCTGGCCGTCGGTGATGACACAGCCCGGCCGCCGCACGAGGCCCGGGCGACGCCTCACATGCCGGCGGCAAGCTGGCGACAAGCATTCTCCATGCGCTCGAGCGCGTCTTCGATGTCCGCCTCTTTGTGGCTGAAGGTGACGTAGTTGCACTGGTAGAACGACAGGCCGTTCGCGTACGAGGCCCGCACGAACCGCTCGTGCAAGTCGGCGGGGGCGTCCGGGCCCGCGACGATCTGCGGGACCGGCCAGTAGCCTTGCCATTCCAGAGGCAGGCCGTGCTCCCTGTACATGGCGTTGCAGGCCGACCACATCTTCTCGCCCATGCGCCACAGGTGGTCGATGACGCCCTCGTTGCGATAGGTCTCGATGGTGGCCTTGGCAGCCGCCAGGGAGAGAGTCTCGCCGCCGTAGGTGGACGAGACGATGGCCTCGTGCACTCCCTCCATGATTTCCGCTTTGCCACAGTAGACCGAGAGCGGCATGCCGTTGGCCACGCCTTTGGCGAAGACGGCCATGTCGGGCGTGACGCCGAAGTGCTCCTGCACGCCGGCGAGCGCCACGCGGAAGCCCGTCACGATCTCGTCGTAGATCAGCACGGCGCCATGCTTCTCGGTGAGTTCACGCGCAAGCGGGTAGAAGGTCTCGCCCGCCTCCATGTCCGTGTAGCCGGCCGCGATGACGAGCGCGGCGATCTGGTCGCCTTGCTCGGCGAAGAGACCTTCGAGCCGCTCCGTGTTGTTCCATCCGCACGAATGGTGCAGCGCGCTGAGCGCCCGCGGCACGCCGGGCGGGGAAGACGTGGCTTCCATGCGCGGCAGCGTGCGCCCACCGGCGGCCAGGCTGTTGAGCCAGCCGTTGTAGCCGACCTGGACGACGTGGTCCCTCCCCGTGTGATGGCGCGCCAGGCGGATACAGGCGGCGTTGGCCTCGCCGCCCGTCTTCAGGAAACGGGCGCGTTCCGCGCAGGGGATGACCTCGCAGATCATCTCGGCCACCTCCGTCTCAAGCGGATGCGGCTGGCCGAAGATGATTCCGTCCTCGAGCTGCCGGCGGATGGCCTCATCCGTGGCGGGGTAGCAGTAGCCGAGCGTTACGGGGCCGAGGCCGTTGCGGAAGTCGATGTACTCGCGGCCGTCGGCGTCCCACACGCGGCATCCCTTACCCCGCACGATGGCGCCGGGCTCTTCGGGCAGATACCTCGGGGACTTCGAACACGTGCTGCTCCCAAATGGCATGACGGCTCGCGCCCGCGTCGCCCACTCCTGACAGTTGCTTTGTCCCATGTCACCTTCTCCCGTCAGAGCTTGAGAAACCGCTCAGGTCATGTACGCCGGCTCTGAGCCGGCCATTCAGCCGACGTTGATCGGGTAGTCGCGCATGCATCGCCAGGCTTCGATCAGTGCTTCCACGTTCCGCCAGGCCTGCGGGGTGTCTTCGCGGATGTTCGTCACCGGTGCCAGGATGAGCCCGCCGCCGGGGCCGAGGATGCGGATCGCGTCCCGCACCTGGGCTTTGATCTCCTCCGGCGTGCCGCACTCAACGGTCAGGTAACCACAGACGCCTCCCCACAGGCACATCTTCCCGTCGGCCTTCTCCTTCAGGGCGCTCAGGTCCATGGTCCTGTCCTGCGCCGGGTCCACGCCGAGCATTACGTCCACGCCGGCCTCCAGCATCGCATCGAGCAGAGGCATCAGGGAGCAACTCATCAGGTAACCGAACTTGGCGCCCGCCGCGTGCGCGAGCTCAGCGTCGCGTCGCAGCCCGGGCAGGAGGTATTCGCCGTACAGGGTCGGCGACCAGAAGTCGGCGTTCTCGTACCAAGCGCGCCGGACGAACACGTCCACTCCTTGCTCCAGGACCAGCTCCATCCGCTGCCGGTTCCACTCTTCGATGAGGGCCAGAACCTGGTGGAGGAAGTCCGGCGCGTCTACCGTCATCATCATGAGTTCCTGGATGCCGCAGAGCCACGCGGCCAGGTCGCCCACCATCCCGTAGAACGCAATGACCGGCAGGTCGCGCT
Source organism: uncultured candidatus Brocadiaceae bacterium (assembly GCA_964442595.1). Taxonomy (GTDB): domain Bacteria; phylum Planctomycetota; class Brocadiia; order SM23-32; family SM23-32; genus DAOVRD01. The sequence goes on from CAYUDW010000084.1 coordinate 14,438, forward strand.
CGGCCGCCCATGCCTTCACGCGCTCTGCGGATCTTCGCAAGGCGCGCACGTCATCGTCCGTCGGCGGCGCCAGGAGATACCGCAGCGCCTCCAGGTTGTCCTCCGGCGTCACGAGGAACTTGCACGAGCGCGGGATCAGGAAGTCGTCCATCAGCGGGATGTGCTCGCCCCAGGGCCAGTCCTCGCTCATGCTCACGCACGTGCGGAGCGGGCCGGCCGGAGTTTCGTAGACCTTATGCAGGAGCGGGTAGGGCTGCTGCGGGTCGTCTTCGCGCCATTCGCGCGTGGTCACGCGCGGGTCGAAGCGCACCGAAGGGGTCTGGATCTGCGCCATCGCGTCGAGGCCCATCGCGAGCTGCCTCTCGACGTAGTCGAGCTGGTCTTTACACTTCTGCCGCAGAATCTGGAAGGCGCTGAAGCAGCAGGGAACGTAGTCCGGCTCCCGGCATTCGAGCGCCGCCAACATTCGTTCGCGGGATGAAAGCCTCTCGGCCATACGTCTGGTTCCTCCAGGCTGCAAGGGCGTCGGCCCAACTCGTGACTACGTGACCATTAGAACTCGACCCAGTCGCCGCACCTCTCGGCCCAGGCCTTGGCCTCGGCGTGGAGCTGGTGGATCGTCTCGGCATAGCGTGGATCGGCCGCCAGGTTCGTCATTTCCAGGGGGTCCGTGCGCAGGTCGTAAAGCTCGGGCGCATCCTCCGGGTCGTACACATACTTCCACCGGTGCGTGATGACGGCGCGGCGGTTGATGTCCCTGCTGCGGCTGCCACAGAACTCGCAGAACACCGGGCGGCTCGGCGGGGCCGTCCCCTGACTGACGCTGTCGGCGAGGGAAGCGCCTTCCAGGTCTCCGGGCGCGTCCATGTCCATCAGCGCCGTCAGCGTCGGCATGATGTCCAGATGCGAGACGGGAGTGTCGAAGGCATGGGCCTCGGCGCCGGGCATCCGGACCAGAAGGGGCATGCGGATCGCCGGTTCGTACATCTCGAACTTCTGGTACATGCGGTGCTGGCCCAGGAAGTCGCCGTGGTCGAC
>CAYUDW010000085.1:0-7767 GCA_964442595.1 uncultured candidatus Brocadiaceae bacterium
GCCATCAGGTCGCGTTTGGCCATCGTGGCGCGGAACGATCCCATGACCAGCAGGTCCGCGTCATGCTCCTTCTGCTCGCGCAGGATCACGCTGTGGCATGCCCCACGGAGCAAGCCCGTCCGGTTCTTGACCCCCGCCTGATCGGCCATCTGCGCGACGTAGTTGAGGCGCTTGCGGCACGACTGCTCCAACTCCTGCTCGTACTCCTTCATCTCCTCCTCGACGAAGATGCGGGAGGAGAGCAGTTGCCTGAGCGTGCTGGTGTCGACCACCGAGATGATGACGAGTGTGGCCTGCTCGTCGGCGGCGAGGTGAATGGCGTCCCTGGCCGCCCGCATGCCTTCGTCGCTGCCTTCGGCGAACAGGAGGATCGTGCTGTAGGTACGTTTGGGCATGCCTCAGCGCACTCCGGTGGACCGGTTCGGGGCTAGGTTGCGGACCGAAGCCGCTCTCCGTTCGGCGGCGGCCTGATGCTTGCGCTTCACTTTGCGCAGCACGATGAACTCCTCCCGCTGGCGCTCGGCGAGGGCCTCCTCGATGTACTTCAGCGCGTCCTTGTACTGCGGAATGTACTGCTTCTCCAGCGCGTTGACCCGGCGCTGGGTGCGCCGTATCTCGCGGGCCAGCCGGAAGACGGCATTCTCCACCTGTGCCAGCTCGGCCACCAGGCTCAGGGCCTCCAGGAATCTACGCAGCACCTGGTCCGTGTAACTGCGACCGTCGGTCAGGGCAAACTGGACGCCGAACGGCTCCGGCTCGCACTCGATCTCGGGCACCGGGACGCCCATCACGGAACGCGAGCGGTAAGTCAGGGAGTGATCCATCGTGATGCCGCAGCTCTGCCGGATCAGTCCGGTCAGCCCGGATCGGATGGCGGCCCTACGGAACGCTTCGTACGCTGCGTCCATGGTCCGGGCCATTTCGTCCTTGATGCGCTTGGCCGCCTCCACCTGGGTCATCAGTTCGGTGACCAGTATCTGCCTCTTCTGCTCCAGCAGGTCGTAACCCTCCTGCGTGCGTACGAGCGCCTTCTGGATCTCCAGGTAGTTCCTTCGGGTCGGCGCTATGTTCTCAAGGCGCATCTTGGCGAATCACTCCCCTTAACCGTGGTCTTCTTCCGCTGCCGGCGCGGCCCGATCGCGATCGTAGTGCCGATCGAGCAACTCGGGGCTCAGGCGCGAGAGCTCCCCGCGGGGCAGAATGCTGGCCACCTGCCAGGCGATGTCCAACGTCTGCTCGATGGAGCGGTTCTCGTCCTCCGCCTGATTGACGTACTGCAGCTCGAAAGCGTCGCCGAACTCAAGCACCTCCTTGTCCATCGGCGACAGTTCCTCCTCGCCGATGACCGAAGCCAGGCCGCGCACCGACTCCACGCGGCTGTAGGCGGCGTAGAGCTGGTTCGAGATGGCCATGTGGTCCTCACGCGTCGACCCCTCGCCGACGCCGTCCTTCATCAGGCGCGACAGGCTGAGCAGAGCCGCGACCGGCGGGTAGACGCCCTGCCGGAAAAGGGACCGGTCGAAAACGATCTGCCCCTCCGTAATGTACCCGGTCAAATCCGGCACGGGATGGGACACGTCGTCGGCCGGCATCGTCAGTATCGGCATCTGCGTAATCGACCCTTTCGAGCCCTTGACGCGGCCGGCGCGTTCGTAGATGGCCGCCAGATCGCTGTAGAGGTGGCCGGGGTAGCCCTTGCGCGCCGGTATCTCGTCCCGCGCACTGCTGATCTCCCTGAGCGCGTCGCAGTAGTTAGTCATGTCGGTCATGATGACCAGCACGTGCATGTCTCTGTCGAAGGCCAGGTATTCCGCCAGGGTCAGGGCAGTGCGAGGGGTCTGGACGCGCTCGACGCTCGGGGCGTCCGCCGGGCTCAGGAACAGCGCCACCCGGCTCAGCACGCCGGCGTCCTCAAAGCTGTGGCGGAAATAGTCAGCCTCGTCGTTCTTTATGCCCATGCCGGCCAGGATGATGGCGAAGGACGTCTCCTGTCCCGGCAGCGTGGCCTGGCGCACGATCTGGGCCGCCAGCCGGTGATGGGGCATGCCGCTGCCACTGAAGACGGGCAGCTTCTGCCCCCGTACCAGGCTATTCGAGCCGTCGACGACGCTGATGCCGGTCTGGATGAAGTCGGTCGGGTAAGCCCGCGAGGACGGGTTGATGGGAACGCCGGCGACGTCCCTTTCCTCTCCGCCCAGGGGGGAGGAACCTCCGTCGATGGGCCTGCCCAGGCCGTCGAAGGCCCGGCCCAGCATGTCCTCGCTGACGCGCACGTTCAAGGGCCGGCCAAGGAAACGTATCCGTGTGCCCGTGTTCGACAGCCCTGCCGCGCCGCCCAACACCTGCACCACCGCCGTGTCCCCGTCGATCTCCAGCACGGTGCCCAGCCGGCCCTCGGCGTCCTCGCCGATCACTTCGACGGTCTCATCGTATCCGACCCCATGAATGCCGGACACGAAGACGAGGGGGTCCACCACTCGGTCGACGCCCACGTACTGAACCGGGCTGTCGTGTATCATGACTGCTGCTTCTCCAACTCGGCGAACTGGCCGTCCAACTCGCTCAGGAGCGACTGCAGGGCCTGTTGATCTTCGTTCTTGATGGTAGACCTCGCCCTGAGCAGGTCCTGCACGACGCCCAACTCGCGGATCCGCGCAACGGGGGTTCCCTGGTCGACCAGCCGCTCCGCCCGACGGTAGAACTGGCGGAATGCCTGCAGCAGCATGGCCTGCTTATGCGGCTCGCAGTAGGTGTCGATCTCTTCCGTGGCGTTCTGCTGAAGGAACCCCGTCTTGAACATGTCGGCGGCCAGCAACACAAGCCGCTGGGACTCGGGCAAAACGTCCGGCCCCACGAGCCGCACAATCTGCTGCAGCTTATCTTCCTCCACGAGCAGGTTCATCATCTCCTCGCGCAGCGACTGCCACTCGGGGATGAACTGATCCCACCATCTGGCCACGTCGTCCAGGTAGCCGCTGTAGCTGTCCAGCCAGCTAACGGCCGGGTAGTGGCGGGAGTGCGCCAGTTCGGGGTCCAGGGCCCAGAAGCAACGGGTAAAGCGCGTGGTGTGCTGGGTGACGGGCTCGCTGAAATCTCCGCCCGGTGGGCTGACCGCGCCCACGACGGTGACGCTGCCATCCTGGCCCGAGAGGGTCTCCACGGCGCCGGCCCGCTCGTAGAACTCCGCCAGGCGCGCCGCCAGGTAGGCGGGGAAGCCCTCTTCGGCCGGCATCTCCTCCAGACGGCTGCTGGCCTCCCGAAGCGCCTCGGCCCAACGACTGGTCGAGTCGGCCATCAGCGCCACGGCGTAGCCCATGTCGCGGTAGTACTCGGCGATGGTGATGCCGGTGTAGATGGAGATCTCCCGGGCCGCCACCGGCATGTTCGACGTGTTGGCGATCAGGACGGTCCGCTCCATCAAGGAGCGGCCCGTCCGGGGGTCCTCCAGTTCGGGGAAGGTCCGCAGGATGTCCGTCATCTCGTTGCCGCGCTCGCCGCACCCGACGTAGACCACGATGTCGGCATCGCTCCACTTGGCCAACTGATGCTGAAGTATGGTCTTGCCCGTGCCGAAGTCCCCGGGGACGGCGGCCGTGCCCCCCCGCGCAACCGGGAAGAAAGTGTCGATCACCCGTTGCCCGGTCACCAGCACCTGCGATGCCGTCCTGCGCGCGCGGAACGGCCGCGGACGGCGCACCGGCCACGTTTGGGTCATGGTCAGCTCGACCCGCGCCCGCCCGTCCTCCACTACGCACAGGACGTCCGCTATCGAGTACTCGCCCTCGGGCTTCACGTCCGTCACCTTCCCTGCAACGCCGGGCGGTGCCAGCAGGCGGTGCTCGATGGTGGGGCCTTCCTGGACGGACCCGAAGGGCTGCCCGGCGGCGAGCTGTTGGCCTGCCTGGACGGCCGGTTTGAAGGGCCATTTGCGTTCGGCGTCCAGTGAGTCCGCCCTCACGCCGGGCTGGAGGAACGCGCCCTCACGCTCGGCCAGCACACTGAGAGGTCGCTGCGTTCCATCGAAGATGCCGCCCAGCAGCCCGGGCGCCAGCACGACTGAGAGCGGCCTGCCGGTGCGCGCCACCGGTTCCCCCGGCTTGAGCCCGGATGTCTGTTCGTAGACCTGGATGGTCGCCACGTCCCCGGTCAGCTTGATCACCTCGCCGACCAGTCCGGCCGGCCCCACCCGGACCACCTCGTAGGCCTGGGCGCTCGCCAGGCCCGTGGCCTCGACGATGGGCCCGCTGACGCGCTTGATGGCGCCTGTTTGTGTTGAATGGTCGGTCATTGTTCCGTCGCCCGCACTGCCGCAAGGAGCGAGGCGATGCGGCCCCGCATCTGATCCCACAGCCGATGGAACCGCGCCGCGAACGTCTGGTCGGCCAGCTCGTGGCCCCCGGCGCCCGTCACCAGAAGCCCGCCGTCGGCCTCGGAGTTCTCCTCGCCCAGCCTCACTCGCACCTCCCGCCCGCACTGCTGTTTGACCAGCGCTTCGACCTCGCCGGGAAGCTCGTCGCCCCAGCGCTCGCGATCTTGCGGCCGGAGCGTCAACTCGAAGTCCTTCCCCGCCATGTCAAGGATGGCCAGGAGGGCCAGTCTCTTCAGGCAATCGTGGTACTCGTCGGTTCGCGCAAGGTGCGCCAGCCGGTCCTCGGCCTCCGACCGGACGCGCCGCAGCATGCCGTCGCGGGCCTGCTGCTGAAGGGCGCCCAGTTCCTGTTGAATGCGCCCCTGCATGACCTCCGCCTCATGCGATGCGCGTTGACGCGCGTCCGCCAGGATGCGGTCCCGTTCGGCCGCGGCCTGCTTCTCCGCATCGTTCTTTACCTTGGCGGCGTCGCGCTCGGCCCGCTGTCCGATCCGATCGGCGCGTCTGCGCGCATCGGCCAGGATCTCGTCGCTCAGCGCCTGTTCTTGCTCGGCCATGACCTATGCCGTTCCTCAGATCTTGATGCCGACGGCCTCGCGAATCATCCCTAGCAGCGAAGGGCTCGTCTCGCTCGACCCCTCCGGTCCCGGAATCTCCACGATGACGGGCAACGCCGCCTTGAAGCGGATGGCGTTCACCCTCTCCCTGACCGTATCGGCCACCTGTTCCGTGGTGATGAGGATGAGCTCCGCTTCCGATTCCGCCAGTCGGTCGAACTCACGGGCGGCCTCGGCCTCGGTGTTGACGATGACGCCGGGGATTCCAGCGTAACGGAACCCCAGCACCGTGTCCTCATCGGCGACGACGTAGAAGTCCATCGTCCCTCTCCGGGTCCGGAAGCAAGAGAAGGGGCCAGAACGCGAGCGCCCGCGCCCTCCTCTGCCACAGCCCGCTTAGAGCTTCAGATACAGCAGCACCGCCACCAGCAGCCCGTAGATGGCAATCCCTTCCGCCAGGGCCACGAAGAGCAGGCTGCGCGTCAGCAGCTCGGGTTTCTCGCTGGCGGCCCCGAGCGCCGCCGCGCCGACCTTGCCCACCGCATAGCCGGCCGCCAGGCACGGAATCGCGATGGCCACGGCTATGGCTATGGACAGGTCCCAACGGGTCGACGCCGACTGCCTCTCGGCGACGGGCCCGGCGGCGGCAGGTACCGTCCCCGCACCGTTGTCAGCGGAAGCCGTCGTGACGCCGATCGCCGACGTGACGCAGAAGGCGGCCAGGATGAACGTCACCATCAACACCTGCCCGACGTATCGTTTCTTGATGACTTTGCCAACCATGTGGCCTCCCGATGTTCGGGGAACGGACCTGTTCGCCCTGCAGACCTCATTCAAGTCGGAACGGTTCGTAGCGGACGCCTTCACCGCGGAAGAACTTCGTGAAGAACTCGTAGTACTCCAGGCGCAGTATCTGGATGGTGACGATGAGGCCCTCCAGGCCGATGATGACGGCGGTGCCGAGCAGGAAGATCGCCGCCGACCAGACGGGGCCCCCGGGCAGATCATTCACCAGGCGTTCCAGCACGAATATTGTAAAGCAGAGCGCAGCGTGGCTCAAAGCAAAAGCCGCCACGCGCAGGAACGAGAACGTGTTGGCCAGGTAGACCATGACGGCCTCCATGGCCTCGATCAGTCCCTGGAAGAGGCCCATCAGGGGACCCTCGCGCCAGAGGGCCTTCCGGTGGGTCAGGAGCGCGTATATGGGCTCATGGAACACCAGGATCACAAGCGGCAGCACAATGGCCAGGACGGCAATCCACACGTCGGCGGCCCCGGCTCCCGCCACGATGAGTTTGATCCCCAGGGCGAGAGCGCCCCAGTAAAGGATGATGCCGACCAGGCCGAACCGACTCAGCAGGCCGCCCTCGTAGTCCCTGTTGCGCAGCCTGTTGACGACGTTCAGCACCGCTCCCAGGCTGATCAGCACCATGCCGAGCACGACGGCCAGGACCAGGTAGCGCACCACGTGTTCGGCCGATCCGGCCCCTTCGCCCTCGAACCTTATGGGCTCAAAACCAAGCGTCAAGGGGAAACCAATGTCCCGCAGCGACTTGCCGAACAGCGAGCCCTGAAAGAACGTGCCGAACAGCATGCTGGCCACTCCGGCCGCGGCGATGACAAACCCGACGTCCCGCACGCCCGCGCCCTTAGCGAACCGGCGGGTCAGCAGGCCGATGGCCAGCAGGCAGAGGCCGTGTCCCAGGTCGCCGAATATGATGCCGAACATCAGCAGGAACGTCACCGCGAATAGCACCGTCGGCTCGATCTCCGTGTAGCACGCCACTCCATACCCGTGCACCAGCCTCTGGAACGGGGCCAGGATCGGAGAATGGCTCACGTGGCTCGGCACACGCCCCTGCTCGATCTCGTCCCTGTTCGGCTCCCTCACCTCAACGACGGCCTGGCCCCCGGTCACGTCCATGACGGTCCGGCGCAGGGCGTCCGCCTGCGCAGCGGGGACCCAGCCCGACACAACGGCCGCGGCCCACGTTGCGCCGAAGTTCTGCTCCGCCTCCAGCAATCTGCGCTGGACCTCCAGAGAGCGGGCGGCCTGCGTCAGCTCCGTGGCGTGGCCGCGCCCGAACTCCCGCAACATGCCGCGCAGCTCAACCGCCCTGGCCTGCAGCGCGTTGCGCCGCTCTTCCGCCTCCCCATACACGGCGGCCGGCGTCTTCTCCCTATACGCCGGGATCTTCTTCTCCTCGAAGGCATGCTCGTCCAGAACGGTCTCGGCCGCATAGCGACTGCGCCGGCTGCTGACCACCATCATCTCGGCAGACTCCGAGGCTCCCTCCCATTCCTCCGAGAGGGGAATCAGGAGCACGCCGTCCGGCATCGCCTCCCGCATCCTGCCGAGCCGGGATCGACTGACGGCCCCGACCTTCAGGTCCAGCAGAGCCGATTCGGCCAGCCCGCTCAGCGGCGATTTGACTTCCCGATAAGGGGCCAGCTCTCGCAGGATCTCCTCGGTGTCGGCCAGCGCCTCCTCCTGCGCGGCCAGCTCCTTCGACCAGGCGGACGCCTGCGACTCCAGCAAGCCCACCAGGCTCTCTATCTGGTCCAGCGAGAGACCGGCGTCAGCGGCAGGGCGCTCCTCCGGCACCACGCGCACCAGGTCCATCAGGCGATCCAGCCGCCCGCGCAGCGACCGGCACCGTTCGATCTGGTCCCCAAGCTCCTCGGGATGGAGCTCCGCCCCGGCGTCTTCCAGGCTGCTGCGCAGGTGGATCACGCCCAGCCGCCCGAGCGCTTTCGCTACGGGCTCCATGTGGCGCGCCAGGACGACGATTCGCGCCTTAAGCATGGCCTCCGGGCTCAGCATGATCCTCCGCTGCTCCT
>CAYUDW010000085.1:7867-15446 GCA_964442595.1 uncultured candidatus Brocadiaceae bacterium
TTCGCGCCTTAAGCATGGCCTCCGGGCTCAGCATGATCCTCCGCTGCTCCTACTCGCCGTTACCCGTCAATCGCTAGTCGTTAATCGTTATTCGTTCTTCGTTGCCGTCCACTGGAAACTGGCAACTGGCAACTGCCGTTACCCGCTTCTCGCTTCACAGATGCAGCCTCTCGGCGATCTCCGCCGCCGGCCGGCCCACGCGCAACATCTGCGCCAGCGCCAGCAGGTGGCGCAACTCCTCGCGCACAAGATAGAAGTAACTGACCACCACGGCCGGCCCCGCGGGACGCGCGTAGTACTGCCGGTTCGCCAGTCGTATCACTTCGTGCCAGAGCACGTCTTCCAGGTCCCCGAGCTCCCGCACCTGCTCGGCCGGGCGATGCCGATCGACTGCCTCTGCGAGGCCCGGCACACGCTGCACGGCGAACTCCAGCTCGGGCTGCCCGTAGACCTCCCGCAACGTGCCGAGGCCCAGCCCGCGCCCGCCAGCGGGCAACACCGTGCTGAACTCCTCCCAGGGAAGCCCGTAGACGCCGGCCGCTCGCAGCGCGGACAGCAGCCTCATGGCGTCCCGTTCGGCCAGGATCGGAGCCGAGCACTGCGACTGCTCGATGGCCGAAAGCTGCGCCACGGCCTCCTGAACCGCCTCCCAGTAGCCGCAGTCGAAGGCCATCTCCAGGAACGCCCTCCGCCCGGTTTCGCGGTAGAGCGGCAGCGCGTTCTCTGCACACGCGCGCACCGCGGCCAGCGGAACGCGCGCCAGGAACTCCTCCACGTCTGCGCTGGCCAGGAGCTCCTGGACGGGGAGCGCCATCCCGGGCGGCAGGTCTATCAGGTAGTCGGCGGGGGCTGCAGCTTCATCCTTCCGCGCAAAGAGGCGCAGCAGGACCTTCAGGTTCTCCACAATGTAGCGGTCAAGCAACGCGCGGTAGAGGACGCCAAAGGATCCTCGCAGATACAGCAGGACCCAGGCCAGCTCCCGCACGCAGGAGCCCAGCATGCGCCTCTCCAGCTCGAACACGTCGCGGATGTCCTGGCGGGGGTAGAGGTGCCATGCCAGCTCTTGAAGGCTGGGCAGCTCGGCGAGTTCGCGCAGGCGGGCCCCCTCGTACAGAAAGCTCCGGCGCCCTCGCAGCTTCGCATTCAGGAAGTCGAAGGACACCTCCGAGAGGCCCTGCACGCGGACGCTTTCCGGGGTGATGGCCTTCATGGGACCTACCAAGGCCGGCGGCAGAGAGGACGGCCAAGCGCGCAGCGTCCTCAAGACCTCTCCGACGGAACTAGCCCCAGAGCCTACAGAGGCAGGCGGGAAGCGACCGACTCGCATACGACACAGATCAGCTTCGCTATCTCGTCACGCTTTGCGTGCTCCGCGCTCTGGGCGGTCAACGCAGTTCCGTCAGGAATTCTCAGTCTTCCCCCTGTTCGCCGTACGCGATAAAGTTGGCGACGAAGTCAGATGCCTCTTTCAGCTTCTCCGGGCTAACGCTGTCGGCGGAGCGGAGGTTGCCGCTCTCCTCCTTGATGCGCTGGCCCTTGCGTTCCTCGATGGCATCGGCCTCACGCTGGAAAAGCTCGTCTGCGTCGCGGCGGGCCTTCTCGCGGGAGTCGGCGATAATGCGGCGGCCCTCCTCGCGGGCCTGGCTGACGGTCTCGTCGGCCTTCTGCTCGGCCTCGGCAATGATGCGGCGGGCCTGCTTCTCGACTTCCAGCAGCCTTTCGATGACGTCGCTCACTGCTCCACCATCGCCTTCTGGAAGACCTGGACCAGTACCTCGGCGCCCTGTGCGGCCACCATGTCCTCATAGACGCCGGGCACCTGCATCAGGTTGCCGATGTCGGCCAGGACTTCAACGTTCGGGCCGGGGTTATTCGACTCGGCCAGCACCAGGAAGACCAGGTAGACCAGCTCGCCGTCGGCGGCGTCGAACTCGATGCCGTCCGGGCTGACGCCGACGGCCAGCACGACGCCTTCCAGGTCCGGGTGCTTGGCGTGCGGGATGGCCACGCCGCCGCCGATGCCTGTGCTGCCCTTCTCTTCGCGCTCGTACAGGGCCTGGAGCACGTCGCCGCGCTCATTGACCTTCCCGGCCCTTACGAGGACTTCGACCAGCTCGGCGATGGCCTCCTCTTTGTCGAAGGCTTCGAGGGGGACCTTCACCGTGTTTTTCTTGATGAGGGACGACAGGTCCATTTGGGTGTGCCCGCCAGGAAAGCAGGATGGGAAGTGTCGGATACGTATTCCGGGGAGTATACGTCCAGGGGCGTCCGAAAGTCAAATGCCGCACGGGCTCCGAAGGGCCCCATGGCGACAAGGGGCGCCTGAGCCCGTTCGGCCCGAGCGCCCGGGAGCACCGGATGTAGATCGCGGCTTGGCGCACCACCACTGCGGTAGCCGCCGCCGCAGCTGGCGCCGCCGCAGACGACGTGAAGCAGCTCACGCCGTCCGCAGTAACTTGACCCGTCGGCCGAGGGATGGACAAAGCTGTCCTAAGAAGACAATAGGATGGGACCTTTCTATCCATGCGAGAGCAGAAGAGTCCGTCACCGGAGAAGGTCGAGAGAGGCAGAGCAGTGTTCCGCGCCCACGGGGGGCATAATGCGCACTGGACGAGCCATAGTCGAAGGCATCCATCCACGCGCCCTGCATGCGACGCGGGACACGAGCCTGCTTGACGCGGAGCAGGGCAGGAGCTATCATCGCAGCCCGTGGCCCACGGGTCGCTCTCGTGGACTCCCGGCCAGTGGAAGGGGATTCTGCCTGCCGAGTCGTTCCGCTAGGCCAATGCGCGATGCCTTGAACAGATGGACTGAGCTCTGGGATGATGTCCAGGCCCTGGAACTGCCCAGCAGGCGCATGTACAGCCCCATGGCAGAGGACAACATCCATCGGTATCCTGCCAAGATGTTTCCCCCGCTCGCCCAGGTGTTTCTCAACCACGCGGTCGCAGCAGTTGGCAAACGACCTCGCCAACTGCTCTTCTTTGACCCATGTTGCGGGTCAGGCACTACGATCCTATTCGCGAAACTGCTAGGCATGCGCGTCGCTGGTAGCGACCTGCTGAAGATGGCGACCGTCGTTACTGAGGCGAAGACCAATGTTCTGTCGGAGAGCGCCTTGGTGCAGTTGGGGGAGGCTAGCCAGTTGAGTGCGTCCGAACTGGAGATGCCGACTGAGCTTGACTCCTGGCAGTACAGGGAGCTTTGGTTCGACGACGCGGTGTACCGGACGTTGATGTCGCTCCGACACTGGGTCAGCCAAGTGGCTGGCCGTGACTTCTTCCCGCACGCGGTTACCGCCTTGGGGCAGGTGGTGTGGGACGTCTCGGCTGCCGATCCAGACGTCATCGTGCCAACGCGCTCCAGACACTCCCCCGGGCCTCCTAAGCTATGCGCGGAAGAAGTGATAGAGGCATTCAGAAAGCGAGCCGCACGCATCGTCCGCGCACAGGAAGCGCTCCGACGAAGGGGATTGTCACGTCGACGCACTTCAGTTTCCCTCGGAGACATGAAAGACGCATCTACTTGGCCCGTACGCAAATTCGATGTTGTCCTGTGCTCGCCGCCGTATGGAGATGGGATAGACTACCGGCGAGCAGTTTCACTACAGCATCGCTTCTTCGGCTTTCAGGACGAATTCGTCGAGCGGAAGCTCACGGAACGCATGATTGGGCGGCGGAGCTACCTATCATGCACACCGCTTCGGCGGCTTGTACCCGAAGCCGAGATGAAACGCCGGTGGCTCAGGACGCTGGACCGATCGGGAAGCCGCCGGGCCAAGAGCCTAGCGACTTACCTCCAGGACATGAGGCAGAGCCTCCGCTCACTCGGGAAAGGGGTATCTAATGACGGATTGATCGGCATGGTGCTGGGAGAGCCTGAAATGGCGGGCGTTCGTGTACCGCTCGCTAAGCTCGTCAGTTACATAGCCCTGGGCGAGGGCCTCGTGCTTACCTGTCCCCCAGGGCGAGACCGGATACGCAAGCGCTCCCAGACACCGGTAAGGAGGAGCTCTAAAGGGCCGATATCGAGGGAGTATTTGCTGCAGTTCAAACGGGCCGAGCCACGTCGATGTGCAGAAGGGCAGTAGAATGCCTACCACTGCGTTCCTGAGCCAGGTAAGGGCGGACAGGGCGCCCGCCGTCACTCTCCGCGGCTTTGAGGAGGAGTTCTGGCAGGAGCTGCGGTCCCTCAGGCTCAGTGCCTTGCCTTGGCGAGTGCTGTGCACTGGACCATGCCCGAACTCACGAAGGGTCTTCTTCCAGCTGACATCAGAGCCCGAAGTGGCCGGGCGGGACTGCCACATCGACATGCTGCTCGGAGAGCGACTGCGCTGCACACGCCGCGAGGCAGGCAGGTACTTTGACGAATGGATCAACGCGGCGAACGCGGCGACAAACAGGTGGCTCCGAAACAACGGCGGTCTGTCTTTCGACGAAGGCTGTGCTCAGGAAGTGCGGGAGTTCTATGGCAGCCGGTTGTCTGAGCTTGAGGAGCTTCTGAGGGCATTGGGGATAGGCAAGGCGAGTGCTGTGATGGCAGTGCAGGAGCCCCTTGACGTGAGCGAGTTGCCTTTCGACCCGCCCATGCCTGATGGCATATGGACTGACCTCCCTGCTCGTTATCCTTGTGGAGTTTTCGAGGCGAAGCTCACACCTCCCCCGGATCCGTGCGATTTCTACCTGTTGGCAGCCTATGCTGTGCTGTTGGAACGGAATGAACGGCGGGCGTGCGACTACGGCGTCTTCCTAGTCGTGAAACCGGATCTTGATGAGCTCCATTGCGTCGACCGTTTCCTGGGGGATGGAGCACGCGACGGAGTGCGCCAGAACATCCAGCATCTCGGCGGCCTCGTTGCGCTAGCACGGCTCCAGGGACGAGTTGTGATCGATCCGAACGGCAAGCTTGACCCGACGGAGCTCGTCCGTCCGCCATTGCCTGAAGAGGCGCGCACATGCCCAAGGTGCTGGTATCGGCGGGTGTGTCGTGAACAGGGCTGAATACATAGACTATCTGCGGCGAATACCGCATCTGAAACTGCCGCCGCACTATCTGTGCGAGGTGCTAGAGGCCATTTCGCGCGGACAGCCATCCAGGACCCGAGTCCAGAGCGAGGTCATGGAGCTTTTCCCAGAGAAGGAGATAAAGAGCGTCTTCCGGGGAATGGTACAGCCGGCAACGGTCCGTCTGGGCTTCGCTCGAAGCCAACCGGACTGCTTTTGTCTAGCTCCAAACGGGAAGCTGGTCGTCTCCTTCGAGAAGGAGCACAATGTGCCGATACGGGTGTGTATCGCCGACTATGCTACTCTTGAACTTGGCCTCTTTGCGCAAGCGTTTTCGGTGCTCGATGCAGCACTGCGCAAAGACGATCCGAGCTCCTATGAACGAAGCAAGCGCTTTGGGCAGTATCTTGAGAGCTTCTGCGTAAGTTTGCCCGCGGCACCCCGTTCGCCCGTGGCTGAACAGATCCGCTTCCTTTACGGCGACGGCGGACACGCCTTATTCGCCCATCCTGACAGGAGGAAAGACCTCATTGCTGAAGCACTTCCCGCAAACAAGTTGGTGCAAATGGACGATGCTCGATGGCGCATATTGGAGCATCTGAAGAGCTGCTCCGTCTTGGCAAGCAGCTACTTCGTGGATGCCGTCTTGTGGGAAGAGGCCCGCAGTGGCGATTCGCGCGTTGAGCTGTGGGAAGGCGCGGTGCCCGCTCCAACCCGTTTGAACCGCCGCGGACGATCCTTTGAGGGCCTCATACAGAGGTGATGCGTAATGGCCAAAGCTAGGCGCAGGACCGTGGCCTCGTTGCTTCCCAAGCCCCCGCTCCAGCTTGGCGGACGCTTGGCGTTGGAGACAGGGAAAAGGCTCTTCGTCAAGATGCCCTATCACGATAACCTACTGCGAACAGTAGAAGTGCGCGGAAGGAACCCCGTGTCTATATGGTTCTTGGCAGGCCAAGTAGGCGCTGGAAAGACCTGGACCTTGTCATGGTTGGGAAGGGAGGTGCGCGGGTGGCAAGAGGTGAAGCACGGCGACGAGAAGTGGGAAGTGGCGCTTGTGCCGGGCCTTAGCATGGGGGCCGGACCGCGGACCTTGGTTGAGGCGGTCTTCTCCGGTTGCGAGCACCTGCGAGAACACTTGGCAGAGGAACAGGAGCCGTTCCACTTGTCGAGCCGCGGCTCCGACTCGCGGACTCTCGTCAAGGAAGCTATTGGGAACGAAGAGGTATGGGCAGTGCTTACGGGCAACAGGGGGCGCTTCCCTTCAGTACGGGGAGTAGGCAGCCCTCCGAAGTGGACGAGGACGGAGAATCAAGTGGACCTGCTCGCCCAGTGGTTTGCGCTGCTGCGTGGACAGGGCATCCGCTATCTCCTAGTGCTGATAGACGAGTTTGAGATGGTGATAACTGCCCTCCCGCCCCGGCAGTTGAGGGAACTCTCGAACGCCCTGCGGCGGATATACGACATTCTCGAGGATGGCCGAGCGACTCCGAACGTGCAGTTTGTCCTCGCTGCGACTACGGACGTGGTTACGCAGCTGTACTCTACAGAACGCGGCGCAACTGCCTCGCAGGGATGGATCAGCGCTCTCAGGCAGCGGATGGACGAGCCATTCTATGTAGAATTGCTCACAAAGGATCAGGCGTTGAGGATCGCTGAGGAAGCGATAGGTCAAGCGAGGGCAGAGGAAGTCGGTATGCGCTTCATCCCCTACCAAGAGGAGGCGGTTGAGTATGCCTACGAGGTGTCGGCAGGAGTGCCCAGGAGATTCGCAGGCATGCTAAGGCAAATGTACGAAGACGCACTTCTGGAAGGGGCCACAGAGATCGGTGTACAGCATGCTGAACAGGCGGCGGACAAGCTGGGTTACTCAATTAAAGAGTAAAGGCGCGGGGGGTTGAAGGGCTTCCAAAAGCCGTGGGAAAGCAACATGGATGGGGCCTGAATCCGCCCGAACGCGCCGTACCACAGGGGGCTACCGTGCAACAGGGTCCGGCACATTTGGCACGGGGAGCCGGAGGCGAAGTACTACGGATGGGGGCTGACGGCCGACGGAACATGTGCACGCCCCCCCCAAATGCAGTTGCACCTCGCGCCTCGACCGGGCATATATAGGCTTGTCCCATAGGCCACCAACCACCCCCGTCAAGGAGGCGCACGATGAAGTGCACGCCCATCGGCATCGCCATGCTCAACGACGAACGCGAGCACGTCTGGCGCGAGAATAACCCCGAAAACATGCGCGTCGTCGAGCAGTGGGCCGACGTCATCCGAACGAAGCTCAAGAACGTCGACGGCTCGGCACCCGAGATCGTCGTCGCCAGCCAGATCGTCACCGGCACCCGCGTCGCTCAGCAGGTCGGCGAGGAGCTGCGCCGCGCCGGCTGCCGCTCCCTCGTCATGTGCTACAACGTCTGGAACTTCCCCTTCCTGGCCTGGCCGCTCGTCAACACCATCGGCCGCGACGTGCCGATCCTGAGCCTGTCGAACAACAACGGCAAGTTCCCCGGCAACGTCGGCCTGCTGGCCACCGACGGCGCCCTGCGCCAGGCCGGCGTGCGCACCCACCGCATCGTCGG
>CAYUDW010000086.1:0-15394 GCA_964442595.1 uncultured candidatus Brocadiaceae bacterium
CGGCTTGTCTTGACTTCACGGCGCCGCTCAACTACATTGGCTCCGAGCGGACCGTGGCGATGACGCGCGGCCCGCCGGGGTGCCAGAGTGGCGGAATAGGCATACGCGCCGGTTTCAAAAACCGGTGGGCCTCTGAAAGCCCTTGTGGGTTCGAGTCCCACCTCTGGCACCAGTTCTTCAGGCGTTCATGAATGACTGTCCGGTACCGGCACGAGGTGAGCTGAGATGGCGAGCGACGTGTTCTACTCCAAGTTCGACGGTGGCGAGACCGAAGCATCCATTTGCAGGAAGATCCAGTCCCTGTTCCGCGCCGCAGGTTTCGAGGAGATTGCGGCAGGGGCTGCCCGAACGGGCGTCAAGACGCACTTCGGCGAACGGGGCAACGACAGCTTTGTGCCGCCGCTATTTGTGAAGGCAGTGGTGGACGAGGTCCGCGCCGCCGGCGGCCAGCCGTGTCTGATCGAGACGTCTACGCTCTACCGCGGCCAGCGTCACAACGCCGTGGACCATTTCAATCTCGCCATGGAGCACGGCTTCGGGCCCGAGGCCATGGGATGTCCCTTGCTGTTCGTCGACGGCATCCGGGGCAACCTGCACGTCGAGGTGGACGTCGGCCTGAAGCACTTCAAGACCGTGGCCGTCGCGGGGGACTTCACGTTCATTCCGTCGGCCATCGTCGTGACGCACCTGACGGGCCACTTGCTGGCGGGGCTGGGCGGGGCGATCAAGAACGTGGCGATGGGGCTGGCGTCCAGGGCGGGCAAGCTGCGCCAGCATTCGGACGGCGCGCCCCACGTGAACGAGGCCAAGTGCATCTCCTGCGGCACCTGTGCCCGCTGGTGCCCGGAGGACGCCATTGCGGTCGAGGACAAGGCCCAGATCAACTACGACCGCTGCATCGGGTGCGGCGAGTGCGTCGCCGTCTGCCCCGTCGGGGCGGTGGGCTTCGATTGGGATTCGCCGGCGGAGACTTTCAACGAGAAGATGGCCGAGTACGCCTTGGGCATCCTGGCGGGCAAGGAGGGACGCGTCGGGTTCATCACCCTTATCCATCGGGTCACCCGGCAGTGCAACTGCATGGGGGAGAAGGGCAAGAGCGTCTGTCCCGACCTGGGCATTCTGGCATCGCGGGACATCGTGGCCATCGACCAGGCGACCGTTGACTTGCTCAACGAAGCGCACGGCAGCGATCTGTTTGAGGAGATCTGGCCCGGGAGGCACTACGGGGTGCAGCTCTCTTATGGCGAGGAGATCGGGCTGGGCAGCCGCACTTACGAGCTGATCGACGTCTGAGCGTTTGCCACGTGCGCGTTCGCCTTCGCGAGCCCGGCCCTCTGATATGTGTGGGGGTTTCGTGGCCAGGTACATCAAGACGCGTTGTGTCACCGATCCCTCGTACGGGTGCGCGCCCGTCGAGCGCGAGCTGGCCGAATACGTCCGGTGGGGCGTCGTCATTCTGGACAAGCCCGCAGGACCTACTTCGCGCAAGGCGGCGGATGCCGTGCGGCGCCTGGTGGGGGCGGCCAAGGTGGGCCACGGCGGAACGCTCGATCCGATGGTGACCGGTGTGCTGCCCGTCCTGCTGGGCAAGAGCACGCGGGTGGCCGGCCGGCTGCTCGGGTCTGACAAGGCATACACCGGCGTGATGGCGCTGCACGGCGACGTGAGCGACGAGGAGCTCGAGGAGGCGCTGTGCGGCTTCCGGGGTGTTATCGAGCAGTTGCCGCCGAGACGGAGCCGCGTCAAACGCGCCTTGCGTCGGCGGAGGGTGTATGCGTTTGAGGTCACCGGGCGCGACGGGCGCCGGGTCGAGTTCACGGTTCGGTGCCAGGGCGGCACGTACGTGCGCAAGCTCGTCCACGACCTTGGGCAGGCGCTCGGCTGCGGCGCTCACATGGTGGGACTGCGGCGGACTCAGTCCGGCCCGTTCGCCCTCGAAGACTGCGTGACCATGGCGGCGATCGAGCGGGCCTGTGCGCTGTCCGACTCCGAGCGTGACGAGGCGCTGCGGCGGCTCGTCCTGACCGTGGAGGCAGTGGTTGGCCGGCTCTTGCCTCAGGTGCGCATGGCGGACGGCGCGGTGTGCAGCGTGTGCGACGGGTTCCCGCTGGCGGTGCCTGGCGTGTGCGAGTTGGACGAATTCCGCGCGGGCGCTCCCGTGGCTGCCCTGACCATGAAGGGGGAGCTGGTGGGGATCGGCGAGGCGCTGCTGGATTCGGGCGCAATCCTGGCCGAGCGAAGCGGGCTGGCGGTGGCCGTGCACACGGTTCTGATGCACCGCGGGACGTATCCGAGGTGGCGACGCGACGATGCTGACAGCTCGCATGAGGACGGCAGGGCAAGCGCCGCCGACGGCTGATGGCGTTCTGCTTGACGGCGTTCCGGCTGACCGGTAGAATCGTTAGTTGCCGATCTCTGCGTTCGGTAGGGCGGGCAGGGGCGCGGGGAGCCGAGAGGCCGTAAATGCCGAGGACTGGTTTCACCGACGATTTCAAGCGCAATTTCCTCACCGGGTTGGCCGCGCTTTTCCCGATCCTCATAACGATCTTCCTGCTGAGTTGGCTCTATCATCAGATAGACGTCTCAGTGGGCAAGCAGGCCAACGCCGTGTGCCGCGAGGTACTGGTCCGCAACCCGGGCCTGTTCGACGCGGTCTTCCCCGGGGCCTCGGGCAGGGAAACTGCCGACCCGGCGGCACGGCGCGCCTACGCGCAGCAGCATTTCCCGCGCTTTGTGGGGGTGTTGTTCGGCCTCGTGGGGGCAGCGCTGTCAGTCTACCTGCTCGGAGGCTTTCTGCGCGGCTACATCGGGGGCCGCGCCATGCGCGTCATTGACCGGCTGTTCGAGCGTTTCCCGGTGATAAAGGCCATCTATCCTTACGCCAGGCAGGTAGGAGACTTGCTGTTCGGCCAGTCGGAGCGGCGGCGTTTCAGCCGGGTCGTCGCCGTGGAGTACCCCCGCCGCGGCGTGTACTCGGTGGGGTTCCTGACGGCCTCTGGGATGAGGCGCGTCGAGGAGCGCACCGGCAAGAAGCTGGTGACGGTGTTCATCCCGACCTCTCCCACGCCGCTTACGGGCTTCGTCATCGTGCTTTCGCCGGAAGAGGTCATCTATCTGGATATGACGGTGGACGAAGCGTTCCGGTACTTCATCACGGCCGGCATGCTGGTCGGCGAACAGCAGCGCCCGGACGCACGGCCACTGGCTCCAGCTCACGTCGGGTCCGCTGAAGGGCAGACGCAGGGCGAGCCGGCCGGGTCCGGCGACGGGGATTGAGCGGTTCATTGCTCGGTGAGAGGGCTGCGGACACGTGGATGCCGAGATAACGGGAAGGCACATGCGCGTCACTCCGGCGATGGACAGGCACATACGGCAGCACATCGAGAAGCTGCCGCGGATTGGCGATAGGATCCAGTACCTGACCGTCACGCTGGAAGTAGACGCCGGAGACCAGCTTGTGGAGGTCATTGCCAAGTGCCACCGAGCGGACCTGGTGGCCGAAGCCAGAAGCCACGACATGTACCAGTCCATCGACGAGGCGTTCTCCAAGCTGGGGCGCCAGATCGCTCGCCACCATGACAAGCGGGTGGATCATCGGGCCCGCCAAGACCAGCGCGGGCCGGAGGTGAGCGAAGCGTCGTAGCGGGCTCGAGCGGACGTGGCGCATCCATCTGGCGGTGGAGCCCTGTCCGCAGTCGGCCTTGTGCGCGTTCCCCGTGCTCCTTTAGGCGGAGCGGATTCCTGTGGGTTTGATCGATTATCTCCGCAAGGAAGCGATGTGTATGGAGCTGGCGTCGCGCGAACGCGACGACGCAATTCGTGCGCTGCTTGAGCAACTGGCTGAAGCAAACCTCATGGAACGCCGGCTTGTGGAGCCCACCCTCCAGGCAATCCTGGACAGAGAGAGGGTCGGTAGCACGGCCATCGGCAGAGGTGTTGCCGTGCCGCACGCGCGTCTGGAGGGGATCGAGAAGACCTTGGTGGCGTTCGGTTACAGCTCAGCCGGCGTCGCGTTCAACGCCCTGGACGGCGAGGCCGTCCACGAGATCTTCCTGGTCGTGGCGCCCAGAGCAAGCGCGGGCGAGTACATCGAAGTGATGCAACGCATCACACGGCTGATCCAGGATCAGGACTTTCGGCGCTTCGTGAGTCGTGCTCGTTGTCCCGCAGAGGTGGTCGACCTCATCGCGGAGATGGACCTGTAGGTGGAGGACGTTCCGGCAGGCAGTTCGTGTTCCGCCGACGCGAAGCGCTGCCGACCGAACGGACGATTATGGCCGGGATGAATGAACATAGCGCCGAGCTGACGATCGAGAACCGCATGGGATTCCACGTGCGGCCCGTGCAGCGGTTCGCGGGGATTGCGCGCCTGTTCAAGGCCGAGGTCGAGGTGGAAATGCGCAAGGGCAGGGTGCCGGGCAAGAGCATCATTAACCTGATGAGTCTGGGCGGCCGGCATGGCGACAAGATGAAGGTGACGGCGCGGGGCGACGACGCCGAGCAGTGCATCAAGGCACTGACGGTGCTGGCGGAAGACCGGTTCTTCGTCGAGGACAACATCGACGTCCACCAGAGGCCCTCCAGGCACATCGAAAGACTGGCCGCGATGGCCTCCTGCTTCAGGAGCGACATCACGGCCGTGCTGGACGACAAAGCGGCGGACGCGAAGGACGTGCGCGCACTCGTGTCGCTCGGGTTAAGGCCGACCGATGAGCCCCGGTTCCAGATGCGGGGGGAAGACGCCGAGCAGGCGCAGGCCGTGCTGGACCTGCTCGTTTGCTCTTCCTTCTACGTCGAGGACCAAATGGTCGAGAAGGGATCGAAGACCAGGTAAGAATGGACATCAAGCGGGGAATACCGGTCAGTCCTGGCATAGGCGTGGGGGAGGTGTTCCTGCTGGAGGGCGAGGGGGCTCGCATACCGGAGCATTTCATCCCGTCCTCTCAGGTCGACAATGAGGTGGGGCGGCTGGACGAGGCGATGAAGCGAGCGCTGGCGGAGCTGGAGGAACTGGCCGGCCGCGTCTCGACCAAGGCCGGTTCGACCATCGCCGAGATCTTCAGCGCCCACGCCGGCATGCTGCGCGACGAGTACTTCCGGCAGGAGTTCTTCGATCGGATTCGCAACAAGAAGTACGCCGCCGAGTTCGCCGTCTCCCGCACCATGAGACAGTGGCGAAAGGTGTTCCAGGAGGACCCCTTCCTGGCCACCCGGGTGCCCGACCTGGACGACCTGGAGCGCCGTCTGTTGCGCCGCCTGCTGGGCGCCAAACGCGAGGAGCTCGGCTCGCTGAAGAGCGAAGTCGTCCTGGTCGCCCACGATCTGCATCCGAGCCAGACGGCCTCCCTGGACACCGAGAAGGTGAAGGGCATTGCCATCGAGGGCGGGGGACCGACCGGCCACACGGCCATCATCGCGCGGGCGCTCGGCATTCCGGCCGTCGTGGGATTGGGGCCGATCACAGGCGAGTTGAGCGGGGGCGACAGGGCCATCGTTGACGGCTCGCGCGGGTTCCTCATCGTCGAGCCGGATCCCGAGACGTCCGAATCCTATGACAGGCGGCGCAGCGAGGTCATGCACACGGACATGGCCCTGATGAGGGAGCTGCGGGACCAGCCTGCGGAGACGACGGACGGACGCCGGATGGGCATCCTGGCCAACATCGAGTTCCCCCGCGAGATCGTCCGAGCCGTCGAGCACGGAGCAGAGGGGATCGGGCTCTACAGGACCGAGTTCCTCTACCTGGCGGCCGAGCGACCTCCTACGGAGCACGAGCACCTGGAGGCCTACATGGAGGCCGTCCGCCATCTCGATGGTCGCCCCATCATCATCCGCACCGTCGACCTGGGTGCCGACAAGTTCGGCGGCGTTTACGAGGTGGCCGTGGAGCGCAATCCCTTTCTCGGTCGGCGTTCCATTCGCTACTGCCTGGACCATCCGGAGGTGCTGCGCGAGCAGTTGCGCGCAATCCTGCACGCCAGCGCGCACGGCAACGTGCAGGTCATGTTCCCCCTCGTGTCCGGCATGGAGGAACTGGTCCGCGTTCGCGAAATGCTGGACGGCCTGTATGAGGAGTTCGACAGAGAGGGCGAGGAGTACGATCGCGACCTCCAGGTGGGCATCATGATCGAGGTGCCGAGCGCCGCTCTCTGCGCGGACCTGTTCGCCCAGCACGTGGACTTCTTCAGCATCGGCACGAACGATCTGATCCAGTACACTATCGCCATCGACAGGGCCAACGAGCACGTGGCCGACATGTATAAGCCCCTGCACCCGGGCGTGCTCCGCCTGATCAAGATGACAGTGGACGCGGCCCATAAGTACGGCATCGACGTGGGGCTGTGCGGCGAGATGGGCAGCGAGATCACCTACGCCGTGCTTCTGCTCGGGCTCGGGGTGGACCACGTGAGCGCCTCGCCGCCCGTCATCCTGCCCGAACTGAAGAAGATCATCCGCACCGTGAGTTACGAGGACGCCAAGCGCGTCGCCGACCAGGTGCTGGAGAGCCCCGACGTGCAGGCGGCCACGGAGCTCTTGATGGAATTCAACAATAAGCTGCTGCCCGAGTTGTTCCCCTGATGGGCAGCACGGCTCAGTCGGCGGCGCCTTCGGCCCCCGCGCTCTGCTGCGTCCAGCGGATGTCCCTGGCCAGTAGCTTCTCGTAGACCGGCTCGGGCACGTAAGGTTTGATGACTTCCTGCCATCCTTCGACGCCTACCAGGCCCTTGACGAAACTGCTGCTGATCTCGCAGATCTCCCGGGGCGGGATCAGGAAGACGGTCGTCACGTCGGGCGCCAGATCCTCATTGACGTTCCGCATGGCGTGCTCGAACCTGTAGTCCTCTTCGCTTCGGACGCCTCTGAGGACGTAGCCGGCCCCCCTTGATTCCGCATAGCGCACCAGGAACTGGCCGACGAAGCTGCCCACCTCGACGTTATCCAGATGCCGCGTGCACTGCCGCAGCATTTCCAGCCGCTCCTCGACGCTGAAGGTGTACGCCTTCTTGGGGTTGATCCCTACCGATACGATCAGGCGGTCGAACAGTCCGGCCCCCTTCTCGATCATGTACATGTGCCCGTTCGTCGGGGGATCGAAGCTCCCGGCGTACACGCAGATGTCGATGGCGTCTGCGTCTGGCTTTGCCTTCATCAGGGTTCCCTCTTTCACGGTCCAGCCTTCGTGGGTCAGCAAGCTGCGTTTCCATTCGAGCCCGGCGCCGAATCCTCCCAGCCGTCCGCCCGCGGCAACCACGCGGTGGCACGGGATGAAGATGGGCAGCGGGTTGCGGCCGACGGCCTGACCCACGGCCCGCGCCCCGCGCGGAGAGCCGGCCCGTGCGGCGAGTTCTCCGTACGTCACCACCTCCCCGAACGGCACCTTGCGCAACTCCGTGTAGACTCTCGCCTCGAACGGCGTTGCGTCCGATAGCTCAAACGCCTCCGGCTCCAGCCTGAGTGCCCTGCCCTCGAAGTACCCGCCCAGGGCGTCCAGGAACCCGGCCATCTCCCGCGAAGGGGCAGGGCGTGGCGAACCGGTCTGCCCCGGCTCGTCCTCGCGGCACAGCCGAGCTCCCACGAGCCTGCCGGCCCGCACGCTCAACTCCACCTTCCCGTACGGGCTTTCGCAGTCACACGTCTCAGTCTCGGACACGGTCCCCACTGCAGCGCAAGAAGATGCCTGCGGGCGCACGGCCATCAGAACTGCTCGGGGCGAACGACGGTGTAGTCGCTCGGCGGCTCGTACACGAACGCCTCGTCTTTGATCCCCGTGTTGGTCCGAACCTTGCTCAGGTTGTAGGTGTGGACGACCTCGTCGCCCTGTTCGTGGAGCACCAGGACGTGCGGGAGCCAGAGCCGGTCGCTCACCTCGACCTCGATGCACTCGTACATGGCCGGGCGATCCTCGTCCGGCCGGGGGGTGAGCTTCAGCCGGTAAATCGTCTCGTCATCCTCCTGCTCCTTCCCCGTCAGCTCGATGCTGTAGTCTTCCAGCAGTTTCTCGGAGCTCTTCCCGTAAGCGACGTCCAGGAACGCCGCCTCCCGGCCGCCCTCGCCCTCTTCGGCGGCCTTGTAGACCTCCACCTTATTGTACCGGTGGCTGACCAGCCACCACGTCTTGCCGTCGGTGTAAACGTCTTCGTTGCGCGGCTTGCCGAGCGTCAGAGCGATGCGGCCCGGCTTCTTGAACGTGAGCTCTCCCCGGGCCTTCTGCTTCTCCTCCAGCAGGGCGATCTCGCGCTCGTAGGTCACCCTGGCCGTGAGGTCTTTGAGACCCTCGTTCGCCGCGTCCAGCTTGTCCAGTACGTTTTGCAGTTCGGGCGGCAGGCTCTCCCTGGCGGCGGCGGGTTCATCGGCGCCCCGGGACGGGGCTCCCTCGGCAGGTGGATCTTGCTGGGCCATCGTCACGCCGGGCCAAAGCCACAGCAGCAACGCCACGGCCGGCAATACCCAGGAGAACCGCGACTTTGGTGGCATGGAACGAGACATCGGCATCGGCCTATGGAGGTCCTCCGGTCAGGAAGTCCAGCAGTCCGTGCAGGTCGTCCAGCACCACGTCGGCCTCGGGCGGCGGCTCCATGCCGCCCTCCGACCTGAGGAAGGCGGTGCGCGCCCCGGCGGACGTGCCGGCCTGGATGTCGAAAACGTAGTCTCCCACCACGAGCAACTGCGCGGGACGGAGCCCAAGATCTTCGGCGATCTTCAGGACGGCTGCCGGCGACGGTTTCGGCTCGGCGTCTTCGCGGCTCACGCAGCAGTCGAGTTGCAGCCCGAACCGCTCCACCACGGTGCACACGGAGGCCGACGAGTTCCTGGTCAGCAGTGCCGTCTTGATGCCTCGACGCCGAAGCTCCTCGGTGACCTCCAGGGCGCCGTCGCGCAGCGTGCATTCCCGCGCCGCCCGCGTTTCGTGCTCGTGGAGGACGGCCTGCACGCGCGCTCGCTCCTCCTCAGACGCCTCGTCCAGGCATTCGAGTATCGGCAGGCCCGGCGGCACGCGGGCCTCCGCCCGGATCAGGTTGAAGTCCAGGGGCGAGATCGTGAGCGTTCCATCCATGTCGAACACCACGCCCCTAATCTCGGCCGCTGCGAGCATGCGTTCCATTCTGCCCTCCCGGCGCAATCCGGACAACCCTGACTCCATATATCATAGCCGTCGTCGCCGCCGAGTTCCATCCGCTTCCGGCCTGCGAAGGTCGGAGGCGGGGCGGCCCGTCGGTGGTAGACAAAGCGCGTGACTGGCATTAACATGGGGCGGCGTACGTATCTGCACCGTTCGCGGAGCGGGCTGACGTGGCTGAGGAACGAATCCAGGTGAAACGGGTGCTGCTGGTGGCGCCGCGGCTGGAGCCGAGGGGCATCTCGCACTACGCCGTCGGCCTTGCCCGGGAGATGAAGCGGCTGGCGGTGGAAGTCGCCGTCCTCTGTGCTCCCGGCCCGATGCTGGCGGAACTGCGCAACGCCGAAGTGCCCGTCCGGACGTTCAACCATCTGGAGCGGTTGGGCTGGCATTTCGGCGAGCGAAAGGCGTTGCTGGCGGCGGTCCAGGGGCTCTCGCCGCAGATCGTTCACGGCCAGAGCCCCAAGGTGGCCGAGGCCTTGCGCTTGCTGGCCTCGAACGAGCGGCTCCCGCTGGTGCTCACCGTGCATTGGACGCCGCCGCGTTCGCGGATGCTTCACAGGCTGGCGCGCAGGTTGCGCGGCATCATCGCCACGACGCAGGTCGTGCGGGAGGCCGTCGTGAATCAGTGCGGTGTCGAGAGGGCGAAGGTGAAGGTCATCCCCAACGGCATTGAAGTCGACCGGCCCGGGGCGCAACCGATCCCGCCGATCTTCCGCAGCCGCATTCCCGCGGTCGGTTCGCTCGGCCCCGTCGAGGAAATGCGCGGGCACGAGCTATTCGTGCGGGCCGCGGCCATGCTCGTGCGCAAGGGGCTCTCCGCCCAGTTCGTCGTCGCCGGAGGGGGGGAGCAGCTCCCCGAGCTCAGGAAGCTCCTCACCCAACTGGGCATGGACCGCTACATCACACTGGCCTGCGACTTTGCCGCCTACGACGACGTGCTCGACGCCCTCGACGTCGTGGTGCAGAGCTCCCTGGTGAACGTGTCCGGCTTCAGCATCCTGGAGTCGATGGGCCATGGCCGGCCCGTCATCGCCTTCAACACGGGCACCGCGTGCGAGATCATTGAGGACGAGCAGACTGGTCTGCTCGTCCCCAAGGGCGACGTGAAGGCCCTGGCCGCCGCCATCGAGCGCCTGATCGGCGACCCGGCCCTGGCGCAGCGCATGGGGCAGAACGCCGTGGAGCGCGTCAGGCAGAAGTTCAACATCCGAACCGTGGCTCAACAGACGCTGGACTATTACGCCGCCCTCTTGAAGGGCTGAGGGCCATCCGCGGGGGGCCGATCGCGCATGAGTGATTCCCGGACGAACGGCGTGCCGTCCCGCCCGGACCCGGACGACGTCCAGATCAAGCGCTTCGAGTTCGAAGTGAAGGGCCGGCATGAAGGCCGCCGCCTGGACACCTACCTGGCGAACCGTTTCCCGGACTACTCGCGCACGTTCATCAAGGCGCTCATCAAGGACGACCGCATCACGGTCAACGGCCAGCCGGTCAAGCCCTCCTACTCGCCTTCCCGCGGCGACCGCATCGTGGCGGAAGTGCCGATGCGGCTCGGCGAGGAAGTCCCCCCGGAGGATATCCCCCTGGACATCCTCTACGAGGATCGCTGGATCGTGGTGGTCAACAAGCAGCCCGACCTGGTGGTGCATCCGTCGAGGGGCCATCAGACGGGCACGCTGGTCAATGCACTGGTCCATCGGTTCAGCCAGCTCAGCGGCGTCTACGGTCCGCTGCGTCCCGGCATCGTCCATCGGCTCGACCGCGACACCAGCGGCGTAATCCTCGTCATCAAGGACGATGCCGTGCACGAGCAGATCGCCCGCCAGTTCGAGGAACGCAAGGTGGAGAAGCAGTACGTCGCCATCTGCGAGGGACGCTTCGAACTGGACAGCGACTTGATAGACGCCCCGATCGGTCCTCACGCACGCCATCACGATAAGATGGACGTGCGCCAGTCCGTCGGCAAGTCGGCCCGAACAATCTACGAGGTCGCCGAACGGCTGGGCCCGTTCACCGTCGTCCGCTGCTCGCCGCAGACGGGCCGCACGCACCAGATCCGCGTGCACCTGCAGTCCATCGGCCATCCGATCGTGGCCGACAGCGTGTACGGGCGGCGGGATGCGTTCTACCTCTCTGACCTGACTGGCGGCGAGCACCCTCCCGACGAGGAGCCGCTGCTGGAGCGCCAGGCCCTGCACGCGCGCCGCCTCACCATCCGGCATCCGCGGCTCGGGCGCCGGATCACGTTCGAGGCGCCGATGCCCGACGACATCATGCGGGCCGTCGAGGCCATGCGGGAACACGCGGGATAGGGGCTGGGCCAGCTCAGGCGTCGCCGGAGACCTGCTCAAGGACCGAGTCGTCCACGAAGATCGGTGCCCCCTTCTGGACGGCCAGCGCGATGGCGTCGCTGGGCCGGCTGTCGATGTCGAACGTCTGCCCGTCCTGGCGCAGAATCAACCGTCCGAAATACGTCCGCCCCCGCAGTTCGCTGATGACGATCCGCTCGATCTGGACGTTGAGCGCGTCCAGGACGCTTCCGAACAGCTCGTGCGTCAGCGGCCGGGGAGGCGGCTCGTTGTTGACCGTGCGATGGATGGCGAAGACCTCCCACAGGCCAATCCATATCCTCACGGTGCGCTCGCCGTCCTTCTCCTTGAGCGTGACGACGTGGGTGTCCTGTGTTTCGCTCATCACGACGCGCGCGAGCTCACATTCTACCAGGGCCATCTGCGGCCTCCCATGCGCGCTGGTATTCGGATCAATGCTTGCTGCATTCTATCCGCCGGCTCAGGGGCAATCAACGTGCCGGTTGACGCGCCGCGCAAGATGGATTAGAAGAAGTGCCGGAAAAGACCGGGCGGTTCAAGGACCCGTGCTGAACGGCACGGCGCCAGGCGAAGAGGTCCGGCATGCAGCGCACACGCAAGAGGGGGTTGGTTCTCGGCGCCGTGGCCGCGCTGTTGTGGAGCCCGCATTTCGCCCTGGTGCAGTCCATGCTGCGGGGCGGCACATCCCTTCTCGTGGCCGAGTTCTACTTCCTTCTGTTTGCCTCGCTGTTGTTGCTCTTCCTGCTGTTCCTGAGCGGACGCCTGTCCGAACTCTCGGTCTTCAAGCGCCGGGAGACGCACTTCCTGGTGCTTGCCGCCTCGGGTGGCTACGGTCTGGCGCTGCTGCTGGGCCTGGCGCTGGGCCACGCGCCGGCGGCACCGGTTCGGCTCTGGTTCTACGCAGGCCCGCTCATCGTCGCGCTGCTGAGCCTGTTCGGGCGCGAACGCGCCGACCTGAGGACGTTCGTAGGCATCCTGCTGGGGTTCTTCGGTTGTGTGCTGGTCGTCCGGGCGGAGGCGCCCGATTCGCTCGGAGTCAGCATGCGGGCCGTGGGGGCAGCCGCGTGCTGGGCCGTCTTCTCTATGCTGGCCCGGCCGCTGGTTCGGGAGGAGAAGCCCCTGCCCGTGGCGGCCGTGGTGTGCATGATTGGCGCTGCCTGTCTGCTCGTCACCTGTCTGAGCACGGGGCGGAGCGTCTTTGCCGTCCGGCCGGCGCATCTGTGGACGGCTGCCGTCACGGGCGCCTTCACAGTGGGCTTGATGATGGTCTTCTGGCTAAAGTGCCTCGGCAGCGCGGAGGCGGCGTTGGCCGCCCCGCTGTGGTACCTGGGCCTGGCGTTTGGCGTGGTTTGGGTCCGGCGCGTCGGCGTGGACGTCGACGGCTGGCTGGCGTTCGGCGGGATCGTGCTGGTCCTGTTCGGCCTGCACACCGCCTTCTCCCGCCGGCGCAGCAGCGCGATGAGCCTGGGCGACATCATCCGGGGCTGAGGGCCGGCCGCCGGCCGGCCCGGTCCGGCAAGTCCGGTACCCGGAGCTGAACGGTTCTGCTGAAGGAGGGAGTGGGATGGCCAAGACGGTCACCTGTTCCAATCCGAAGTGCATGACGGTCATCAACACGGAAGGCAAGGAGGTCGGCGAGAAGGTCGAATGCCCCAAGTGCGGAACGCCCAACAAGGTGCTGGCGGACTTCGGCTCGGTGTTCGACATCTCCACCATTAAGGAGCCCGAGGAGGGCCAGAAGGTCTTCCATCCGGCCCGCCAGACCTGCCCTAACTGCGGCGCCCTGCTGGGCGTGCGGGCGACAATCTGCCCGAAGTGCAGGGCCGACATCCGCACGGGCGCCGTTGCAGCGCCGACGCCTGTCCGCAAGAAGAAGCGCAGCATCGTGCCGCTCCTTGTCGGCCTCGTGGTTGTGGCGGCCATCGTCGTGCTGCTGTTACGCTTCGTGTTCTGAGGCGCTGCGGCGCCGGCCGGGCGGCAGACGTTCACTGCTTGCTCAGCCACGCGAGCGCAATGCGTGCGATGCGGCGCCCGATCTGCCGGTAGCCTCTCGGCTCCAGCCACGCTCCCTCCTCGATCGCCTGGTAGGCCGTCTCAAACGTAACGCCGGCCGTCTCGTCCAGGTGGTCCCACGCCCATCCGGTCAAGACGTGGTTCGCGTCCCAGCGCGAAGGGTAGCGGGGGACCCTGACGAGCGCCTCCCGCGGCACTTCCCTGGACTCGTCGGGCCGGCCGTCCGGCAGGGCCTCGCCTTTCGCGTGCTGTGGCGTCGGCGCTCCGTTGCGTTTGACGAGGTCTTTACGCGGCATCTCCTTGAACTCGTTTGCCAGGCACTCCGCTAGGCTCTCGCCCATCGCGCGCTGTCGCGCCGGCCGCTCGTCGCGGCAGAGGAACATGTAGAACTGCTTCTCGCCGCCCCCTGGCGCGTGAAGGTCGATCACGAGGCGCGGACCGACGCGCCCGACGAAGCGCCGCATGTCCCTCTGGATGGCCAGCACCTCCGGCCGCAGGGGCATCGGGTTCCAGGCGCGGTTGAAGTCGATGGGCAGGGCGTCCTTGCCGTAGTTGCCCTCGACCACGCCGTCCAGGTCCACGAACGGAACGGCCCACCACTCGACGCGCCGCAGCGGGTTGCCTCCTCTTCGCTTCGACGCGACCGCACGGAGCAGTCCGTCCAGCACCCAGGAGCCGGGCGTCTCGCCCGCGTGCTGGCGGGCGAGGACGTAGACGCCGGGCGGCTCGCCCTTCACGCCGGCGATGGCGCGCAGGCGCGTGAGGGGCCGTCCCTTCCCGCTCAGGCCGATCGGCTCGGCCTGCCACGCGTCCGCAATGCGCTCGAGCGTCCGGTCCAGATCGGCAGGGCCGTACGGGTAGCAGAAGGCCGCGGCGGCGCGGTCGCACGGGGCGGGAGTGGCGAACGTCAGCACGTGGCCGCCGCTCGGGCGCCTGCGCAGCCGGACGCTGCCCAGCCTCTGCCACGGGCCTCCGTCGAGCCGAACGACCGGCCGCACGTTCCTCAGGGATTCGGCGCCGCCCAGGCCCAGGCAGCCGTCGGCGTTGCGCCAGACGAACCGGATCGGCCGGCCTCCTGCATCCTTGCACTCCAGGTGGAACCAGAGCGGCTCGGGGCTGGTGCGCGGTTCGGACATGAACTCGACCACCCACGCGCGCCCGGAGCTGCGCACCGCCAGCACTGCGCCGTTGCCGGACACTTCGGCCGGCCCTACCTTCAGTTCCTGATCTGCCATCGGTTGTCCACCCGTTACCCGTCGCGTGAGGGCGGCAGCGGCCACACATGAGCCCTGCCAGGTCCCCATCATAGCTCACTTTGCCCTGGCAGTCTCGTCCTCGGTCTTGGCCGTCCGGCGCTATCCGGAGTCCAACAGGCGCCGGACGGCGCGGAGGTT
Source organism: uncultured candidatus Brocadiaceae bacterium (assembly GCA_964442595.1). Classification (GTDB taxonomy): domain Bacteria; phylum Planctomycetota; class Brocadiia; order SM23-32; family SM23-32; genus DAOVRD01. The sequence continues at coordinate 14,859 of CAYUDW010000086.1, forward strand.
GCGGCGGTCGGTCTCGACGGATTCCCACGGGGTCTCCAGGATCAGGGGCAGCGTCGAAAGGGCGGGGTGGTTCAGGACGTTCGCCAGGCCGCGCCTGCCGATCGTGCCCCGGCCGATGTGCTCGTGGCGGTCCCGCCTGCTGCCGGGCTGGTCCCGGGAATCGTTGACGTGCAGCAGCCGAAGCGCCTCAAGGCCGACTGCGCCCTCGACGTCCCGCACGAGCCGATCCACCTCGGCGGCGGCCCGGAAGTCATAGCCCGCGCCGAACGCGTGGCAGGTGTCGACCGCGATGCCGAGCCGCGCTTCCGGAACCGCGGATGCGATCCGGTCGATAAGGGCGCCCAGCCGCTCCACGTCGCCGCCCGGCCCGTGTTCCGACGCCATGCCCTCCAGCAGCACGGGCACGGCGCCGCCTGCCTCCGCCAGCGCGGAGGCGATGGACTGCGCGGCGCGCTCGACGCCCCAGGCCGTCGGCTCGCCCTTGTGGCTGCCGGGGTGGAGCACGTAGAAGTCGGCGCCCATGGCGGCCGCCGCCT
>CAYUDW010000087.1:0-6862 GCA_964442595.1 uncultured candidatus Brocadiaceae bacterium
GCGGCAACAGCGACATCCTGGGCATGACGGAGGAGACCCTCGAGCCCATGCGGCGTGCGTTCTGGTCCGCAGGCTACGAGATGATACCGGTGGCCAAGGCAGAGCCCGCCGGCTGGCCGGAGGACATCCTGCGGGATGGCGCCGAAAGTCTGGGCGGAGAGCTCACCGACGAGGCCGGCTTCCGCCGCCGCATCATCGAGAGCATCAACAGCGGCCGGCCCGTCGTCGCCTTCGGCATCATCGGCCCGCCCGAGGCATGTGTCATCTCCGGCTATGACGAAGGAGGGGACGTCCTGATCGGCTGGAACGTCTTCCAGGATGATGAGGGCGCAGAGACCGAACCATCCGGGTGCTTCCGCGTGCGCGACTGGTACGGCAAGACGCACGCGCTGCTGCTGATCGGCGACAGGGCTGGCAAGCCCGACCCGACCGAACTGGACGGGGAGGCCCTGAAGTGGGCGCTTCAGGTGCTGCGGACGCCTCGGGTGAGGAACGCCGACGCCGGCCCGGCGGCGTTCGATTCGTGGGCGGCCGACATGCTCAACGATGAATACTTCCCGGAGGGCAACATCAGCGTCCTTCGGGCCCGTCTGATGTGCCACTGGGACTCGATGACGGTGACTGCGACGCGCGGGGGCGGCGGGGCCACGGCCTACCTCCTGGCCGCTGCTGAGCGCGAACCGGCCATGGCGGAGCACCTCCGGGCGGCGGCCGACTGCCTTGACCGCGAGGACGTGGTCCACGGCGTGGCGCCCGGCGAGGAAGCACAGATGGCGCGGCTGGCCGCCCCTGACGTGCGTCGCCAGGTCGCGGAGTCGATCCTGCGCGCGCGCGACATGCACGTCGAAGCGGCCGACCACATAGAGCAGGCGCTGCTGGCGGCGGGTGTGCCGTCCGAGGACATCCCCCGTCCCCAAACCGTGCCAGCCGGCGAAGCCGAGGACCGGGGTGAACGTGTCGTTCTCAAAGGTGTCCCCAAGGTAGGCTTCGGCGTGATCGACGGAAACGTGGCGATGACGCCCTTCCCGGCCTGCCTGAAGGCATGCCTGGAGTACATGGGCGACGACCTGGGGTTTGGGGACGGCGGCAAGTACCCGCGTGATGCCGTATACGCCTACCTGATGGGCACGACGGGAGCAGCGTTCCGCCTGAACTGGAAGCCCGGCTGGCACGGCGACAACGTCGCAAGCTGGCTGCTATCGAACGACCCGAGCGAGATCTTCCGGCGCGGGTTCGCCGCCGCTGGCTACGAGCAGATACCGTCCGGCCACCTGCCGGACGCCGAGAAAGAGGGGCGCTTCCGCAGCATGGTCATCAGCTCCATTCGCGACCGAGGCCTGCCGGTCATCGCCCACGGCGTGATCGGCCCGCCCGAGGAGGCCATCATCGCCGGCTATGACGAGGGCGGCCGCGTGGCCATCGGCTGGAGCTTCTTCCAGGACCGCGCGATAGGAAGTCCGGGCGTGGAGTTCGAGCCGAACGGCTACTTCCGCAAGCGCCGATGGGAGGCGGACACCTGGAGCATGATGAGCATCGGTGACAAGGTGCAGATGCCAGCGCGGAGGGACGCCTACATTGACGCGCTGCAATGGGCCCTCCGCGTCATGCGCGCGCCCGTGCGCTACGGCGATCGGCACAGCGGGCTTGCGGCCTACGACGCCTGGGCGGAACACATCCTGAGGGATGACGAGGTGGCGGCGGGCGGGGGGCCGGAGGAGGCGTTCATCGTGCACTGCGACGCGGCGGACGTGGTCGCCGAGGGCCGTTGGTACGCGTCCGTCTTCCTCAGGCAAGCGGCTGACTTCCTGCCGGAGGCGAAGGACGAGCTGCTGACCGCCGCCGAGTGCTGCAAGGCGGAGCACGACCTCATGTGGAAGCTTTGGGGCGAGGTGGGCAGCAACGTGCCCAGCGAAGAGACGCGCCGGGAGTTCCTGAAGCCCGACGTGCGCCGCCGCATCGTCCCCATCATCCATCAGGCCCGTGACAAGGATGCCGAAGCGGCCGACCACATAGAGCAGGCGCTGCTGGCCCTCGGCACGGCGCCCGGGAACATCCCCTCGGCGCCGCCACCGGCCAACGGGGCAACTGAGGTGCCAGAGGCCGGATCGGGCAAGACGATGCTTGAGGGACTGGAGTTCCCGGGCTGGACCATCACGCAGTTGGGATGCATGCACGGCTGCCTCCAATACCTCGACCGCCGCGTGCCCCGCCCGTGGCTTTACGGCGGGACCGCGCACGCGTTCTTCATCAACATCCACGACGACGTGGACGTGGAGTCGGTCACCGCCTGGGACGACTCCTTCATAGGGGAGCTGACTCCGAACCTCGGCTTCCACGTCGACCGGGTCCGTGCCGTCAAACCGGAGGTGACAGAGGCGGAATGGCGCACGGCGCAGAGGGAGGCGTGGCAGTTCGTGCGCCGGGCCATACAACTGAAGCAGCCGTGCTACGGTTGGGAGCTGAAGGCCCCGTACGGCGACTACTGGCTCATCACGGGCTACGACGACGTCGGCTACTACTACGACGGGTGGGAGACCGGCGGTCCGACTCCCTGGCGGAAGCTGGGCGAGCAGTTCGTCCCGGTGCTCGACGTCTGCGCGGTGAAGCCGTGTGAGCCCGCGCCGGACGAGATCGTTGTGCGCGACGCCCTGGTGGCCGCTCTCGAGTGCTCGCGTCCGGGGTGGGGCGGCTCATCGGACGACGACGCGCACTTCGGTCCGGAGGCGTACGACGCCTGGGCGCGGGCCCTCGAGTCGGGCGCGGCGCTGCATAACCACCACGCCTACAACGCGCAGGCATGGCACGAGTGCCGCCAGATGGCCGTCGAGTTCCTGGAGGAGGCGAAGCGGCGCCTGCCCGGCCGGGCCGACTCCGACTTCGACGAGGCCATCGCCCACTACAGGGCGGTCCGGGACAGGCTGAGTGCCCTGAAGGAGCTGACGCCGATAGATCCCGAGATCGGCTGGGACGAGGAACCGACGCTCCAGAGCGAGGAGGCGGCCGCCCTTGTGCGGCAGGCCGGGGCCGCGGAGCGGGAGGGACTGAAGGCGCTGCGCAGGATCGCTGTCGCCCTGGACGCCGAGGTGGCGGAGACGGCGCCGCCGGAGGTCGCGCTGAACGCGGCCACAGAGAGCGAGGAGGAGAGAGACGTGGGAACAGGCAACGGCCAGGATGGAGTCCTGTTAGAGGGCGCGGTCGCGGACTTCAGGCACATCGCCGACAACGTCGCCGGCCATCGGATCGAGCTGTGCGTCCGTGGCGCTGACGAGAACGTCTATCCGCAGCCCTACTGCTATCTGACGACGCTCCTCGTGCAGATGCACGCCGCCGGCTGGGAGGACGTGGATCTGGACACGCTGGCCGCCGTGTCCGGCGCATCGGCCATGTTCGGCTACGAGCCCGGCGAGTTCATGCCCAAGTACGCGTTCCACCACCGCAACCCCAATGAACTCGTCGCCCGGGCCACCGGCTACGCCACCGAGTCGGTGGGCGTTGCGAACTCCGGGGAGGCCTGGGAGTTCGTCAGGGAGAGCGTGGACTCGGGCCGGCCCGTCGCCGGCTGGCACGGCGAGCTGATGCTGCTCGCCGGCTACCAGGACGCCGACGCGGCGGCAGACCGCAAGGTCTTCGCCATGAAGGACGGCAACGGCTACTTCGCCGAGTGGTGGGACTGGGACAAGTTCGCCGAGTGGATCGGCGAGGGCCAGCATCTCAGCCGGCATTCCGCCCGCGTGGAAGCGCGGCCTGAAAAGGAGGTGGCGCTGAGGGTAATGCGCGACTTGGTGGCCCTGAGCGCGGGAGTTCCGCAGAGCATACAGGATGCCTTCCCGAAGGCCACTTTCGGCCTGGCAGGCATAGACGCCTGGGCCGCCGACTGCGCCGACACGGCGAAGCACGAGGACTGGGGCATGTGCCACCCCGAGAATCCGCAATGGACCGTGCGGAACTCCTCGGCCATCTACCTGGAGCGCCTGGCCGAGAAAGGAATACCCTCGGCCGGCGCCACCGAACACGTGCGCCGCGCCTCGCAGGCGTATCGCGCCGCCTACCGGTCGTGGCAGGAGGCCTACGGCCTTGTCGGATATGCCGCGCCGGAAGGCTCTGGCAAGGTGAAGGAGAATCGCCTCGCGGCTGCCGCGGCTGTGCGCAGGGCACTTGAGCACGAGAAGGTGGCTATCGCGGAACTGAAGGAGGCACTGGCCGCAGAGGGCGACGGCGCGTTGCCCTCGACAGCGCCGGCACGATCGTGACGAAGGACGAGCAAGGCAATGTGACGTGGAGTTCCGCCGGCGGCTCCCGGTAGATGCTGCAGGTCCCGCTCTGGCCGAAGCGGTCTGCGGGCCGTTGACGCTTCGGCTGCTCGGCGGTAGCCTTGGGGCCTTCCCGCGGAGCGTGTCCATTCTCCTTCCGTGCGAGCAGGTGAGGGCCTCATGGCAGCGATCCGAGTCAGCCCGAACGGGCGTTGCTTCGTGGACGATCAGGGGAAGCCGTTCTTCTGGCTGGGCGACACCCAGTGGGAGCTGTTCCACGCCTTCACGGCCGAGGACGCCGGCACCGTCCTGAAGCGCAGGAAGGAGCAGGGCTTCACGGCGATACAGGTCATGATCACCGGCGTCGGCGAGGGGAAGCTGCCGAACGTGGCAGGCGAGCGTCCGTGGCTCGGAGACGATCCGTCCACCCCAAACGAGGCGTACTTCCGCAACGTCGACCGCGTGGTCGAAGCGGCTTGTGAACTGGGCCTCATCCTTGTGCCCGGCGTCTTTCACCAGGTGCAGAGGGCCTCGATAACCGTTGACAACGCCAGGCCATATGCCAGATGGGTGGCCGAACGCTACGCCGACGTGCCCAACATCGTGTGGACCACGTACCCTGAAGCGAAGGAGGAGTACGTCCCCGTGGTCCGTGAAGTGGTCGCAGGCCTGCAGGAGGGGGACGGCGGCACCCACCTCATCACGCTGCACCCGGACCCCTCGCCGGCCTCTTCGAGCTTCATCCACGATGAGGAGTGGCTGGACTTCAACATGATCCAGCCGTGGCAGCGGCCCGACCTGGTCTACAGCATGGTGAGCGCGGACTATGCGCGCAGCCCGGTCAAGCCCGTCGTCATGGCGGAGGCGTCGTACGAAGGCGCCCGCTACGGGAAGGTGAACACGCCTCTGCTGATCCGTCAGCAGGCCTACTGGAGCTATCTGGCCGGGGGCCACCACACCTACGGCAACGGGGGCAACTGCGACTCGCCCGCTACCTGGCGGTCCTGGATCGACTCGCCAGGCGCGGCTCACGTGGGGGTCTGCCGGCAGATCCTGACGGGGCTGCGCGAGTGGTGGGACCTCATCCCGGATCAGTCGATCTTCGCCGCCGGGGAAAGCGAAGGCGCGACGGTCAACGTGGCCGCACGCTGCCCGAAGGGCGGGTGGGCGCTCGTCTACCTGAGCAGCAGCACAACGGTGTCGGTCCGTCTGGACCGGGTCGGCGCCGGAAGCGGCATGACGATCCGTTGGATCGACCCGATCACGGGCACGAGAACGGAGGCCGGGAGTATCCCCGGCACGGGGGTTGCGTCCTTCTCTACTCCCGCTGGGTGGGAGGATGCTCTGCTGTTATTCGAGCGACGGCCCGGCGGGTGAACCGGGGGCGGTCGGCAGCCCCTTTGCTGCGTCGTCCAGGACGAGCACCCAGTCGTCCTGCTCGCCGCAGGAGGGCGGCGTGAACTCCTGCACGCCCGTGTTCGCATACTCGCCGATGGGTTCCCAGCCTCCGTTGCGCGGATCGTACCAATGAGCCGTCACCCGGGCGCCGGAGATCTTGTCCAGGCGGACGCTGAACGGGTTCCCGAAGGGGGAGTAGGCAAGGGCGAAGCTGCCGTCCTCGGCCCGGGCGGCCTGAACGTGGTCCTCCAGGGGCCCCTGGATAGAGGCGACGATGCCCTGATCCGGCACCATGCGGTGCCAGGGCCGCGCCTCCAGGAGCCGCCGCATGTAGCCCATGCCATAGGCGCCCTCGCAGTCCATGGCCTCCCGCCAGTTCATGCCCGGCGCCAGGTGGCCTTTGGGGTAGGCGTAGTCGGCGGAGGAGAGCCGAGGGTCGGCGGCGTCGTAGAACTGCCGGACCTCCCAGTGCCCGTACCCGTTGCCGGCAGCGCCGGCCAGCATGTTCCAGTAGGCTGCCTCGCGAACCTGGTGGGCGTCTATGGGCTTCTTCCCCGCCGTCCAGCGGAAGATGGGCGGGTGGTTCTCATAGCGCGTTTCCATGTCCAGCGTGGGCTTCGGCGGCGCGAGATTGTAGTCGTGCGTGATGAACTCGTAATTGAGCGTGCCCCACGCGTGGCTGGACTGGATCGCGTTGAAGTCCAGCCAGTCGGCGTCGTGGAACCAGAACGAAGAGGAGTATCCGACCACCCCCGGCGCCGGCCCGGGCCCGTGGTAGGAGACGAGGTGGGCGCCTCCGCTTCCCTCCTTCAGCCCCTGGGCGATGCCGGACCAGACCTTCTCATAGCCGACGGGCGCCCGGTCTCCGCCGAGGAACCAGACGACGGCGTTCTCCCTGTAGCGACTTCCCAGGAAGCTGCCGAACGCGACAGCGTTGGATTCTGTCAGCACCTGCTCGTCGAGGCTGCCCTTGCGGACATGCTCGCCGGAGTTCGTCACGACGCCCATCACCAGGCCGAGCTCGTTGGCGCGGTTGATGATGTAGTCCACGTTCTCGAAAAACGCCTCGTTCGGCCGGGTAGGGTCACCGTCCACGAGCGTCAGCTCGCCGTGGAGGTTCGGCGCCTTGAGGCCGCGCAGCACGTAGGCCTGGATGACCGTGAAGCCCTTGGCCGCGCGGTTGGTGAAGTAGGCGTCCACTTCCTCATGGTTCA
>CAYUDW010000087.1:6962-13945 GCA_964442595.1 uncultured candidatus Brocadiaceae bacterium
TGAAGTAGGCGTCCACTTCCTCATGGTTCAGGCGCTTGAACAACTGCCAGGCCGTATCGGCGAGGTAAAGGAACGGCTTGCCGTTGCCGGTCACGAAGTGCCTGCCGTTGGGGCTGACTTCGAGCCGCATGTCCTTGACGGAATCGGCCGGTGGGAAGAGGGGACTCGTGGGCTCCACGAAGGGCTTTGCCATGGCGGTTGCTCCGTCTGTGGCCTTTGACCTTTGCCGCCGGTGGGCTCAGAGCGCCCAACTCGGATCGGGCGTGAGGCGGTCCAGTTCGCGGGCCAGGTTCTCGCAGGCGCGCACGTAATGCGCGTCGCCGAAGGCCCGCACGTGCAGCAGCATGGTGTTGAGCCAGTATATCCGGCAGCGGAGGTCGAACCCGTCGCGCAGGGCGTGGTAGCGGGCGTACTCGCGGAAGAAAGGCGCCCCCGCCGTGTTGAACACCAGCAGGTAGGCCAGCTCGTATTCCACGTCGCAGAAGTCGGCGCCGCCGTCCACGAAGCCGCTGATTCGCGCGCCGCCCGGCCCATGCGGATCGACAATGATGTTGGTGGCCCACAGGTCGCCGTGGACGAGCGTCGGTTCGCTGGACTCGGGCAGCCATTGATCCAGGTGCTCCAGCACTTCCGCGATGACGCTCCGGGCCTCGCCGCTGAGGCGGTCCGCCACGGAGTCGAACTCCCGCCGGATGCGCGGGCCGAACCGGTCCAGCCAGTGCGGTGAGCCCTGTTCCTCCGGTTCCACGGCGCTTCCGTAGGTGGCGCGACGGTGCCCGTGCAGGTCCGCCAGTATGCGTGCCATCTCGCGCTCGACGGTTGCGTGCTCGCCGGCCGTGAGTCGAGCGTGTCCCAGGTTTGTGCCGGGCAGGCGTTCCATCAGCAGGCAACTGCCGGGGAAGATCCGCCCGGACGTGTCGCAGCCGTAGGGCTCCGGCACCGGGAAGCGCGTGTTGGCGCGATACCAGCGCAGCACGCGGCATTCCCGCTCGAAGCCCTTGTGTCCCGGTTGGCCGGAGAGCTTCGCGACGATGCGGCCCGGCTCGCCGTCGGTCGTCAGTTCCAGCACGCTGTTGACCATTCCCCCGTGCAGCCGCTCCATGCCGGTGACGGCGAGGTGACGGCTGACAAGGGCGCGGACAATCTCCGTGGCGGACTCGCGCGATATGGTGGTCGTGTCGAAAACCATATGCTCGCTTAGGTGGACGCGGTTAGGGGCGGCCGAAGGCCGGAGTCTACACTTGGCGCGCCGGGCTCGCAAGTTGAGGATCCGGGAACTGCCGGTGGAACGCACAATCTCTCTCCTGGCGCCCCGCATTCCGGCCCCCGATTTGACTGCTGGCAGGCTTCTCCCTATAATGCGTACTTCGTGTGGGCAAGCTCTCTGAGTTCCCAATCCCAATCTGGAGGAGCGGCGAGGGCAACGGGATATGACGGCGCGGAACAGGCGCTCGCGGGATGCAGAGGCCGGCGCGGGGTCCCGACCCCAGGATGACGGCAGCAGCGAAGTGCGCGGCATCGGGTGGGGTCTCAGCGCTGAAGAGGAGGAGGATTTCCTCCTGCGCAGAGTGCTTTTCTCAGTTCTCGTCGTCGTGATGGTGTGCATCGGCATCTGGTTTCTTCTGACCACGGTGCGCAGCGCGCCCGAACAGCCGCCGGCACTTTCTGCGCGGGGTGCTGTGCCTCCGGGGCAGGGGGACTATACGATCAGGCTGATGGATTTCCCGGCCTCGAAGCAGGAAGAGGCCATGCGCCTGACCCAGGTGCAGGCGATCCGGGACGTGGCGGAGCAACAAGAGTTCTGTTGTTTGCCGCTTGACGACGGGCGAATGGCCCTCTGCGTCGGGAGTTTTCCCAGCGAGAGCTCGCCGGAGATGCAGGAGCTGTTGGCGGAGCTTCGGAGTTTCGCCGCGCAGGGCAAGAAGCTGTTCGAAGGCGCCACGGTCTATCTCGTGCCCTAACCGTCCTCGCCTGCCTGCACCGGACTATTTCACGTGCAAGGAAGAAACCATGTCAATGCATAAGAGCCTGAAGCGGAAGGACCACCTGGCCAGGCGGCGCAACGTCCTCACCCGATCCGAGCGCATCGAGCGGCTCGGGGAGGAGGAGAAGTGGGATTCGGAGCATGACTCGGTCTTCGGCCTTCCGAAGGTCACGCCGGAGGTGGTTGAGGCCCCGGTTGCGCGGCGACCTGTCGAGGAGGAAACGGCAGAAGGCGAGGCCGCCCAGACGGAAGGCAAGGAGGCCGGAACCGAAGAGGCCGAAGGCTAGCCCCCTTTTGACCGAGTGCAGCCCGCCCGTGGGAGAGAGCCGTGGACGCTTCCGCACTTATCGCAGAGCGGATGGGTTGGATAGACTCCTCCGGCATCCGCAGAGTCTTCGATCTGGCCAAGACGCTCCGGAACCCCATCAACCTGAGCATCGGCCAGCCCGACTTCGACGTGCCGGCGCCCGTCAAGGCAAGCGCCATCCATGCCATTGAGTCGGGCCGCAACAAATACACCGTCACGCAGGGCATCCAGGAGCTGCGGGACGCGGTTCTCGCGTTCGAGAAGGGGGCCACGGGCATTCGGCACGATGGCGTTCTGATAACCAGCGGCGTCAGCGGGGCGATGTTGCTGGCCTTCATGGCGTTGATCAACCCCGGGGATAAGGTGGCCATCCCCGATCCCTACTTCGTAATGTACAAGCACCTCTGCCGGCTGCTGGGCGGCGTTCCGCTTTACGTAGACACCTACCCCGACTTCGCGCTCACGGCCGACCGGCTCGACGCGGCCGGGGCCGCCGACGCCAAGCTCCTGATGGTCAACAGCCCGTGCAACCCGACGGGCCGCGTCTTCCCAGAGGGCGACCTTCGCGGCGTCGCGGACTGGGCGCAACGCAACGAAGTCTTCATCGTCAGCGACGAGATATACAGGGCTTTCTGCTACGACGGGGAATGCCCCAGCATCGCCCGGATGACGGATGACGTGCTGCTCCTCAACGGATTCAGCAAGACGGCCGGCATGACGGGGTGGCGCCTGGGCTACGCCGTCGGGCCCGACCCCGTAATCGAGGAGATGAAGAAGCTGCAGCAGTTCAGCTTCGTGTGTGCGCCCTCAATCGCGCAGCACGCCGGCGTCGTCGCGCTGGGCATGTCGACTGAGTACTACGTGCGCGCATACAGGGCCAAGCGGGACCTGGTCTATGAGGGGCTGAGGGAGAAGTTCGAGCTCAGGCAGCCCGAGGGGGCGTTCTACGCTTTCGTCAAGCCGCCCGGGGGCGACGGCGACGGGTTCTGCCAGACGGCCATCGAGCGCGGAGTGCTCGTCATTCCCGGCAGCGTGTTCAGCGAGAGGGCGACGCACTTCCGGCTGTCCTTCGCCGCTGAGGATGAGGTGATCGAGGAGGGGGTGCGGACGCTGTGCTCGCTTGCCTGAACGGGCGCCGGAGTCCTACCTGACGCCGTACTTATCGAGCTTGCGGTATAGGGTGGCGCGGCTCACGCCCAGCTTGCGGGCGGCCTTGCTGATATCCCCGTCGCACTTCTTCACGCCCGCCAGAATGGCGCGCTTCTCCAGTTCGGCGATCGGCACCACTTCATCGGCCGCCTCCGGCCGGGGCGCCGGAGCTTGCAGCGCCTGTTGGATGCATTCCAGCGCCTCTTCAACCGCCAGTGGGGGGGTCTTGCGCTTGGCGGCTTCCTGGCGGATGCGTTCCGGGAACAGGTCCGCGGTCACCCTGTCGCTGGTGGCCAGAAGCACGATCTGCTCGATCGTATTGCCCAGCTCGCGCACGTTGCCGGGCCAGGGATAGCAGAGCAGAATGCGAACCGCCTCCGGGGAGAAATCCCAGAAGTACTTGTTGTACTTCTCCCGCATCATGGTCAGGAAGTGCTGGGCCAGCACGGGGATGTCCTCGGGCCGTTCCCGCAGGGGTAGTATGTAGATAGGCACGATGTTGAGGCGGTAGTAGAGGTCGTCGCGCAGGTTGCCCTTCTCGACCTCTGCCAGGGGGTCCTTGTTCGTTGCGGCGATGACGCGCGTGTCCACCTCGATGTCTTCCGCGCCGCCGACGCGGCCGAACGTGTGGTTCTGCAGGAAGCGGAGCAGTTTGGACTGGAGCCCCATGTCCATCTCGCAGATCTCGTCCAGGAAGAGCGTGCCCTCGTGCGCTCGCTCGCAGCAGCCGATGTGCTGGCGGTCCGCGCTGGTGAAGGCGCCCTTTTCGTGTCCGAACAGTTCGCTTTCCAGAAGGTCCTTGGGGATGGCGGCGCAGTTGACGGTCACGAACGCGCCGTCCCCCCGGCCGCTCAGTTGGTGGACGGCCCGGGCGACCAGTTCCTTGCCCGTGCCGCTTTCGCCCCATACCATGACTGTCGCGTCCGTGTCGGATATGCTCTTGATCCGGGTGTAAATCGCGTGCATTGCGGGGCTTATGCCCACCAGTTCGCCGAGCCCACCTCGTTCGTAGACCGCCGTCAGACGCTTGACCTGTACGACCAGCCGGTGCTTCTGCGCGGCCTCCAGCAGGGCCTTGGCCAGGTGGTTGTCCTCGTCGCCGACGTCCACGAAGTCCTCCGCCCCTTCCTTCATGCACTCGACGATGATCCGCGCGTTCGGCTCCTTTCCCAGCACGATCATGGGCAGGTCGGGGTACTTGTCGCGGAGGCGCTCCAGACACCCGTCCTCCCCGGCGGCGAAATCCGCGTCGACCACCACGACGTCCGGCACCTCCTCGGTCACCCGGCGCAGGAGCGCGTCATAGTCCTTGCACGTTGCGTTCTGGACGGAGCAACCGTCTATCTCCGAGGGAATGAGCCTGGCCACGGCGCTGCTTCCGACCGTGCAGATGCGAAGCTCAGATTGTGTTTCCTGTTCGTCCATTTCAGTCTGACCCGTGCAGCACGGCCTGCACGCGTTGCAGCGCGCGGCTGGGGCTAAAGGGCTTGGTCATGTACTCGTCGGCGCCCGCCGCCATGCCTTCCTCCCGGTCGGCCTGCTGACCTTTGGCGGTGAGCATGATAACGTACGTCGCCAAGTCATGCCTGGACTTGATCCTGCGACACACCTCGTAACCGTCCAGTTCCGGCATCATGATGTCCAGAAAGACGAGTTCCGGACGCTCCTGCTGCATCACATCGAGTGCCTCGGCTCCGCTGCGGGCTTCCAGAACGCCGTAGCCGGCCTTCTTGAGGACAAACCCGAGGGAACGCAGGATGTGGGGCTCGTCGTCGACTATGAGGACCTTCTTCACGTCCGGCATGCTGCCCGTCCCGGCCATCCACGAAGGAGTGGCGATCGTCCGGCGCCTCAGCCTTCTTCCTTTCCTCCTTCTATGGACTGGATGGCCTGTTCTTCCGTCTGGTTCACGTCGAAGACGCGAGTCAACCGGGTGAGCTCGAAGATGGAGCGAGAGAAGGCAGGCACTTCGGCCAGGCGCAGCTCGCCGCCCTCGGCAGCGGTCCTCCTAAGGCAGCTTACCAGCGCTCCCAGCCCCGCGCTGTCAATGAAGTCCATCTTCTCCAGGTTCAGTATCAGGTTCTTCGCTCCGCCCTCGATCAAGGCGTGAAGTTCTGTCTTGATCTGGGGGGTAGTCAGGGCGTCGAAGCGCCCCTCGATGTCCACCACCGTGATGCCGTCATGCTGGCGAGTATCGCTTATCACCGCCAGGAATCCTCCGATTTGCCTGGGAATGCTCGCGGAACGCCTTGCAACGTAATGATAAGGGCCGCCGCGCTGGTTGTCAATTCCCACGGCTGCGGAGGGCTTCCGACGGCTCGCCCCGGCGCGCGTGCAGCAGGTCCAGGTAGGCGCCTTCCACCAGGTCGTCCTCCCGGATCCCCAGGGACCGCATCAGTTCGCGTGCCGCCGCGACCCCCTGCTCCGAGGACTGGTCCTCGCGCAGGACGACTTCGATCTCCACAAAGCAGCCGAGCCCCTCCACCTCGTCCAGATGCACGCGGCTTTGGCCCACCATGTAGAGCGTCCTGTGCTTGCGAACCGTCCCCACGACGTCCATCGCGTGGGAGAGCACCTTCCGGAGGCCCTCGGGGTCGTCCGTTCCGGCCAGCCAGTACGTGCACTGCTTGGGGCCGGGGCAGTCCGGCCGTTCGTAGAAGATGAGTTGCCCGCGGCCCGCATCCTGCAGACGCAGCTTCAACCTGCCCTTCGGCACGCGGAAGAAGACGTCTTCCTGCTCAAGCAGCGTTCCCGGCCCATTGCTCAACTGCTCGACCCGTTCGCGGACGGCCTCCAGGTCGCGGGCCCTCGCTTTGACCTCGACGTTACGTGCCATGGGGAGCGGGTCTCTCAGTGGTTAAGCCAGCACCAGGATGCTCCGCACGGCCCGTGGCAGGGCTGCGGTGCGCCCTCTGGCGCCTACGCGCGTCGGCCGGCCGCCTCCAGGGCGGCAGCCATGAAGGCCGTCGAGCCCTCGGTCATGTCCAGTTCCGTCTGAAGGGCGTACAGCGCCGGCCCCGCCGGAGGTCCATCCCTCGCCGTCAATGCTTCCACCTTGACGGCGTCCTTCTCCGTCGTGACGACGCGGTTGCACCCGCTCGCGCGCGCCCGGGCCAGCACGCCCTCGATCTGCCGCCGGCTGTAGCGTTCGTGATCCGCAAACACGCTGAACGTGGCGGGATCGCAGCCTGCCCGTCGCAGCGTCAGTCGGAACGCCTCGGGATTGCCGATCCCGCAGAAGGCCGCCCATCGGCCCTCCCGCAATGCTCCCGGAAGAAGCGCCTCTTCCGCCGGCCGCCCCAGCGGCCGCAGCCCCTGGAGCGTCGTCTCGCAGAGCGCGACGGGCACGCCATGGGCGAGCCGGTTCAGCCTGGTCTTCACCTCTTCGATCTGCTCGGGGCCGATCAGTTCCGTCCGCGTCAGGACGAGGAAGTCGGCCCGCTCGAGCCCTTTCAGCGGCTCCCTCAGCAACCCTCGCGGGAGCAGGTGCCCGGCCCCGAAGGGCCAGACGGCGTCGATGAGCACCACGTCCAGGTCGCGGGC
>CAYUDW010000087.1:14045-15294 GCA_964442595.1 uncultured candidatus Brocadiaceae bacterium
GGTGGGGGGAGATCACCGCCCTGTGGAAGCGGAAAAGACGCGCGCCCATGCTGTAGGGCCCCCTGTTGCCGCGACGTGCCGCTCTGCCCGGTCAGGCCGCGCTTGTTGCACGGCCGCACCGTTTGCATACAATACAGCAGGCATGAGCCTGCGGCAAGACGAAGGACAACCGAACCTCTGGCGGAGGGTAAGACGATGGTCAGGGTCGGAATCATAGGATTGGGCGGCATGGGCAACATGCACCTGGGCTGCTACGACGCCATCCACGATGCCGAGGTCGTGGCCGTGGCGGACACGCGGGAGGAGCGGCTCCACCCGGGGGAGACCTCCCAGGAGATCAACATCGGCGCGGGCGGCGGCAGGCTCGACCCCGACAGGCAGAAGCTCACCACGGATCCCGACGAGCTCGTCGAGGACCCCGACGTCGACATGCTGGACATCTGCCTGCCGACATTCCTGCACGCCGAATACTGCAAAAAGGGACTGGAGGCCGGCAAGCACGTCCTGTGCGAGAAGCCCATGGCGCTCACGTACGCCGAGTGCCAGGACGTGTTGACGGTGGCCGAGGGCGCTCCCGGCAAGTTCATGATCGCCCATTGCGTGCGGTTCTTCCCCGCCTACGAGTACCTGAACGAGACGGTCGAGTCGGGCCGATTCGGCCGGCTGCTGGAGCTCTCGATGTGGCGCGGCGGGCCGCCTCCGGGCTGGTCGTGGCAGAACTGGCTGCTGGACCACAAGCGCAGCGGCGGGGGCGTTCTGGACCTGCACGTGCACGACGCGGATTTCGTCCACTACCTGCTGGGCGAGCCGCGGGCCGTCTGCTCGACCGCGGCCGTCGGTGTCAGCGGCGGCTACGACGCCGTGGAGTCCCAATACATCTACGACGACAAGATGGCCGTGCGCGCCGGGGCGAACCTGTCCCTGCCGACCGGCTTCAGCTTCGAGGCGCACTTCATGGCGGCCTTTGAGAAGGGGTGCCTGCGGTTCAGTTCCGCCGAGCGCCGCGGGCTGCTGGAGATCACCGGCAAGGGCAGCACCCACCCGCACCTGCCCGAGAAGAACGGCTACCAGGAGGAGATCGCCTACTTCGTCAGTTGCATCCAGAACGACGAGATGCCGGCCGTCGTCACGCCCGAATCGAGCGCCTTCTCGGTCAGGTTGATCGAAGCGGAGAGGGAGTCGGTCGAGACGGGCCGCTCCGTGGAGCTGTAACCGCTTAACGGCATGTCACCACGGAGACACGGAGGAC
>CAYUDW010000088.1:0-5881 GCA_964442595.1 uncultured candidatus Brocadiaceae bacterium
TGAAGAGGGTGAGGCCGAATAGCCGCTAGTTCCAGAACAGTCTGAGAGCTGTCCTGAACGATACCTGAGTTGACAGTCCACCTCCCGGGGCCACAGGTCCTGAAGGACGGCTTCTCCGGTCTGTTCCGCCGTTGACGCCGTCTGCGGGTCCGAATCCCGTCGCCCGCTCCACGCCCATCTCCGCGGAGGGCCCGCTGTAACGGTCCGAGAGCGCCTATCTCTGCCGACCCGCGCAAGTTGTGGCCCTGCCAGGCTGACAGCCATCCACTCCCCAGAGGCCCTCCGTCTGCCAGGGAGTGACAGAAATGGACAGGGAGTGACTACGACTGACTACAGTCTGTGGAGATTCTTGAGGAAACCCTGGGGGAGAGCCTCGCCGCAGCCCCCGCGCGGCCTCCCCCGCGTGCGGGCCGGGAGGACTACCGTCGAGCTGGAAGCCCCAGCCGCGGAGCGGGTACACTGCTGCGGGAAAGCAAGTGTCCGTTAGGCCAGCATGTCACGGAGGAATCCATGCGCAAAGGCAAACCAAGCAGGACGGCGTACAAGGTCGCTGCGTGTATTGTGACTCTGGGTGCGATGCCGGAGATGGCTGAGGTGTTGCCCCCGGGAATTGTCGCCGCCACAGAGAGACTGCTGATCGCGTCCGGCGCGGTCGGTCCAACCGCGGTTCGATGGTCTCGCTCGCACAGGATGGTTTCCGTCTACAAGGCGTTCGACTGGATGTTGCCGGGGCAGTTCGAGGCTTTTGGCCACCGAAAGGCCTTCTGTGAGCGCCAGGTACGGGATGCTGCTGGTGCCGGAGCGGCACAGGTCCTTGTCTTGGGAGCGGGCTACGATACGATGGGGTGGCGTCTGGCGCCTGAGTTTCCTGGGGTGAGCTTCTTTGAGATCGATCACCCGGCCACCGCTGACCTGAAGGCCAAGGGAATAGAGGCGATGGGACGGCGGGACAACCTTCGCCTGATCCCCGAGGATCTGGGCAAACGAAGGCTGGTAGATGTACTGAGAGCCGATGAATCATGGGACCCGACCGCCCGGTCTGTCATCATCGCTGAAGGCCTTCTGATGTATCTGCCTGGCAAAGCAGTCCCGGATCTGTTCTGTCAGTGCGCCGAGATTACTGGTAGCGACAGCCAGATCGTCTTCACCTATATCCCCGCTGGTGCGGACGGTGGCCCTGATGTCGGCCGATGGACAGGCTTGATGCTATGGCTCCAGAAGCTAATCGGAGAGGCCTGGAACTGGAGTATACGGCCAGACGAACTTCCCCTGTTCCTGGAAGGAACAGGATGGGCAATTTCTCCGGAACTGGCCGGGTGCGCCGAGAAGCATGGTGTGGAAATCTATAGTGTGGCTAGGAGACGCGCTTCCGTGCGAGAGGTGAGCCTTGCCTGCGCCGAATCTTGCGTACACGGAGTTCTTGGTCATGCCCAAACGCCTGACACCTGAGGGATAGAGGATGCCCTCCGGACGGGCCGGCGGGGCGGGGTGGCCTTCGGGTCAGCAACTACGCTCAGCTTCGACCGCATTCTGACCCACCTTTGTCCCAGGGAGGTCGGCGGGCAGGCGAAGGAAAGGAGGTGCGCTATGAAGACGCTCCTCCTTGCGGCGGCTGGCTACAACCTGGCCGAAACCGGAAGAATGCTCGGAATCGCCAGGGCCGCGAGGAAGCACTTCGACATCCTCTTCGCCAGCTACGGTGGGCGGTTCGAGCAACTCATCGAGGACCAGGGCTTTCGCCTGGTGAAGATGGAGCCGCGGCTCACGCAGGAAAGGCTGGCTCGCCTGCGCATCGTGCTCAGTGGAGAGACGCTCAACACGGTGGGATACCTGTCGGCGGAAGAACTCGAGGCGCGGGTCCTGCGCGAAATGGCGTTCTTCGAGGAGGTGAAGCCTGCCGCCGTGCTTACCGGCTGGTGCCTGAGCGTCACCCTCTCGACCCGCACGGCCGGGGTTCCTTTCGTCAACGTCCTCCACTCCACGACCGTCAGGGAGTATTACGAGGCGGGGCTTCAGTCCTGGCCCGACCGGAGCGACTTCGGCCTTGTGCGGTGGCTCTTTCGCAACGATGAAGAGAGAATGTGCCGCTGGATCAGCAAGCTGGTCCTTAAGCTGGCAGCCGGCATACGGGCCTTCAACACCGTCGGGCCGAAGTACGGGCTGCCCAAGTTCAAGAACTTCATTGACCTGATCGAGGGCGATCACACGCTTCTGGCCGACATCCCCGAGTGGGTCGGCTTCCGCGAGGTCCGTCCTTCGCTGCACTACGTCGGACCTCTGCCGACCAGAATCGACCGGCCGATTCCCGATGAAGTGGCCTCGATGCCTCGCGACAAGCCTATCGTGTACTTCGCCATGGGGAGTTCGGGGAAGCCGGCGCTCGTTGCCGAGATCCTGGAAGGCTTCACGGGCGCGCCCTACCGCGTGATCGCACCCGTGAAACCGCACGTCGAGCGGATGAACGTCGCGGTTCCGGAAAACGTGGTCGTCACCGGGTTTCTGCCCGCACACAAGGTGAACCCGATGGCGGATGTCTCCGTCATCCACGGCGGACAAAACACGGTCATGAACGCCTGTCTGTCGGGCACGCCGATCGTCGGCATCGGGATGCACCCCGAGCAGCAGGCCAACCTGGACGCCTGCGTGCGCAAGGGGTTTGCCATCCGTCTGACCAAGGAGCGGGCAACGGCTTCCGACGTCCTGGCGGCGATCGAAAGGCTACTCCACGACGAGGCCGCGAAGGCGGCGGTGAAGGTCTTTCAGGGACAACTTGCAGCGTGGGACAGGCCGGAGAACGCTGCTCGCTTCCTGAAAGAGACCTACGGGTAGCCGGACGGCGGGTGCGGCGCTGTTCGCCCCGACCGCGAACCTCGGCGGGTCACCCGATGGTGACCGGCCGGTTCTCCCCCCCCCCGCGCGGGACGACGGGGCGGGCTGTGGGACAACTACCTTGCATGTATGGCTGTCTGCCAGTAACGTGTGCTGCGTTAGGCATCATCCAACTGGCAGGGAGAGATGGCGATGGCCAAGCCCAAGCTGAGGAGTGGGGCGTGGTCAAAGGATGAGGTGAAGCTGCTGAAGCAGGTGTTCCGTAGTACCAGCACGGCAGGGGTAGCCAAGAAGCTGAGGCGTACGGTGTCCAGCGTGCAGAACAAGGCAAGGGTACTGGGCCTGAAGAAGACGAAGAAGTACCTGAAGTCGATCGGCAGGGCCAAGTAGGACGATGACGCGTTCACCATTGCAGAAGTCACTGGCGACAGGGGCGGGGGCAGTTGGCCTTGCCAATGTAGCCGCAAACGGATCTGCATTCGGGAAGAAGGAGGTCGACCGGTGAAAGTGTTCATTGCCGTCGACATGGAAGGGGTCGCAGGCCTGGTTCAATGGGATGAGTCGCGGCTGGATCAGGAACGGCGGCTCATTACGGAGGAGGCAAACGGTGCGGTGCGCGGCGCGTTCTCCGGGGGCGCTGCCGAGGTCTTGGTGGGCGAGAGCCACGGCAACATGCGCAACCTCCTGCCCGAGCTCCTCGACCCGAGGGCCGGTTTCGTTTCCGGGCAGCCGAAGCCCATGAACCACATGGGCGGCGTTGACGCCTCGTTCGACCTTGCGCTTTTCGCAGGCTACCACGCGAAAGCCGGCACATTGCACGCCGTAATGGCCCACACCTTTGCGGGGCACATATTCTCACTCGCCTTCAATGGCGTGGAGGTCGGTGAGATCGGAACTGACGCTGCACTGTGCGGGTTCCACGGTGTGCCGGTCGGCCTGGTTGCCGGCGACCGGGCCGCGTGCCAGGAAGCTGAATCGCTCCTGGGCAATGTGAAGACGGCCGCAGTCAAGGTGGGGATTTCCCGCTCCGCCGCGCGATGTCTGCCGCTGGCATCAGCACGGAAGCTGATCGAAGAGAAGGCTGCCGAGGCAGTGCGTCACGCTTCGGACTTCAAGGCCTTCACGTTCGACGGCCGCGTTGGTGTGCGGGTGGTGTTCACCGATCCCTCTTACGCGGATACGGTGGAGCATCTCGACTTCGTCACGCGCCTTGACGGACGGACTGTCGAGCTGGAAGGCAAGGACTACCTCCAGGCATTCGAGCGGTTCAACGCGCTACATTTCCTGGCGCCGGTGGTGCATTAGGCGGCATCTCTCACAGGTGCTGGGCTTCCACAGGACGTGCGGGGAGCCGCGGCCGTTCTTTCTGCGCCCGCAGTCAGACCAGGGTCAGTTCGGACCTCCGCGCCGCCAGCAGGCCACCCGCGCATGTCGCTGCTCGGAGCGACCGAATTGATCACCATACCCAGGGACTTCGATCGAACAGTCTCAGGGCGACAGACTCGGCTTTCGGTCGTCCTGCTACGGTTCTTCGAACCTCCTCAGGAACTCCTCCGCTTCGCCGACGGATGTCTGGATGTCTCGGATTAGCTGGTCGACCTGTACTTCGATCTTATCGGCTTCGATCTTGAGGGAGCCGACTGCCTGGGCGTTGAGGTTGTGCTTGAGGTACAGGACGTAGTCCTTGAGCTGCTGAAGGACGGGATCCATCCGGCGAGCGGCGCGGTTGGCAGCGTCGTCGAGGCGGCCGTAGCGCTGGCGGGTCAGGCGGAGCGAGCCCTCGCTCTTGGAGCGCAGGTCGGTGTTGGAGATCTCCGCAATCTCCCTCTCCCATTCCCTGAAAAGGTCGCTGGCGACCTGCTCCATGTCAGAGATCCGCGTGCGGACGGACCCGGCGCGCCCGTTGCAGTCTTCGTAGTCGGACAGCAGCTTGCGGTACATCTCCTCGAGATCGCCGCCGTCGAAGCCATACATCTCCTTAAGGCGCGTCAGAGCGTCCTTGAACTCCTGGGCCGCCTTGTTCTGCTCTTCCGACACGTCCTCGATGCGCGACGCGAGGATGTGGCGCTTCTCGCGGCCGAACATCTCCATCGTCGAGTAGTACATGCTGCGGCAGCCGGTGGCAGCGAATACCACCACGAGGACGGCGACCAGTGCGGAAAAGCTGCGTTGACGCATGTCCTGCCCCCATCTTGACCCGTGTAGTCAGTTCAGTTCCCACAGAAGGATATGGCCACGCGCTCGGGATTTCAAGCCGTAGCGACCTTGAACAGCCTGCCGTAGGGTCGTGGAACACCGCACGGCGGCAGGTCAGGACGGACTGGATCTCCAGGAGCGTGTGATCATGGGTGGGCAGCCCGTCGCGCCATGTCTGCCGGCATTGATGCCGAGCGACAACTCCGGCAGCGCCTCAAGCGCACCAGCCACGTCGAGCAGCATGGGGTCGGTCTAGACGTTCATGGTGAGGTCGAGCGAGGAGTGCCGCAGCCTACTCCGCCGAAGCAGTCCTTGGCTGCGAAGGCTGGATGGCCGCGTGCGCCGTGCGGGGGGCCACGCCGTTCTTGCTGAGGTGCGTGCCGAAGATATGCCGCCGCAGCGATCCACGACCAGACCCTTCGTTGTCAGCGACGCCGGTCCTTTCGGGCGCCGAGGCGGACAGGATCGTCTCGGAAGGAGCCGGATTTGGTACACCTCGCAGCTCTGCCCCGTGGTGCCTCGTGAGATGGCATGTCCATAAGATCGTTCACAGGTCCTCCTCAGGGCTCAATCTGGTGCAAGAACCGGTCGTGTCCCGGTCACTGATTGGGGCAGGCGGACAGGTCTTTCGGCGTGTTCCGGCGCATCCCCTACTCGAGAGGTACCGACGTAGCCCGCACGCTCTTTCCGACCCAAAGACGGGCAGGAAGGTCTAATGCGCGGCACGTTCTTTCCGATAATGAGAGTAGAGGTGGGGACCGGGCAGAGGTCATGGCCATTGGTCACGGGATTGAGGGCAGAAGATGAGCGAGATCAGGATCAACCATCCAGACCTGCGGGCGACAGGGCCACACGC
>CAYUDW010000088.1:5981-15081 GCA_964442595.1 uncultured candidatus Brocadiaceae bacterium
AGATGAGCGAGATCAGGATCAACCATCCAGACCTGCGGGCGACAGGGCCACACGCAGGCAGGCACGCACGAGGCCGCGCGGCTGAGATAACAGACGTCGAGCCCGACGAGAGCACTCCTCCCTCGGAGCCGTTGATTCACAGTGAGGCGGCAAGTGCGGAGGCGGCAGAAGGTGGGACTGAAGGACCCGTCAGCGTTCAGGAGAAGGCGAAGGGGGTCCTGCGTCTCCTGCAGGAGGGGCATTTCAAGGGCGTGGCTGACGTCCGCCTGCGAATCAACTTCCATGAAGAACTCAACGCAGCACGGTACGAGGCGGCCAAACCGGTCGTCCAGGACAGTGCCCGAGCCGTCGTGGACGCGGTGAGTTCGCACCTGGCGCTCGCGCTTCCGGCGGACGGTCTCAGTCAAGAGGAACTCCATGCCATCCAGGAGGCGGAAGATGCCTTTGGCATGTCGGTGCACGCGCACACCGATGAGGCGATGGGTGTCAGCCCGCCGGACATGCAATCGTTGATGGAGAAGCTGACTGCCTCCTTTGACAATCTGGTAGAATCCCTTCGGGCCGTCCTTGACAATCTGGCCGAGACACCAGCCGACGGTCCGCCCGGACCCGATGAGGTCGATCCTGTGGCCTCAGATCCCGTCCCGCCGGACGGCACGCCCGAAGCGACAGCCGGCGCAGCCCCGCTCGATCCGCTGCCCGGGCCGGCTGAAGCGACGGGTCTGGACGCCCTGATCGAAGGGCTCTCGCAGGCCTTCATGGCCGCCCTTCAAGACCTCGACGCAGCGCATAGCGCTGCTGTGGCCCTTCCCCCGCTGTCTCCCCCGACCGGCAACGGTGTGGCCTACTGGAAGTTCCTCGAAGTCTACCGGCAACTGAACGGCCTGGTCGACGACGACTCTGTGCCCCCGACCGTCGACGCCACGGCGTGAGGCGAATTGGTCACGCATCGTCAGGCCTCAGCCGGAGGGCATCCGCGCCGCAGCCGCGATCACCCGGGCCAATGCGCAGGAAGGCGTCCTCACCATCGTCAACGTCAATAGCCACTACGAAGGCAGCGCCCCGTTGACCATCGAGCGATTCCTGGACGAGCTCGGCAGGACGGGTGAGCACGAACCGCCCTGTTAGCGATAGCGATGGGGCTGTCTGCCCCTCGCCGTAGCCCCCGTTTCCCGCCCGCTGTGCCATCGTGTGTCAGGAGATGTCAGTAGTGGACAGCGTTTGGGGAGGATCTGGGTGAAACAGTAGATGAAGTTCTGGATAAAGCCCGCGGCGCGTCCCGCACTGTTTGTGACTTCCCAGGCTGACATTCTCCCACCGGCCTGTTCTCTGCCGCAGACGGTGTGGCACAGGACGGAGACGTGGACGCTCGCGGCGTAGACAGTATCAGCCTGACCGCTACCTTCTCTTCGAAACGTCCGGATATTTGCGCCCCAGGTGGTGTCTCTGGCTAGTGATCAGACCGACCTGCTTCTTGAGGAAGCCGGCTTCCCGCTGTATGATCGCCGAACGACAGCGGATGGCAGAAGCACAGGGGGAAAAAGCAAATGAAGTCGACCCGGCATCCACATGCGCACGTTGATCCCCGGCAGCCCCGGAACGGTACCAGGCCGTGCACCAACCCGCCGGTGTTCGCCTGGAAGCCGCAGGACGGGGCAGACCGGTTCTCCCTGCTCGTCGCGCGGGACCGGTCGTTGAACGATGTCGTTCTCGCTGAGGCCGAACTGACCGAACCGACCTACCTCCCGGAACGGACCTTTGCTCCGGGCCGGTACTTCTGGCAGTGGTCGACGCCGAGCGCGGAGGGCGAGGTCTTCGAGTTTGAGATCACCCCGGAGGCAGTCGGCCTGGAGGTCCCGTCCCCTGCTGTCTGGCTGGAGCGGATGCCCAAGACACACCCGCGGATCTGCGTCAGTCCCGAGGATCTACCTGCGATACGCGCGTCGCGCCACAGAGAAAGGGCCGGCCTGTGGCGGGGCCTCGAAGCTGACGCGCAGAAGATCCTGGCTCAACCGCACGAGATCGAGGAGCCGCCGTTTCTCCCGGAAGAGAGTTCCGATTACGGGAACTGGTATGCGGTCTTCTCCCGGGGCATGCGCGATTCCCATGGCTTCATGCGCGGGGCAATGACGCTGGCGCTGGCGTATCTGGCCTCGGGCGAGGCGCAATATGCCCGGGCCGCATGCAAGCGGATTGCCTCCATGTCCATGTGGGACCCTGAGGGCTCGAGCCATATCGGCCACTTCGACGAGGCCCACATGGCGGTCATCTGGAACGGTCCGCAGGCCTCCGACTGGGTGTGGGACCAGTTCACGGAGGAGGAGCGGGTCCTCGTCATCGATCAGTTTCGGCGGCGCGGCCAGATCACCTTCGAGTACATGCACAACCCCGGCTCGGGTGGCGTGACCCGGCTTGATTCGCACGGGAAGGGCTCACGGCCCGCACCGATGAGATCCAACCTCGGCTCATATGGTGTCACCCGGTTCGATTCGCACGCTGGCCGGGAAATCGTCTTCCTGGCGATGATCGCCCTGGTGTTCCACGAGGAGATACCGGAGGCGCTGGGATGGCTCGAGTGGCTCCGGCCGGTCCTATGCGGCATCTGGCCGGTGTGGGCCGGCGACGACGGCGGGTGGGCTGAGGGGCTCTGCTATGGGTTGTCCTACGTCAGCATCATGACGATGTTCGCCTCGGCCCTGAAGCTTGGCACAGGCGTGGACCTCTATCGGCGGCCGTTCTGGCGCAGCCACGGCGAGTGGAGGCGCTGGTGCTGGCCGCCGTACGCCGAATGGTTGGGTTTCGGCGACCGCACCGAACGTTGGGGCCAGACCTGGCGTAGCAACGCCGATCTGGTAGAACTCATCGACCGGGAGACCGGCACGGGCAGTCTGGCCGATTACGTTGCCGATCTCCGCCGCGAGGCCGAGACCTGCTCCACGCCTGCGGCACGGCAGGGACCGCAGATCGCGCCGCTTCGGTACCTGTCAGGCTCCCCGACCGGCGCGTCCAATGCAGCGGGGGAAACGGATTCAGACCGGATGCTCCGGATGTTCCCTGCAGCGGGCTGGGCGGCGATCCGGACGGATCTCACCGATCCAGCCAGAGACGTGGCGTTCATCTTCCGCAGCTCACCCTACGGCGCGGTCAGTCACTCCCACGCGAACAACAACGACTTCATCATCCATGTTGGCGGCAAGGTGATGGCCATGCCCAGCGGATACTACGACGGCTATGGGTCTGAGCACCACATGCACTGGGTATGGCACACGAAGAGTCATAACTGCGTGACCCTCTCGGACGCGTCGCAGTTGATGTGCTCCTACAACTCGCGCGGCGCCGTCGAGCGCGCCTTCGAGGACGACCGGCTCGCCTACTTCGTCGGCGATGCGGATGCAAGCTACGTCCTGCAGGCCGAGCGCTGCCGTCGCCATGTGATCTTTCTGAAGGCGCACACGTGCTTCGTGATGGTCGACGAGGTGGTGCTGAAGCCCGACGTAACCGGAGGGCTCCAGTGGAACATCCACGCCTGGGCGCCGTTCGAGGTCGACGAAGGGGCGCGCACGTTTCGCCTGGACCGTGAAGGCCGACGACTCATGGGTCACTTCCTCCACCACCAGAATTCCTTCTTCTCCCTTTCGGAGGGCTGGGATCCCCCGCCGGGATCGGCCAGACCAAGGGAGTCGTGGCAGAATCAGTATCATCTGCGCTTCACAGCGACTAACCTGATCCCCAGGAGGAACCTCGGCGTGGTCCTTTGCCCATCGAGTCCCGACATCCACGCGTCCGAGGTCATTACGGAGCGTATCGGTGAGGTTGAGATCGCCCACATTGCGGGAGACACGGTGGTCGTTAACCAAGGCAAAGGAATCGAATATGAGGGCGTCAGCACGCGTGCGCTCGCCCTCGTGCTGCTCGAGGGAGCGCGCTACGAGGTCTCAGATGAGGGAATCCGCTCAGTCCGCACATGAGCTTGGGCCGCATGACGTCGGCGCTTCCGCGTGAAGAGAGACGCAAGCCCCCGAAGTAGCGCGTCTTTGGCTCGGGAGACCACGCTCCCGCAAACCAATCCGTTCGATACGGCATAGTCGGCGGTGGCGAGATTGCAGTCCAGACCGTTGACGCGCGCCTGACGGCACATAATGGAGGCCTGGGCGGAGCGTTTCACCTGCAACAGGAACTTGCGCAAGACCTCGCCGGCCGACTCGATGCGGCGCATGTGCAGGGCAGGAGGGCCTTCTTGCCTGTGACGACGGTACCGTCAACAAGAGAAGCCGTGTCGCGTCGAGGGCAACTGCAGAATGCCGGAGGAAAGGGAGGACCAGGATGTCTATCAATCCGCTAGGTATTGCCATCGGAAGTCTGACAGATCTCCCAGGAACGTACACCTATTTTCGACGTGGCACCTATGAGGCTTTCTTCCCCGACCTCGCGCCTGAACACGGCGGCGACCGTGGGAAGATACCGTTCTCCGAGGGCAGCCTCTTCTGCCCTGAACAACCAATCGGATGGAAAGCCCTGTCGCTCTTAGACCTTGGGGTCGATATCCAGATTGACCTGAAGAAGTCGGTGTTTATCGACCGCGTTCTCCTCACGCAGGACATCAAGGCTGGTTCCGGGGTGGCGGCCATCGAAGTCCTCGTATCGGAGGACGGCAAGGTGTTCCGGCCGGCTGGCCGCCTCACGGCCGGCGTGGACGGCGAGGTCACCGACGAAGAGATCGCCGTCCCGGTAGGCGTGACGGCATGCGCGTTGCTCGTTCGCCTTCACGGCTGTTTCCGCAATATCGTCCTCAAGCAAGTCGACGTGCTCGGTTGCGCCTTCGACTCCCCCGTTGTGTACCCGTTGCCGAAGCACGCCGAGTTCGCCTCGAGTCGCGGGGCACTCCCACTCCAAGGGGTGAGGGGCATTGCGATCGCTGAGGGAGCTTCGGAGGACAGCCGTTTCGCCGCCGAGCTTCTGGTCGCGAAGATCTCCGAGGATTTCGGCGTCAGTCTCGAAGTGTGCGAGCATGCGCGCGCGAAGGGCCTGTCGGGCACGATCATCGTGGGCCTGGCGAAGGAGCTAAGGGCACTGAAGCGGCACAAGGGGCGCGCCCCCAAGCCGGATGGCTACCGTCTGAATGTTGCAAGAAAGACTGCCTGCCTCGTCGCACCCGATCGCCGCGGCCTCATCTACGGCGTGGAGACGATCCTGTCCCTTCTGCGGCAATCTCCGGCGTCGGCCATCCCCGCCTGCAGCATCGCAGACGAGCCAGCGATGGAACTGCGCGGCGTCCACATCGGCTTGCCCGCCCGCGAGGAGATCGGTTTCACCAAGCGTCTCATCCGTTGTCTACTTGCCCCGATGCGTTACAACACGATCTTCTTCCAGATCACGTCGGGCATGCAGTTCGACAGTCACCCCGAGATCAACGAGGCGACCGCCGAAGTTCAGGCCCGCGCCGCGCGAGGTGAGGGCCCGCGCCTTCCCCATAGCGGCATGGTTGCCGGGGGATCGTGCCTCACGAAGGACGAAGTGCGCGACCTGGTGGCCTATGCACGCGAGTACGGCTTCGAGGTCATCCCGGAGATACAGTCGCTCTCTCACGTGCAGTACCTCACTGCAACCTACCCGGAGATTGCCGAGCGGGAGCCGGCGGAGGCGAAGGACGAGGCCGACGTCGACCTCCGAAAGGCGGACAGGCGGCCCTCGGGGGTGTATGCGCACTGCTACTGCCCATTGCTGGAGAAGCCCTACGAGGTCGTCTTCGACCTGATTGACGAGATCGTCGACGTGATTCGTCCCTCCCGATACGTGCACATGGGCCACGACGAGGTCTACCAGATCGGCGTTTGCGAGCGCTGTCGCGACAGGGATCCCGCGGAACTCCTCGCCCTCCACGTCAACAGGCTCCACGAGTACCTGAAGTCCAAGGGCCTCGGCATGATGATCTGGGGCGACATGCTCCACGACTGCACGCGCTACAAGACGCCGCCGGCCATTGACCGAATTCCAAAGGACGTCATCCTGCTCGACTTCATCTGGTACTTCCACCTCGACAAGGACATCGAGACACACCTGCTCGACCACGGCTTCAAAGTCGTCATGGGCAACATGTACTCGAGTCACTACCCGCGCTATGCAGCCCGGCGGAGCAGGAAGGGCGTCATCGGCGCCGAGGTCTCGACCTGGAGTCGCGGCGACGAGTACACCCTCGGCTCACGGGGCAAGATCTACGATTTCATCTATTCTGCCAACATGATGTGGTCAGCGGCCTATCGCGAGGAGCTCCGACTGACCTATGATCGGATCATCACCGGCATGGTCCCGCACATCCGCTCGCGCCTGCGCGGCCGGACGTTTCCCTCCCAGGTCAAGGGCAGCAGGTTCTCGGCGATTTCACTCGGAAGGAAGGCCGGCGCAGATAGGGACGCGGCCCTCAGACTTGAACCGGGCCGCCGTGAACTGCGCGGCGTGTCCTTCCGTATCGGCCATGCCTTGGGCGTTCAGAGCAAGGCCGCCCGCGAATCAGGGCATCCGCACCAGGTGAGTGTCGCGGTCAACCGCAGGGCGGATAGTCTGATTTTCCTGCATGCTACCCACGGGAATGCCAAACGCAGCCCGTCGTCCCGCTTGACCACGGTGGGCGAGTACGTGATCGAGTACGCCGACGGCGGCAGGGCGAAAGTACCCATCGAATATGGAGGCAACATCGCTGCGTGGCACCGGCGCCATGCCGAGCCCTTGCACCACCCCATGTACCGGCACAGCGGCTACATGGCCACCTATCTGGCAGACCCCTTGGTGCAGGAAAAGACGGCCGACGGTGAAGACGTCACCGTTTACGGCTATGAATGGCTGAGCCCTCGGCCGAACCAGAGCATCCGCCAGGTCCGCCTCCGAGCATGCGGGCCATCCGACGCAACGGTGTTGCTCTTTGCCCTGACGGCTGTGAAGACTCGGTGAGACTCACCCCTTGGGCACCCGAGCCGCGCTCGAGGACGCCAGTCGCGCGGCCGTCTTTGGCTCCATGCCCGGCAAGATGGCGGCTCTCACGCCCGGCTGGTGGCGATACGAGGACTGGCAACTCCAGTAATCTGCCTTCCTGACCGGACCCGATGGAAGCTCGTGGCTGGCGAACGGATCTGCAAGGGAGGCAAGGAGCGTTCCCCCGTGCGGCCGGCGAACGAGCGTTACCGTGCAGTCTGCCGGGCGTCGGCCCGCGACTGCCCACTCACCGACAGATCAGGCAGCGCCTCGTGTGCACCAGCCACGTCGAGCAGCGTGGGGTCTGTGTAGAGGTTCCCGCCATAAGGCCGGCGGACAAGCATGGTGAGATCGAGCGAGGAATGGCGCAGCCTACTCCGCCGAAGCAATCCTTGGCTGCGAAGGCTGGATGGCGGCCTGGGCCGTGCGCGCCGCGACGCCGTTCCTGATCAGGCCTTCGCCCGCCGAAGCGGGCTATGGCCCGCGAGGGCACGTGCATACCGAAGGCGTGGCGGAGGGCGCGCAGGTCCACCGTGCGGCCGCGTTCATCGCGCTCTGCAACGCGACCCGCGGCAAGGTCCGGGTCGAGAGGTGTTGACGGACAGCCACCAACACCGTACGGTATTGACACAAGACAGAAGAGTGAGCAGCAGGGCCTGTCTTGTCTCTGGAAGCCTCTTCGCGTGCCCGGGGTGTCAGTGCTTCATTGCGAATGGGGGCGGCGCATGGCAGGCGCACGCGGGCCGTCTATGGTGCATAGCGACACGTCGGGCCGCATGGACATAGACCGTCGGGGGTTCCTGGCGGCCGCTGCAGCGGCATGCTTCTCGTCCGCGGCACAGGCCGCAGGCCTGATGGGCACCCAGACTGGAGACCGTATGATCATTGACAACGTAGATCGGTTCCGCGTGAGGGAGCCTCTGTTCGAGGGCGCCCGCATCGTCTTGGGTTTCCTGGGCGAGACCTACACGCCGGCCTACATCCAGGGGATCTCCGGCGCGGCCTTCCGCATCGCCGGCATCTGCCCCTGCGCCACGACCTGCTCAAGCCAGATGTGGACGACGGACCTGCTCAAGCTCCTCGGCTACCAGTATACCGAGAACATCCTGGGCTGGATCGGCGACGTGGATGATGCGAAGCGGAACATGGCGGCGCTGATCCCAAAGATCAAGGACTCCATCCGCGCCCGCCGCCCTGTGTTGCTCTGGTACGCCTTCAGGGACACTGCGTACGAGTTCATGGACGCTGCGTACGAGGTCGTCGTGGGATATGACGACGGCGAGGATGTGTTCCTGGGCTGGCACGCCCATCAGGGCCCTGAGGAGGGTCTGGCCAAGGCGAAGCAGAGCCGAGCCCAGGAGGCCGCTGCGTTCTGTCCGGCCTTGGGCGCCATCTTCATCGAGGAGAAGGTCGGCGCGCTCGACGCCAGAGCGGCCGAGGTCACGGCGCTCAAGGAGGCCGTGCGCCATGCCCATGACGTCACGAAACCTGGCCTCCCGCCGCACGAAGGGCTGGCGGCTTACGAGTACTGGGTCCAGAAGTTCAAACAGGTGGAGGCCAAGCGCGAGGCGGGCGACTCTCACTGCCACGCCATCTACAGCTCCACACATCGGGCCGCCGGCGAGTTTCTCAAGGAGATTGCCCCCAGGTACCCGAGGGCGGCCGGCCACCTGGCCAAGGCGACCACCGAGTTCGCGGCGGAGGCCGACACATTGGACGAGGCAGGCAGCCTGATCGGGTGGCAGTCGCCGGAGCAGGACCCCGACCGCAAGCTCTGGCCGCTGCTCGCGGAGGCGCGCGACCACTACGCCGCAGGCATCGCGCAGATCGAGAACGTCCTGCCGCTGTTGGGCTGACCCGGGTCGACGCCGTTCTTGCTCAGGCCGTCGCCCGCTCCATGTCATTCCGCGACATGCGTTATCAGCGGTTGGCTATCGTTGCCACGCGTCCAGGCTTCTGACCTGCCCCGCCCACCCATCCCCGGTCATCCTGTGCCATGTGCGACATGAGTTGTCAGGAGTGGACAGGAGTTCGGGAAGACCCGGGTAAGGTGCCGGATGAGGGTCCGGATGAAGTGGGATGCCGGACACCGCGCGCCAGCCACGTCGAGCAGCGTGGACCCAGCGTCAGCACA